>JAXIPG010000228.1:0-7912 GCA_045403045.1 Terrimicrobiaceae bacterium
GGCCGCAAGGGGTGAGCGAGCCGTGCTCAAGGCGTCTTGCCCGCGCTTTCCAAGAAGCGTCCGAGAGCCTCGGTGTAGGCCTCGGGCTCCCCGAGCATGGGCAGGTGGGCCGAGTTCTCCAGCCACTCGACCCCGACCGCGCCCGGGATGTCGCGAGCGAGACGCTCGGCGATCGCAGGTCCGATGTCGCTCTTGCCCCAAAGCAGAAGCGTGGGGCGTCTGAAGCGTTTGAGTCCGTCGACCACGTGCATGGTTTCCATGTTGTGCTCGCGATCAAGCTGCCAGCGCAGGAAGCGACGCAATCGGAGCCAGCGTTCAGGTGTCGCCATGTTCGGCCGCGTGAAGGCGTCCAGCACCTCGTCGGTCAGCGCCTCGGGTCGCTTCACGGCGATTCTGTAAATCCAGCGCTGGGCAGTCTTGGTCGCCAGCACGAGACGCAGCAAGGGCGTCGTCAGCGGATTCACGACGAGCTCGACATCAAGACGTTCGGGCTCGCTCGGCCACTGGTCATAGGCTTCCACGTTGGTGAGAACGACGGAACGGAGCCGTTCGGGGTGGTGCTTCATCATGAGCTGACAGATGGCTCCGCCGTGGTCATGGCCAACGAAGTGCGCGCTCTCTATTCCCAGGCGGTCGAGGAGACCGACCACCATCTTGACCTGGTTCGTTAGGCGGTAGTCGTCATCGAGGCGCACGATCGTGTCGCCGACGCCGAGCAAATCGGGCGCGATGATCCGATGGCGGCGCGCTAACAACGGGATCACCCGGCTGTACTCGAACGACTGGAACGGGCAACCGTGCAGCAGCACGACTGGCTCACCGCTCCCCTCCTCGACGTAGGCCACGCGCCAGCGGCCCACATCGATGAACTTCTTCCTGCGCGAGAATGCTTCCCAGCCCTTCTCATCGGCCGCGGACGCGCCCGCCTGCTTGTCGCTGACGAAGAGCCCCGCTCGGTTCGCACCGACAAGCCAAATGGCGGTGATGCCCAGGACCACGGCGCCTATTGAGTACATCAGCGGTTTCATTTTTCCCCGGCTGAGGCTCGGTTGAGGAGGACGCTGATCTGCGCCTTGAGCGCGTCGTATGGAATACCATCGGCGCTGCCGTGGCCGCGCCAGAACATCCGTCCGGCGCCGTCCAGCAGAACGATGTACGCGTCATCGGGCGCGCCGAACTGAACGAGATTCTTCCAGGCCTCCTCCTGATGGAACAGGAGAACAAAGGAGTCCCGCCTATTCTTCGGGACGTTGCTCTCGATCCCGGCGCGTAGAAGGCCCCGAAACAGCCTCGGCAAGGACTCCAGCACGGCGATTCGGAAGACGGCCACGCGTGGAAAAGATGCGTAGTCGTGCGTGAGCTTGTCCTCCCACCGCCCGGCCGGCGTGCTGGATTTCCGACTGAACCCCACGATCAGAACCGCGATGCGCTCCGCCGCGGCGTCGGGCAAGGTGACCGACTTTCCAGACGCCGTCTCGGCCTCTGTACGGGGAAGCACCGGCCCGGGCGAAGCCGCCACCGCGGCGACCGCGATCACGGAGAGAAGTGAAGCTGTCTCGAACATGTTCCCCCTCGCGTCCTCGTCGCTCGACTAGGGACGCCCCTAACGTAAGCATCGCCCTTGCCTTAGTCAATCGATTGATTAAACTCTGAGCATGACACCGCCACAGCCCGAGGGGCACCGCGAACGACTGCTCGCCGTAGGGCGCAAGCTTTTCAGTCTTCAAGGATTCGCGGCCACCTCCACTCGAGAGATAGCTGCGCAGGCAGGGTGCAACCTCGCCCTCATCAACCACTATTTCGGCTCGAAGGAGGGCCTGCTGGTCGCCGTCCTGGAATCCAAGATGAACAGTGGGTCGCCGGATTTCCTCGCCGTCCTCCGCGAGCCCGGGAGCCCTGCGGAACAGCTCGAGCGTTTCATCGATCTCGCCATTGATCACTTCGCCGAGGACGGCGAGTTCCTGCGGATTGCCCACAGGGAGATCATCCAGCACGGCAGTGCGCTCTTACCCAAGCTGATCCCGCCCATCGAGCGGATGATCGGCGAGCTGGCTGGTCGCTTCCGCGAGGCTCGGAGAGGAAGCGCGGCGAGCCGGCTCGATCCGCGACTGACGGCGCTGCTCCTGGTGGGAACGATGCAGTTCTACTTCATCGCTTACCCGCTGACTTCGAAGCTCGTGGGCGTCGAATCAGATGAGCTGAGGTCAGAGCTCAAGCGACAGGTGAAGAGCGTCTTCGTCGAGACCTTGGCTGCTGGCAGGAAGCGCCGGTCGCCGCGCGCACGGAACGGGCGAAAGGACGGGGCCGGCGATCCTCGGCCTCGAGGCTGACGAAGGGAATCCTCACGCGACTGACGAGACGAAGGAGAAAACATGAGCGCGATTCTCTGGCTCGACCAGATCAGCAAGAGCGATCTCCTGCTTGTCGGGGGAAAGGGCGCCAACCTCGGCGAGATGTCCAAAGCGGGATTCCCCGTCCCGCGAGGTTTTTGCATCACGACCTCGGCTTACCGACGCCAGATCGAGGAGACAATCATCGGTCGGAACCTCCCTGGCTTGCTGGCCGGCCCGCGCGAAACCCTCAGCGAGGCTCTTGGGCCACTGTTCCTGAACACCTCGATCCTTCCCGAGATAGAAACCGAGATCCGAGACGCTTACCGCCGGATCGGGGAAGGTGCCCGGGTCGCGGTCAGGTCGTCCGCAACGGCCGAGGACCTTCCCGAGGCGTCGTTCGCCGGGCAGCAGGAGACATTCCTGGGCATCTCCGGCGTGGAGGCGTTGCTCCTCGCCGTGCGCAGATGTTGGGCTTCGCTCTGGAGCTCGCGAGCGATCCACTACCGGGAAAAGCAGGGCATCAATCATGCCTCCGTCGGGCTCGCGGTCGTAGTGCAGGAGATGGTCGCTGCAGACGTGGCCGGGGTGATGTTCACGGTCAATCCCGTGACGGGCGCGGCCGACGAGGCCGTGATCACTGCGAGCTATGGCCTGGGTGAAGCTGTTGTCTCGGGTCTCGTCATCCCCGACACCTACGTGGTGTCCAAGCAGAGGTTGACGATCTCGAAGAGGGAATCCGGTCGAAAGGAGAGCAAGGTTGTCCAGGAAGGGCAGGGGACGGTGGTGATCCCCATGCCCGCTGCCGAGCAGGAGAACAAGCTCTGCCTGCCCGACGCGACGGTCGCAGAGATCGCCCGCGCCGGGCTGAATGTCGAGCGGCACTACGGCGAGCCCCAGGACATAGAGTGGGCTCTCGCTGGGGGTCAACTCTACGTACTGCAAGCACGGCCGGTCACGGCGCTGCCTAAGGGATCGCAGCAGCCCCCCCTTCCTGGGTTGGAGGACGATGTTCACGGATGGATCTACGTGGGACGAATGCCGTCGTTCATTCGCCGGCGGCTGCTACCTTCGATTCCTGACCACTTTCCCCGTCCGTTGCGCCCATTCGATATCTCGTGCAACACCGCCGCAGCGCTGGACGGAGCCAGGCGAGTCGCTGCGGAGCTCGGGATAAAGTTGCCGGCCGACGTGGTTCGGCCACACGAGAGCGGCCTGGTTCTGTTCAGTCCGCCCTTGCCGAGCGTGTTCCGAATCCTACTTCGTCTTCCGTTCATGTGGCGCGGGCTGAAGGAGTGGACCCGATACGACCCAGGGCGAGAGTGGCGGGAGGTCGACGAGCTCGCCCTACGGCCCATGCTTCCAGCGGCGCCATCGTCTGAGACGACGATGGAGCAGTCGCTTGCCGGCATCGATCGACTCCGCGGTGTCATCACGGAGCTGATGTACCGGCGTTTCCGCAAATACATGGCTGCAGGTGCAGCCGCGCACCGGCGTTTGACGGTCCTGCTCCGGAGGCTCTACGGGGACGAAGCCGCCCGGGTGAAGCAGCAGCTCATGTTGAGCCTCGACCACAAGACCGCGCTCTCCAACCGGGCCATGAAGGACCTGGCCAGGAGCGCGGCGAGCACTCCGGCCGTCCGCGAGATCCTCACGAGCCGGCCGTTCGGAGCGATGCACGCAGCCATCCTGGCCGACCCGAGGTGCGGCGCGTTTGCGGGACAGCTGGCCCGATTCCTCGGCGAATTTGGTGATCGCACGGCCCTCACCATGGAGCCTCAGCCGAGCTATCCCGCATGGGCTGACGAGCCCGACCAGGTCCTCGGTCTCATCGCCACCACCATCCGGTACCCGGATAGCCTGGTGGATCACACGGCACGGGACGAGGAGACCTACCGTCGAGCCCGCGCCGAGATTGCAGCGCGCTTGGCCCGCAAGCCGCGACTGGCGGCGAAGTTCGAATGGGCCGTGGATACCGCGCGTTCCTTCGTCGTCGCACGAGAGGCCAGCCTCTACTTCCTAAGAGGTGGTCGGCCTGATACGCTCCTTCGCTGGCCGACTGGCAGAGCGTCTCGTGAGTGCAGGCAGGTTGGGAGATGCACGCTCAATCTTTTTTCTCTTGCCCGACGAGCTGAGAGACTTGGTCGCAGGAGAGCGGATCCGCGATATCCGATCGGTCGTGGAGCAGCGCCGGATCGTCTGGAAACGAATGCGAGAGAGCTGGGATCGCTCGCCTCCACAGCGCGGAGAGACCCGCCAAACGCTCAAAGGCGCACCCGTGAGCCAAGGCGTGGCGATCGGCGCCGTCAAGGTGATCCGCGGCGCAGACGAGTTCCACAAGCTGAAGCCGGGAGACATCCTAGTCTGCTCAAGCACCACCCCCGCATGGACCCCGCTGTTCTCGGTTGCGGCGGCGGTGGTCGCGGACGCCGGGGGCCCGCTCTCCCACGCCGCCATCGTGGCTCGCGAGTACGGGATCCCCGCTGTCATGGGCTGCACGCACGCCACGAACATGCTGGCGGATGGTGAGCGGGTGGAGGTAAACGGGACCAGCGGCCTCGTACGGCGGCTCTCACCGATTCGCGATCGAGCGCTCGGCCCCGTGCAGGAGACGAGCGCAACGAGCGCGAGCGGTGCATGAAAATTCGCCTTCCTCACAGTCAAGCACGAGCACTCGTTTTCGCTGCTGCTCCACACGACGGGAGCCCGGCTGATTGCTGACGCCGGTGCCATTCGCCCCATGTTGGGTTTACCTCTTTATGGACGTTTCAGAATGCGCTCCCTTGAACCCCCAGCGCACAACTTTATACGAGAGCGTCAAGAAGTCGGGGGTCAAGCGGCCCGAGCGTGAAACTGCGGGTACCAACCGCGGAAGACGTCCTCAAGATCGTTGTTCAGGACTTTAGTTCGTGTCTGTAACAGGAAGTGTGCACCCTGCGGCGTCCACTGCATCTGCTGCTTTTTGACGAACCGCTTGCTGACGACCTGATTAATCGTCGATTCGACAAACGCGGTACTGATCGTTTCGCCCTGGCGGTAGCGTTCCCCGAAGTTCGGAATGAATTCGATGTTGTTTCGGATGTAGGTCTCGAACTCGCCGAGGCTTTGCCGAGTTTGTCTGCTGGGGGTGAGAAAGCTCGAAGGAGATCGAGTTCTATATTTAGGCCGCCGATGCGTTCGAGCGCCTCTTCGGTGTTACCGTGCCAGAGCAAGTGCCTCACGCTTTCGAGCTGTTTTGATGTTTCTTGGCCGAACTGCGGCCGTTCGGCCTGTAACCCTTTCGCTTGCTGCTGAAGCACTGTGAGCCGCATCGTGATGTGAAACCAATCAATCAAATCCTTGCCGCTGTCCTTTTCCAGACCGCCTGCCGGTTCGAGGAATTGATCCAGCTCACTTGGTCAGACTGCCAGAGGGTGGGGGAGGAAATTGTCGCTCTCCGGATCAAGGGCAAGGGAAGCGTCTTCCAGGATGTGCCCGTTCCCGGACGCTTGAGTACAGCGCTCCTCGAGTGGAAGGCCCTCCAGGAGAAATTTAAAGGCCCCCGGATCATGGCTCCCGGCGGAATCGCCTTCGCGGCGTCGCAGATTGTGTTTGCAGGATATTCGGGCGCGCCGTTTTCCAACCGGGCGTTCAATTTGCGGCTGCGGGCCGCCTGTAGAGTCCTCGGGGTAGGGGAGATCACCGCGCATGGGTTGCGCCACTCCGCGGCCACGGTCCTCCTTAACCAGGTGGGAAAGGATTTGCGGGAAATCCAGGAATTGCTCCGCCACAAGAATATCCGCACGACCGTGCGCTATACCCATGTCAGCTATGAGCAGACTAGGCAGACAGCGGAAGCGCTCAGTGACGCTTTGGAGTGAAAACGCTGCGGCGGGGACGACTCATCCCGCGCACAATAATGACTATTATTGTAATCCAAGCCAAACTCTGATTGGCCCCCTCGGGTGATGCGCAGAAAGGCGACCTTTACTCTGTGGTGCGGTTGAGGCTTGGGCGGCGATTTTGGGCCGATGGCAAAAAGAGGGACCCGTTATAGGATGAACAAGTTCTCTGCGAATGCGGGCGAGCCCCCGTCAGAATCATGAATGTTATATTCCTCGTGCGGGTGAGCGCAGACCAGCGCTGGCGATTTCCAAGCAACGGCAATTCGCCGAAACGCGTACATGTCCCATTGTTCAGCGGCCCCCAGCCTCCGGCGGCAGCCCGTGTTTGACTTCCGGCCCACTTTTGTTCACTCTGCGCCCATCGAAATGGACGCTTTCGGCTTCACACTCCGGGCCAACGCCCCGGAGGGCCAAAAGCGATTTCCTATCAGTAGGAGGAGACTCCAATGGCGATGGTCCGCTTCTATGAGAAAATAAGGTGCTGGGGAGTCGATGAGGACGCGCAGGGAATGGTCGTACCTGGCGGCGACCACAGGTCGGTGGTGCTCGAGACCTCCGGCATGGATTTGAGCGTTGTGCCATCGGACCGCTCCATCGAGCTCAAGGAATTTGACGGCAAAGCCGAGCTCCAAGCGCTCCATGACTATCGGAACTTGCTCGACAGGCCCGGAGTCGACGCTCAGTTCAAAGCAGCAATGATGCCTGACCCCGGCCGTTGGAACAAACCAAGGTTTTTTCGGGTCTTCGGCAAGATCCAAACCGGCTTTTCGAAAACGCGCGTGACGGCCGTCCCGCGGTCGGTGCCTGGGCGACGGGTGCCCTCGGCCATAGCCACGCTCCAGATCGCGGTTGTCGACCTTATGACCATCAATGTGGCGATTCGCAACGTGCGAGCCCGCGACCAGCAGGGCAACGTGCGGTTCCACGCCAACCAGCCATGCGATCCGAAGGAAGAGCTCTTCAGGATGAATGCCATCTGGACCCCTCAGACGAACATCTTTTTTGACCTCATTTCATCGACCGACGTCGTCATCGACCACGATGATGCGAAGACACAAGAGGAGCTTAGGAGGGCGCACGGTCTGAAACCCGGAAGCCGCGCATCGTTCTATGCGAAGTCCGGGATGAGCCCCAAAATGAACGAGGCAGTATTCGCGAAGCACACGGTTCCGGGTGCGCATCTCACCTTCTTTCTTGTGCACCAGGTCCTCGTCGGGGTCAACCCGGAGACCGGAAGAGGGGGCAGGTCTAGCTTTGGGGCCACGCGCCCCCAGTTGGGCATTGCGTTCATCTCCGGCGTGCATTTGCCTACCACGTTCGCCCATGAGGCAGGTCACTTTCTGGGCGGGAGTGTCAAGAATGGAGAGTGGGTCGAGTTCCCGCACGACCCCCCCAAGGACATTAGACCGCTAATGCGGGAGGACGGCTCCGGATGGAAAATTCCATTCGGCCAGGCGGAAACGTTCAGAGGGTTCTTCGCTAGGCATCCGGTCCACTGATCTCGCTCCTGGCCTTGGAGCGATCATCATCCGCACCGGCCTTGGCAGCCGTTGCCTCCATTGTTCAAGGAGTCGTTCGGCATCGCAGTCAGTCAATTCGCGGCTCGCGAGTAGGGGTCGCGTCTAAACGGCGTGTTGCCCAAATCAGAGCCAAAAAATGTAGCTATTAGGGGTTGTAAGCCCAAACCGCCGAAATTTC
>JAXIPG010000019.1:0-17404 GCA_045403045.1 Terrimicrobiaceae bacterium
AATAGCTCTGGCCGCGGTTGGCGCGGGAAGAGTGTCGTCAATCTTCAGAAAAGCCTTGGCATCGCGCACCGTTGCCGTGGCGGAGAGGGAATCGGGAATCCCATCGGTCTCCTTCAACGTACGGCGAAGGCGCCCGAGAAGAATTGCATCTTCATAAAGCCCTGATCCCAAAGCACCCGTAGGCCTGGTTTTCGAGAAGACAAGAGCCCCCTTGGCTTCGTCAACAAGGTATCCCTCGCGGACAAGCGTGATGATCTGCTCGGCTTTGGTCGGCTCCTTTTTTGGAAGCGCCTGGAGCGTTGTTCTTCTTTCGATCGGAGCCGCGGCTGCTGCGCGTGATTTGGGCGACCCCTGAGCAGTCGTTGTGATTGCAGCAGGACCGGGTAAGACCGTCGATTCGGTGCGGCCAGACGGTGGCCGGTGTGCGCAGGAACTCAGAATCAGCACGGCGGCGCAGGCCCGTCGCGCAAGTCGATAACTCTCCTTGGCAAGATCCATGCGGCATGCGTGCCACGAACAGATCGGAAACTCAAGTCGTCAGGCACAAACGATTTCGCAAATTTGCTCTTGCCGGTTGCACGAGGAAAAATACGTTCGTTGTATGAGACAGACGAGTCCTGTCGCTTATGATTCGAAGATCGAAGGCAACGTAATAATTACTCGTCTCGACGCGGCGATCAATTGGATGCGGAGCAATTCCCTCTGGCCGATGCCGATGGGACTGGCTTGTTGCGCCATCGAGTTGATGGCGGCTTCCTCGTCTCGTTACGATATTTCCCGGTTTGGCGCGGAGGTGATGCGATTTTCGCCTCGGCAGAGCGACGTAATGATTGTGGCAGGCACCGTGACTTACAAGATGGCTCTTGCTGTCAAACGCATCTGGGAGCAAATGCCGGAGCCAAAATGGTGCATCGCCATGGGAGCCTGCGCATCGAGTGGCGGAATGTATCGCAGCTATGCTGTTCTGCAGGGGATCGATCACTTACTGCCTGTGGATGTCTATGTTTCCGGCTGTCCTCCGCGGCCTGAGGCTCTGCTCGATGGCCTGATCAAACTGCAGAAAAAGATCATGGCTGAGCACTCCGTAAGGGACCAAAAGAAAGCCCTTGCCGAAGCCGTATGAGCCTAGAGGAAGCCTTGGCACGCCTACGGGAGCCTCATGCGGACGCGATTCTCTCTGAAGCGGAGTTTCGCGGGGAGAAATCGCTTTCTGTAAAAATCGAGTCGTTGCGCGAGCTCTGCAAATTTTGCCGCGACGAACTTGGTTTCGACTACCTCATCGATATCACGAGCATCGATCATTTCGGCGATTATCCGCGCTATGAGATCGTTTACGAATTGTATTCCATGGCGAGCGGCCTCCATCTCCGCCTCAAGACGCTGGTGCCCGACGAAGATAATCCCGTCGCGCCCACGGTTTCCGATATCTGGCCGACCGCCGACTGGCACGAACGGGAAGTCTACGATATGATGGGTATTCGCTTTGACGGTCACCCCGATCTGCGGCGGATCCTGATGTGGGACGGATATCCCTTTTTCCCGCTGCGGAAAGACTTCCCGCTCGAGGGCAAACCAAGCGAGGTTGCTGAAGTGGCCTTTACGGACGTAGCACCACTAGCCGGCGGACCGTTTGTCACGGTCCCCACCGATGGCACCACACAGGTGCGCGAACCCCGCGCGCGCCGGGGAGGAGACGATCTCCCTGGCGATAAATTCGTCGCCGAGCCTTGATCGCCGACCCCCAGGGCTTGGCGGAACTCATCGCCAGGCTCACGCCCCTCTCCCGGATTGCTTTGGATACCGAGGCCGACAGCCTCCATAGCTACTTTGAAAAGCTGTGCCTCATCCAGGTCAGCACCGTGCACGAAAATGTCCTGGTCGATCCTTTGGCAGGATTTTCACTTCAGCCGCTTTACGAGGCTTTTGCGAAAAGGCAGCTCGTCCTCCATGGCGCCGATTACGATTTGCGCATGCTCCACCGGGGCGGCCAATTCGCGGCAACCGATATTTTTGACACCATGATTGCCGCACGGCTTTGTGGCTACCAAGAACTTGGTTTGGCCGCCTTGGTGGCGAAGCACTTTGGCGTGAAACTTTCCAAGGCTTCGCAGAAGGCAAACTGGGCGTTGCGTCCCCTCTCGAATCAGATGATCGAGTATGCCATCAACGATACCAAGTACCTCCTCCCCCTTGCCGAAATCCTCGAGACGGAACTGCGACGCTTGAACCGTTGGGATTGGTTCTCCGAATCGTGTGACAGAATGATCGCCTCGGCGCGTGAGCCACGTGAACGGGACGAAAGCAAGGCCTGGCGAATTCCGGGCAGCGCCGCTCTCCGCCCTCGGGCGCAATCGGTATTGCGAGTACTATGGTATTGGCGCGACGCAGAGGCGCGCGCCTGGGACCGGCCGCCGTTTCACGTCATGAGCAATGACGATATCGTCCGAATTGCGGAAAGAGCCGTCGATGGGGAGGCCTTCTCGACTCCCAGGATGAGCAACCGTCGCCGGAAGAGCTTCGAGATCATTTTGGCTCTGGCATTGCACATTCCCGAGGGCGAGTGGCCCGTTCCGACGAGGTCCGGACGGCGACGTCCCAGCCGGGAGCAGACTGAGCGCTTTGAGCATTTGAAGAACACCCGCGACAAGGTTGCCGCCGAGTTGGGTCTCGATTTCTCAATCGTTGCGCCACGAAGCGCGCTGGAAGCTGCTTCAGTCGATCCCCAGACCCCGCTTCTCATGCGCTGGCAAAAGAAACTGCTCGACCTTGGCACTTCCGCACAGGTTGTCCATGCCTCCTGAGACCGATCTCATAGCCTTGGCGCTTGCCGAAGACATCGGCGAGGGCGACGTGACGACACAGTATTTCACTGATCCGAACCGCCGCATCGCAGCGAAAATCGTGGCGCGCGAGGCTTGCGTTGTCGCCGGTCTGGATGTTGCCGAGGAAGTCTTCCGGCGGGTTGACGCCGAACTCTGGATCAAGAAACTCCTGGAAGACGGCGCGCACTTGCCGGCAGGAGGCGTCGCAATGGAATTGCGCGGGCGTGCGGCATCCTTGCTGACCGCGGAACGCACCGCCCTAAATTTCCTCCAGCGTCTTTCCGGCGTTGCCACACTCGCTGGAAAATACGTTGCGGCGGTGCACGGCACTTCCGCCAAAATCCTTGACACCCGGAAGACCACCCCCGGAATGCGCCTGCTCGAGAAGGCCGCTGTGGCGGCCGCCGGCGGCGCTAACCACCGCCTCGGCCTGCATGACATGGTTATGGTCAAGGACAATCATCTTGCGGCCCCTGCGAGTTTGGCGGACTTACAAGCTTCGATCTCCAGGGTCAAATCCGATCGGCCAAAGATTCGTGTTGAAATTGAGGCGGATACCGTGGACCAGGTGCGTCAATTTTTGACCTTGGAAGGTGTGGACGTGATTCTTCTCGACAACATGGCACTCTCCCAGCTGCGCGAGGCCGTCTCGCTGCGAAGGCCCGGCATTACTTTTGAGGCTAGCGGAGGTGTCACGCTGCAGACCGTCCGCCAGATCGCGGAAACGGGCGTCGACCTTGTTTCCGTTGGCGAATTGACGCATTCCGCGCGAGCCGTGGACCTCTCCCTCGAGATTTCTCCTGATAAATCTGGGGACACGGAGGACTTGCGGGCGCCGAAAGTATGATAACTTCTCTGATGTTCAGGAAAATCGCCGTCGCCGCTTTGATTGCCATCGCCGTGAACGGCTTGCGCGCGCAAGAGGGGGAACCGGCGCAGGAAATGGATCCGGAGTCGCCTTATGATAACGTCCAGGTTTTGGCCCGAGCGATGCAGCTCATCCGACAGGACTACGTGGATGATGGGAAAGTTTCGTACCGCGACCTGACCTATAGTGCCCTTCGCGGCATGCTTGCCGAACTTGACCCGCACAGCCAGTTCATGGAACCGCGCGATTTTCGCGGCATGCAGGAGGATACCAGGAGTGAGTTTGGCGGTCTGGGTGTCGTCGTCACAATGGAGGACGGAGCTCTGACGATCGTCAACCCCATGGAGGACAGCCCTGGCTTCGAGGCGGGACTCAAACCGGGCGACCGCATATTGCGCATCAACGGAACTTCGACGGAAAAGCTCCCTCTGATGCAAGCGGTGGACAAGCTGCGCGGCGAGGCGGGAGAAAAAGTGACGCTGACGATCCAGCGGCCTTCCACCAAGGAGATCAAGGATTACGAGCTCACGCGGGTGATAATCAAGGTCAAGAGTGTGAAAGACGCGCAGATCCTTCCTTCCTCCGATCCCCAGGACCTCAAAGTCGGGTATGTGCGGATCACGCAATTCAACGAACCGACCGCCGGTGAGCTGGCAAAGACGCTCGACAAACTGGAAAAGGACGGAATGCAAGCCCTCGTTCTCGATCTGCGCTACAATCCAGGCGGTCTGCTCAGCAGCGCCGTGGATGTTAGCGGCCTGTTTCTCGCGCAGGGGACCAAGGTGGTTTCAACCGAAGGCCGGTTGCCGGGCCGCGAGTATCGGACCACGACCCGCGGAGGCAAGACGCGAACTTATCCCGTTGCTCTCCTGGTCAACTACGCGAGCGCAAGCGGGTCGGAGGTTGTGGCGGGCGCTTTGAAGGATCTTAAGCGTGCAATCATCGTTGGCGAAACCACGTTCGGCAAAGGCTCGGTGCAGAGCGTGATTTCGCTCCCCGATGGATCCGCGCTGCGCCTGACAACGGCGAAATACTTCACGCCCGGACGCCAAGTCATCCACCAGGTGGGTGTTACGCCAAATATCCGCGTTGGACTCACACAGCAGCAGGAGTTTGATCTTCTCGAATCGCGACGGGATCCCGAGAGCGGCGGCACGAGGCAGGTTTTCACGGACGGCGATCCGCAATTGGCGAGAGCGGTAGACATTTTGCGCGGTACGCTCATTTTTGCGGAGCGGCATCAAACCAAGAAGAAGAATCCTGCCGGAAAGGGCTCTTGAGCCGGGTTGTTCTTGCGATCGAGACGTCATGCGACGAAACGTCAGTCGCCATCCTGCGCGGATGCCGTAGCGTGCTTGCGCATCGCATCGCCTCCCAGGCCGGCATTCATGCGGAGTACGGGGGCGTCGTTCCCGAGGTGGCGTCAAGAAATCACCTGGCCCTTCTTCCGGGGCTGATTCAGAACGCTCTTGTCGAAGCGAAGCTTTCGAATTCTCAAATCGACGCCTTTGCGGCGACGACGGGACCCGGGCTCGCTGCCGCGCTCCGCGTTGGGGCTTCTGCGGCCAAGGGACTGGCTCTTGGCGCAGGACGGCCGTTTCTCGCCGTCAATCACCTTGAAGGTCATTTGCTGTCTCCGTTCTTTGGCGAGAGCGTCATTCCCGCACATGTGTCCTTGATCGTGAGCGGCGGGCATACCCTTCTCTTCGATGTGGAAGGCTATGGGCGGTATCGCTTGCTTGGCCGCACGCTGGACGACGCCGCTGGGGAGGCATTTGACAAGATCGCGAAGATCCTGGGACTGGGTTACCCAGGCGGCGCGGAAGTGGACCGTCTCGCGCGAAAGGGAGATCCCGGAAGATTTAATTTTCCTCGTAGTATGATCGCTTCAGGAGACTTGAATTTTAGTTTCAGCGGATTGAAGACCTCCGTGAAGTATTTTTTGGAGAGCGGATTTAGCGCCCAAGACTTGCCGGATATTTGTGCCTCTTTTCAAGAGGCGGTTGTTGATGTGCTCGTAGCGAAGCTCGCGCGAGCTGTGAAAGCATGTGGCCGGTCGCTGCTTACGCTCAGTGGTGGTGTCAGCTCGAACGTCCGCCTTGGGGAAAAGGTCGCGCGGCTTTGCAAGGAGTCAGGGTTCGACTGGAGAACGCCGCCACAAGAGTTGCGCACCGACAATGCCTTGATGATCGCTTACGCAGCCTCCCATCGCGCCGAGCGACCGTCTCCCATTGACTCGGACGTGCTTCCGAATTTCGATCCGGCAACCATGCTGGCCGGGACGTGATTTGCAGCGCTCAAACAGTCGAATCGAAAAATCACGACAGCTTCGATTGCGCCTTCGAGTTGAATTCTTCCGAGACTGGAGAACATTGACGACGCCATGAAGACGCTTTCTTTGTTCGCGGTGGTAGTGTTTTTTAACGCGGTCTTGCTTCTTGGTTCTCCTGCGTCGGAAGGTTGGCAGACTGACTACAGTGCAGCGCTTGCTCAGGCCGGGAAGGAGCACAAGCTGGTGTTGCTCGACTTCACCGGCTCCGATTGGTGTGTCTGGTGTATCAAGCTCTCCAAAGACATCTTTTCGCAGCCTGAGTTTAACGAATTCGCCGCCAAGAACCTCGTACTTGTCGAGTTGGATTTTCCGTCGCGCAAACCGCTGCCCGATGAAGTGAAAGCGCAGAACAGTGCGCTCGCGGCCAAATTTGGCGTCGAAGGCTTCCCGACCCTGATTTTGGTGAACGCTGGCGGCGAAGAAGTCGCACGTCACGTCGGCTATCTTCTCGGCGGCCCCGATTCCCTTATTAAGTGGGTCGAAAGGGCTCAGCAGCAATAGTCTTGATGCCTGGTTGAAGCGCCATGGGGCATTTTCTCGCTCATGGATTAGATAAGCGTTCCAATAAGACCCTTGACAGTATCCAACCGGAGCGAGAAACAGCGCATGTAATGAGAAACGTGATACTCATCCTGTGCGCTGCTGCCGTTGCCGGCTGTGCCACCACGTCCCCGGCTCTATTGGCGAAAGGAAAGACGAAGGCCGAGGCGCTCGCTGCCTATGGAAAGCCGCAGAAGGTCACCGCCACTCCAATGGGCGAGACCTGGGAATACACCAACGTCTTGGCCAAAACTTCCACTGGCGCCTCCGTGAAAATGAAACTTCTCGTCATCAGTTTCGATCGGAGCGGCAAGGTGATGTGCTGGCCCTGTGAATTCAGCGCCAGACAGTGATGCGATGAAAGTTGCTCTCCGGTTCGCGGCTGTTGCCGCGTGTATTGCACTTGGCGCGTGTTCTCCCGCGCGCGGAGTCCAAAGTGAAAGAGTGCCGGCAAACTTCATGCAACCAGCGATTGGCGGGCGCGCTTTTCTTTTCGCAGGCAGGCCTCACAAGAGCCATAGAGAATGATTTCGTGATCTTCGACCCGAAATCGCGGAGGCGCCATCGTTTTGATACCGGCCAGGCATCTTTCCAATTCGAAGACCCCGCCACACACGCGGCAAAGGAAGTGATGATGATGGCCTTTGTTGGCGCGTTCGTAACGCGGCATTTGGCCAGGGATTTCCACGGAAACCACGCGGCCGTCCTTGGAGAGCGCCTTGAGGGAACGATAAACCGTTGCTATTCCAAGAGTCGGGACTTCCCCAATTGCGAGGCGCTGAATTTCTGGCGCGGTCAGCGGATTGTTGTGCTTCTCAAGCACGGCCTCAATGGCCCGCTTCTGTCGCGTGCGTCTTTCCACGCGTCAAAGAATAAGGGAGTAGAGGAACGAGATCAACGTCCTGATAACTTTCTCTTAATGTTTCACCGCTTTCACACCTTCGCTCCGGATCGTCTTGATCAGGTTGGTTACTTTCTTGGGGGGAATAACCTTCACCTCGTCGCCGCCAACGTTGCGCGCAATGTCGGTAGTGATCGTCGAAAGCGACGCGACTTTAAGCTCCGCTCGTGCGCCGGGAAGGCTGCAGCCAGCGAAGTCTTCCCAGGCCGCGAGGTCGAAGCCTCGCAGTTCGGACGGCTCACCATTGCCAGGCGGACCGTCCTCTTACTGATTCAGCGACCTGGGCAGGTTTCGCCTAAACAACGATGCCCTTTAATTGAGATCAGCATCATGTCGTTCCTGCCGAGGAAACGGCGAAGCGGATTGGTCTGCTACGCTCGCGTGAGATGACGCTCCTCCTGGCGGAACACGACACTAGCGTTTGCCTCGTTCGAGGAGTTTTTCACAGGCGCTCCTCCGCCCGTCTGACTTGAAACTTGCCCCGCGGCGTTTTCTCGGAGGAGTTTGTAACCCATTTTCGAAAACACGAGACGCCGACCGATTCTCCCGAACGTTCGGCCACCGTTTCATTTTTTCTTGAAATCTATGAAATGCTTGTGATTCTCCCGCGATGCTTTTCCAACACGTCAGGAATGCTCCTTCGCCTGCAGATCGAGGCGGTGGGCATGTTTGCTAGTATCAAAGGAGGTAACTTCCACCTCGCATCGGGCAGGCTGATGTGCCCGGTGACTTTCTAACACAGTCAGAACTGAGATTGAAAGAGCATGAGGCCCCCCTTCCAGGAGATCGGAAGGGCGACCAACGGCGGTAGCTTGTGCCGCCTCCCAGCGCGAAGCCCGAGCAGATTCAAGACTTGGCATGGTGCTAATCTTTCGCAAAAATAAGCTTGTGGCAGCGATTTCTGAGACAGACGGAGCCCTCCTTCCGGAATTCAACGACATCCGAAGGCCTATAGAACGCTCCCCCTCCCCAATTATCTCGCGGGTATACCGGTTTGCGCTCCGTCTGCGAAGAGCTGGCATCCTGAAAGGTCTTTCACTACCGGGGAGACCACCTATCAAAAAGACGCTCAGAGGCGGTCGCAAATCATACTCATAGTCCAGGGATGAACACCCGTTCTGACCATTCCTCCCGGCCTTCGCGAATTGCTGTCACAGGAGCCGACGGTTTTCTTGGGAGTTGGATCACCAGGCAATTACGCGCCAAGGGGATCGAGGTAATCGCCCTGGGAACGGATTACTTTGAAATGGACAGCCAAATTCTGACGCCCGTTTTGCAGAATTTTTCGCCGACGACCATCGTGCATGCCGCCGGGCCGTCTTCGGTTAATCTCTCGATGGCGCGACCCCTCGCCGACTTCCGTCGGAGCGTGGCCGGTGTGCATGAAGTGCTGGAAGCCGCGCGCGTCGCCTGCCCGCAAGCCATGGTATTGTTTCTTTCGAGCGCCGCCGTCTATGGCGACCCCGAAACTTTGCCGGTTGCAGAGTCTGCTCCAACTCGGCCCCTGTCACCTTATGGCTTTCACAAGCTGGCTTCGGAGCTGGCTCTTCGAGAATATCGTGAAATCTACGGCTTGCGCAGCGCGAGCCTCCGCATCTTTTCGGCATACGGAGAGGGCTTGCGGCGCCAGCTATTATGGGACGTCTGCCAAAAGGCTCTGCGGGGAAATTTCGTCTTGCAAGGGGATGGCTCGCAGACACGCGACTTCATCCATGCGTGCAGCGTGGCAGATGCCATAGTGGTTTTGGCCAGCCAGAGTGGACCCGTTCCTCCAATCTTAAACCTTGCTTCAGGCGAAGAGGTGTCCGTGGCCCAGGCGGCTTCATGGATTTGCGAAGAACTGGGAGTGCGCGCCAATCCGCGCTACGATGGGAGGGCGCCTGCCGGCAATCCCCAACGCTGGCGTGGCAATGCCGAACTGCTGAAGTCATTCGGCTGGTCGCCAAAAATTCTCGCCGAGGCAGGGATACGCGCCTTTGCGCGCTGGGCGGCGAGCGATTTTGCCCGTCAGGATGCCGCCTGAACGCCTCCTCCCGATCATCCACGAACTCTAGCAAGCCAAATCGCCCCGAGAGCCGCACCTTCTTTGATGCGGCATTGCCACGCTTGTTCTGCGTACGGCGAGTTCAACAGGTCAATTCCCCCACACGACGCAAATATGATTCAAATAGAGCGACAAGCCTAATTTGACCGCAAGGAATTCTGATGCGACTGGGAATCATTGACCAATCCTTTCCCGGCTGGACGGCGGGCGAGCATTATACACGAATGCTGCTTTCGTGTCTTGCCCTGGCGAGCCAGCAAAGCATCGGCGCTGCGGGCGATGGGTCGCAGGCCGTGGAAATTGTATTGCTTCGCGGAAACGAGGACATCGAACCTCCTTCGGGAATCCGGGTGGAGGACCTCGTTTACATTGATCGCCGGTCGCGATATGTAAATGGTCGTGCCCTCGAATCGTTAGGACTCGATGTCGTCTTTCCTGCGGGAGTGAACTGCGTCGAGACCGTGCGTCTTCCCGCCATGGGGTGGATACCCGACTTTCAGCACTACACACACAGTGAGTTTTTCTCCGAGGCGGATTTCGTTTGGCGAAGTGTGCATTTCAACGCCATCGCTGAGAATTATCCGATCGTTCTCCTCTCCAGCGAATCCGCGAAGCATGACTTCGTGGAATTCTTGCCCCGGCATTCCGCCAAGGCTAGAGTGGCTCGATTCACTTCCTCTTTGTGGGCTGCGAAATTGGATGAGCGTCCGCAGGACGCGGTCGGTAAATATCATCTTCCGGAAAAGTACGCCCTCGTTTCAAATCAATTGTGGGTGCACAAGAATCATAAGATCCTTCCGGCGGCCTTCTCCATCGCACGGAAGAAGGGACTTAGAATCCCCTTGGTCATGACAGGAGTGCCCGCCGATTACCGTGACCCGGAAAATCAACTTCTTTCAAACCTGCTCCAGGATTTTGCTACGCGCGGACTCGCCGACCAGGTGCACCTCCTCGGAAAGCTGCCTTTCGCCGATCTAATTTCCATCACCCGTTGCGCCACAGTGATTGTCCAACCATCCCTGTGCGAGGGCTGGAACACTCTTATTGAGGACGCCAAGGCACTCGGTCGACCCATCATCTGCTCCGATATTGATGTTCACCGCGAACAAGCTCCTTCTGCTCTGGGTCATTTCTCCCCCCTAGATCCCGACGGCCTGGCGAAGATTTTGCTGGATCACTTTCCTGATTTGGAAGCGGGACCGCGCCTTTCGCTGGAGGCCGAAATGCTCGCGTTCACCCGCATGCGTGCCAGAGACTTTGGCAATCTCGTACTCCGATGTGCCCGAGAGGTCTTTGAGCAGAAACAGGAAAGCGACTTGGCGACGCCGCGGCGTAACAACTATCTGTATCAAAAGCAACAACACGCTCTTTATCTCTGGGGGAAGTTGAAGTTCCGCATTGCGAATTCGGCCCGGTCACTTGTAAAGCGCCAGAAGGACGCGCCGTCGATTGCGCATTCCAGCGAATCCGCGAAGCATGACTTCGTTGAATGCTTGCCTCGGCATTCCGCCAAGGCTAAGGCGGCTCGATTCACGTCCTCTTTGTGGACTGCGAAATTAGGTGAGCGTCCGCAGGACGCGGCCGCCAAATATCATCTTCCGGAAAAGTACGCCCTCGTTTCAGATCAATGGTGGCTGCACAAGAATCATAAGATCCTTCCGGCGGCCCTCTCCATCGCAAGGACGAAGGGGCTTAAAATCACCTTGGTCATGACAGGAGTGCCCGCCGATTCCCGCGACCCGGAAAATCAGCTTCTTTCAAAGCTGCTCCAGGATTTTGCTACGCGCGGACTCGCCGACCAGGTGCACTTCCTCGGAACGCTGCCTTTCGCCGATCTCATTTCCATTATCCGGTGTGCGACAGTGATTGTCGAGCCATCCCTGTGCGAGGGCTGGAACGCTCTTATTGAGGACGCCAAGGCACTCGGCAGACCCATCATCTGCTCCGATACTGACGTTCACCGCGAACAAACTCCTTTGGCTCTGGGTCATTTCTCCCCCCAAGATCCCGACGGCCTGTCGAAGATCTTGTTGGATCACTATCCTGATTTGGAAGCGGGGCCGTGCCCTTCGCTGGAGGCCGAAATGCTCGCGCTCAGCCGCATGCGTGCCAGAGACTTCGAGCAGAAACAGGAAAGCGACCTGGCGAAGCCGCGGCGTAACAACTACCTGTATCAAAAGCAACAACACGCTCTCTACCTCTGGGGAAAGTTGAAGTTCCGTATTGCGAATTTTGCCCGGTCACTTGCAAAGCGGAGGAAGGGCGCGCCGTTGATTGCGCGTCTGATGCAAAGGCTGGAAGACGGCTACGCATGCGACTATTGGAAGCTCTCACAGTATCCTCCGCGCCCCCTTCGGCCGGAAGTTTTCCCCCGCTGGCACCTCGAAGCCAGCAAGCTTCCTTCCCTCGCTATCGTTACGCCGAGTTTCAATCAGGCAGACTCCGTGAAAGCGACGATCGAAAGTGTGCTAGGGCAGGGCTATCCCGCCCTCCGTTATGCTGTGGTCGATGGTGGCTCGACAGACGGGAGCGTTGATGCTATCAGCGTAAATAAGGAACATCTTGCATATTTCGTCAGCGAAAGCGACGCTGGTCAGGGTGACGCCATTCGCAAGGGTTTTCAGAACATTTCTGGGGAAATCATGGCTTATCTCAATTCCGATGACCTACTGATGCCCGGTGCCTTGCGGTTTGTTGGAGAGTATTTCGCTCTGCATCAGGATGTCGATGTCATCTACGGCCATCGTGTCATCGTCGACGCCAATGGGAACGAAATCGGACGACGCCTCGTGCCGCCTCACAATCCGGAGGCGTTAGGATATTTTGATTTTATTCCGCAGGAGACCATGTTCTGGCGAAGAAGCATTTATGAAAGAGTCGACGGATTGGACCCGGCATTCCATTTCGCGCTCGACTGGGACCTCATTCTTCGGTTTGTCAAGGCTGGCGCCCGCTTCCGACGCGTCCCGTACTTCCTCGCCTGCTTCCGGAGCCATACTGAGCAAAAATCAGCCACCATTCACGAGACGCTCGGTGCCGACGAAATCCGGCTTCTGCAAAGGCGCGAGTTATCCGAAGAGCCCTCTCCGGAAGTGTTGACGATGGTTAGCGAAAAGTTTGCCCGGCGTGCCCATTGTTGCCACCTGCTTATGCAACATGGTATGCGTGCATGAAGAATCGCATCCGGATTGAGGCTTGGAACTCGGGCCGTTCAGGGTCTTTCGAGACAGAGGCGTGGCAGCAAACTCTCGAGGATTAATTCCAGGCAGGCTTCGACGCTGAGTTCGTCTGTGCGGACATGGATTTCAGGATTCTCCGGCGGTTGGTACGGAGCGTCGATCCCGGTCAAGTTGCGAATCTCCCCGGCGCGCGCGCGCCGGTATAGATCCTTCGGGTCGCGCTGCTCGCAGATTTGCAAGGGCGCGTCCACGAAAACCTCGACAAACCCGCAGCCCCCCGCGCGAGCAATCTCGCGGGCGGCGAGGCGATCTAGCCGATACGGCGAGATTAAGGCGATGATGGCGACATGGCCGGCGGACGCCAGCAGGCTGCCCACCTCGGCTGAGCGGCGGATGTTTTCGGTCCGGTCCGGGGGCGAAAAACCGAGATTCGAGTTCAATCCGTGTCGAAGATTGTCTCCGTCGAGCACGAAGGCGTTCAAACCCCTGGCAAAAAGCTCGCGTTCGACGACACGCGAAAGCGTCGATTTGCCCGCTCCGGGAAGGCCCGTCAACCACACCACGCAGCCCTTGTGGCCGTTGCGTGCCCACCGCTGCTCCCGGGTGACGTGGCCTTCGGACCAGAAGATGTTTTCAGCAGTCATAAAAGAAATTTGCATCCCGATGATTTGCCGGGACTCAGTCCTTACCATTGAAGACGCATCAAAGGGCGGGGCAAGCAGATTAAGCTCAGATTTGGAGTTGGAAAGTCTGCGGCAACCGCCGCCCGCTCGACTTTTCAAATCGCTGTTTTTGACAAAAGTGGTATTCGCTCCATTCCTGACGAGGATGTTGTCGAGACGGCAGGTTGACGGGGAATGCCGCAGGTTGCGGCTCACCGATGAGTGTAGTGATCGAAGAGAAAAAGCACATCGCCCCCAAAAGTGATGATAATGATGGACGCGGACGCTCTCCGCGCAACCGGCTTCTGCTCGCGATTTGGGCAGTCGTGCTGGCGGCGATAGTGGCGACACTCTGCGCCAGGATCGAAGACGCATATCTCAAGCACCGGCCGTTTTTTTACGATCCTCTATCCTATCTCTATGCGAACTGCGTGCTGCATGAGCGCGTTCTTCATGAGGGAAGGTGGGCTGTAATCGCTTCCGAACTGCGCGATGGTTGGGCGCCCCTGAGAACAGTTCCGTTGCTTTTGTTTGCCCCAAAGGCTCTTGGGATGAAGGATGCCCACCTCTTCACTGCCGCCCCGGCTCTGGCCCTCTTCCTTGTCTTGCTGGGATGGATGGTGGAGAGAGGTTCGGGTTCGCTGGCGCTTTCGGCGGGAGCCGTGGTGTTTTGCTGCGCCGTCGAAGGCTTCTACGATCCGCACTTCGGCATGGGCGCCTACTGGCTGGACCTCACAGGAGGTTTCCTGATGGGAGCAGCGGCCTGCTGTCTTGGCTTGTCGGAAGGAGCGAGAAAAATCCCCTGGCTTGTCGCATTTGGAGTAATCGCAGCGTTGGCGGTGTGGGCAAGACAGGCGACAGGAGTCTACCTGTTCATTGCCTGCGGACCAATCCTCGGAGCGGCGATCATTAGCAGGGCGTGGCGCTCTCCAACGCGCTGGCAGGATATTCTTTGGCGCTCGGCCGCGGTTGGAATTCCTGTCTGTCTGCTTGCGGGACCTTTCTTCTGGACACGTTTGTCCCCGCTTTATTCCTACTACGTGGAGGCGTCTTACGGCTACCAGTCCGTCTGGGATTCCCTGGCATTCACCTACCAGGTTTTTCTCAAGCGCATGACGTGGCAGTATTTGCTCGTATGCCTTTTGGTAATGGCAGCCGGCTTGGTGAGCCGTTGGCGGCGCGTCGCCTGCCTGCCCTTGGCGGCACTTTCAAGCAGTCTGTGGCTGGCGAACGCCACTTTCCTTTTTCTTGGCTTGAGCCGCCAGGTTGGGGGAGCAGAGCACGCTGTGTTTTCCGGAGTCTTGTTGATGCTTGTTGGCTGTTTCTGGGCGTGGGGGCCGGCTTCCGGGATCCTCCACGAATCGGCCGCGCGGACTGTGTTTTGCAAGGGCTTTAAAATCCGCGCGGCATGCCTTCCTCTTGCGGCCGGTGCGGGGCTTTTTGTTGCCTCGGCAATATTCGGCGCTGACGGGATCACGACGGGATTCTCCGCTGCCGCCCGTTACACGGAGAAAGACCGAATGGGAAAGGCGTTTTTCGATAAATTGAGCCGCCAAATCAGGAAGCTACCCAGAAACTACGTTTTCGGGGTCTATTTTGATGAGGCTGGAGCACTGCTGTATGTCAACGGATTCTTCCGTAACGCCCCCCCGAAAATCGACGGGACCTTCTATTTCGTTGTTCACGAGAGCTATTGGAAGGCTAGCTATCCGCGACTCGATGCTGCGGAGGTCGCCGCGTTGGGCGTCAAGCAGGTGGGGTCCAACGTGGATGTGGCGCTGGTTTTCAGCGATCCTCGCTTCGCCTCGGTGGAGTGGCCCGTCGCTTACGGTTCTTTCTTCAATCCCTATTCCCGCCTGGTTGCGGAACAGTTGGCGCTGACTGTCCTGGATCAGACCCGCTGGCGGAAGCTGTTTGAAATTCAGACACCATTGTACGGCGGGGTGAGTGCTTACCTCAATCTTTGCAGACAAGGCGCAGCCCTCCCGACTGGCGGGAAGCAATGAATTCAGTGATCGAAGAGAAAAAGCAGTCCGTATCAGCAAGCGGCAAAGCGGGTTCGAGCCGCCTGCGCAGGCAGGTTTTGCTGGCTCTGTGGGGCATCGTGCTTGCGGCCGTCGTGGTGATCTTCTGTGGCAGGCTGGAAGACAGCTATTTGAAGAACCGGACTTTCTTCCCGGATCCTGTCGGTTACCTCGAGGAGAGCATTTTGCTTCATGAGCTTGTTGTCAAGGAGGGGCGCTGGGCGGCGCTGGGCTCAGAGTTACGCAAGGGATGGAATCCTTTGAGGACCGTGCCGCTGGTCCTTTTTGCGCCGAATCTTCTGGGCGAGGAGAACGGTCACCTTTTCACAGCGGCGCCGGCCTTAGCCATCTTCCTTGTTTTGCTCGGCTGGATGATCGATAGAGGTTCCGGCTCGCTGATTTTCGCCTCGGCGGCCATGTTTTTTTGCTGCGCTGTCCGAGGTTTCTACGATCCCCATTGGGGCATTGGCGCGTATTGGCTGGACCTTCCCGGGGGATTCCTGATCGGCGCGGCGGCCTGTTGCCTCGGATTGTCGGAAGGAGCGCAAAAAATCTCATGGCTTGTGACGTTTGGGGTAATGGGATCCGCCGCGGTATGGGCGCGACAGGTGACGGGGGTTTATCTGTTCCTGGCCTGCGGGCCGCTGCTGGGTGCGGCGCTCCTTGGGGTCCTCTTGCACTCTGCGGCCCCTTGGCGTGATGTTTTTCGGATCCTCGTCGCGGTGGGACTTCCGATCTGTCTGCTTGTGGGATGGTTTTTTCTCCCCCGAATTGACATGTTGTATTCCTATTATGCGGTTTCCGGTTATGGCTACAAGTCGGTTTCGAAGTCGTTCATGTTCATCGGTCAAACTCTCTTTCAGTTCGTTTCAGGACCGTATCTCTTCGTATGCGTCGCGGTCTTAGCCGCGGGCTGGCTCTTCCGCCTGGTTGCGTCCGGTTGGTTTTATCGGCGTCTTCCGGCCCGGGAGATTTGGGGGTCCCTGGCAGGAAGCCTATGGCTGGCTACGGCAACGTTCCTTTTTTTGGGATTGAGCCGCCAGATTGGGGACGCAAGGCATGCCGTATTTCCGGGCATCATTTTGATGCTTGTCGGTTGTTTTTGGTCGTGGCGATCCCGACCGCCGGACAAAGATGCGTGGCAACTCGTTTGCAAGGACCCCATGCTCGGGCGAACGGTCTGCCATTTCTTTCTTGCGTTTGGAATGCTTCTATTTTTCTTATCGGCCACCTTCGCCTTCGACGCCGCAAAAAAGGGATTTGCGTTGGCGGCCAATCAAACTCCTTGGGAGCTTGAGGAAAAAGCCTTGTTCGATGAGTTGGCAGACAAGATGAAACTGTTCCCGCGAGATTACATCTGGGGGGTATATTTCGACGAAGCTTTGCCCTGTTTGCGTGTCAACGGATTCATTCGCAACCGAGCAGTGCCGATGATCGATGACAGCTTCTATTTCGTTGTTCACGAGAGCTATTGGAAGGCTGGCTATCCGGGACTCGATACCACGGAGATCGCCGCGTTGGGCGTAAAGCAGATGGGGTCCAACGTGGATGTGGCGCTGGTTTTCAGCGATCCTCACTTCGCCTCGGTGGAGTGGCCCGTCTCTTACGGCAATTTCTTCAATCCCTATTCCCGCCTGGTCGCGGAACAGTTGGCGCTGACCGTCATGGATCAGACTCGCTGGCGGAAGCTTTTTGACATCCCGACTCCCCTATACGGTGGCGTTAGCGGTTACCTTAATCTTTCGAGACGAGGCGATGCGGTCTCTCGTAGCGAAAACCAGTGAAAAGAGTCGCCATCGTCCAGTCAAATTACATTCCCTGGAAGGGTTATTTTGACATGATCAACTCGGTCGATGAGTTTATTCTGCTCGATGAGGTGCAATTTACACGGAGGGATTGGCGCAATCGCAACCGAATCAAAACACCCGCCGGGCCCGTCTGGCTCACCATCCCGGTGCACGCGAAAGGAAAATATTATCAGAAGATCAGCGAAACAGAGGTGTCCGATCCAGAGTGGGCCGAGCGCCATTGG
>JAXIPG010000272.1:0-13952 GCA_045403045.1 Terrimicrobiaceae bacterium
CATCGCGATATGGGCGAATTCCAGTTCTTCGTTGAGAAAGCGGATGAATGGCTTTTTACGGACAACGAAACCAATGCCCGGCGCCTTTACGGCCAAAAGGCGGACGGCTATTTCAAGGATGCCTTTCATGAATACATCGTCCATGGAAATACGGCAGCCGTGAACCCCGCTCAGAATGGAACGAAGGCTGCCGCTCATGTCGTCCGCGGTGTTCCAGCCGGCGGCTTCGTCGAAGTCCGAGCTTGTCTGCGCGCCGCTTCGGAGGGAAACCCGTTCGAGTCCTTCGATGAAGTGATGGACACCCGGCGCGCAGAAGCCGACGCGTACTATAGTGAATTGCAAAGGGATCTTAAGGACCCGGACGCTCGTCTCGTCCAACGCCAGGCTCTCGCTGGCATGATTTTGAGTAAGCAATACTTCTACTACGACGTTCCAGAATGGCTGAATGGCGATCCGCAACAGCCGCCACCTCCATCCGAGCGCATGCATGGACGCAATTTCGAATGGAATCACCTCAATAATGCCGACATCATCTCGATGCCGGACAAATGGGAGTATCCATGGTACGCGGCGTGGGATCTTGCCTTTCACACCGTCGCCCTTGCGCTCGTGGACACCGAGTTCGCTAAATCCCAGCTCCTGCTCATGACGCGCGAGTGGTACATGCACCCAAACGGCCAGTTGCCCGCCTACGAATGGGCCTTCGGGGACGTGAATCCCCCTGTCCATGCCTGGGCGACGTGGCGAGTTTTCCAAATGGATCGCGAGCGCCAGAAGCAGCGTGGCAATGTCGGCGCGGGCGACCTTGCCTTCCTGGAGCGTGTCTTCCACAAGTTGATGCTCAACTTCACCTGGTGGGTGAACCGCAAGGACGCGCAGGGCCGCAATATCTTCCAAGGCGGCTTTCTCGGCCTCGACAATATCGGCGTATTCGATCGGAGCGCGCCATTGCCCACGGGCGGATTTATCAATCAAGCCGATGGCACAAGCTGGATGGCGATGTATTCGCTGAACCTCATGCGCATTGCTCTCGAACTTGCGCAGCACAATCCGGTTTACGAAGACATCGCAACCAAGTTCTTCGAACACTTCCTGCACATCGCCGAGGCAATGAATAATATCGGCGAATCCGGAATTGGTCTCTGGGACGAACAAGACGAATTCTATCACGACGTCCTGAACCTTCCTGATGGACGCATGGTCCCGCTAAAGGTCCGCTCGATGGTGGGTTTGATTCCGCTTTGCGCCGTTGAGGTTCTCGAACCCGAGAGCCTTGAAAAGGCCCCGGAATTCGCCCAACGGCTCAGATGGTTCCTGAATTACCGGCCGGACCTCGCAAAGCTTGTCTCGCGGTGGAATGAGCCCGGTCGCGGCGAGCGCCACCTGCTTTCGCTCCTGCGCGGCCACCGGATGAAATGCCTGCTCCGCCGCATGCTCAACGAGACAGAATTTCTCTCCGATTACGGTGTACGCGCCATCTCGAAAACCCACGAAGCGAATCCCTACGTCTTCGGCTGCTGCGGAAATGAAGTGGGCGTTAGCTATCAGCCCGCCGAATCGAGTTCTGGACTTTTCGGTGGAAACTCAAACTGGCGCGGCCCCATTTGGATGCCCGTCAACTACCTGCTCATCGAATCGCTCCAAAAGTTCCATAAGTACTATGGTAACGATTTCACGATCGAGTGCCCGACCGGCTCGGGAAAATATCTGACCATCCGTGAGGTCGCGAACGAGCTCGCCCGACGCCTCACACGCATTTTTCTCAAGGATGAGTCCGCTCGACGCCCGGTCTTCAACAACTGCGAAAAAATGCAGAACGACCCGCATTTTGGGGACTACGTCCTCTTCCACGAGTACTTCCACGGCGACAACGGCCGCGGTGTC
Organism: Terrimicrobiaceae bacterium; assembly: GCA_045403045.1. Classification (GTDB taxonomy): domain Bacteria; phylum Verrucomicrobiota; class Verrucomicrobiia; order Chthoniobacterales; family Terrimicrobiaceae; genus DASTFP01. The sequence goes on from JAXIPG010000272.1 coordinate 1,885, forward strand.
GGCGCATCGCATCAAACCGGCTGGACCGGCCTCGTTGCCAATCTCCTCAAACCCGACCAGGGAGGTCTTCAGCTATGAGCGCGACTGTCGCGGGGCTCGACGAACGTCGCGCGGCTTCAAGAGGCCTTCAGGCAACGCTCGTCGACCGTCGTTACAGTCTGCGGTTCGCGGCGAGGCGCGGAGAGGTCGAGGCTGCTCTGCGTTTGCGCTTTGAAGTCTTTAATCTGGAGCTTCACAGGGGCTCGCGGAATCCTTTTTCACCGGCATGGGCGAAGATGAATTCCATCGCGTTTGACGGCGCGCTCAATGATGTTTTGCAATTCACGAATATTGCCTCTTCCGGACGGGCGAAACGACAAGCCGTCGTCGAAAACAAGAACGATGGGATCGGCTTCGTTCACCGAGCCATTATTGGCAGAGCGCACAGGAAAGTAGCACCGGGCCCCGCATTCGCTGTCGCCCAAAGGCGCCCGCCATGCGCCTCCACAATGGTGCGGCTGATTTGCAATCCCATGCCCATGCCGTTCGGTTTGGTGGAGTAGAACGCATCGAAGAGTCGGTCTATTGCTTCCGGACTAAAGCCGACACCATAATCCTGCACCGCGATCCGGACCGCCGCTTTGCCATCCAGTTCGTCACGCTCTCCACAGATCGTCAAGACTCGCCTTCCGTCTTCCACCCTGCTCATGGCCTCAATGCCGTTCACGACCAGATTGAGCAGCACCTGTTGAAGCTCGACACGATCTCCCGATACATCGGGCAGGTCCTCGAAAAGGTCGGTTCGAACCGTTATCCCGTTTTGGTCCAGTTCACGGCGGGCGAGCTCCAAAACATCGACAACCAAATCTCGGACACGCAATGCCGTCTTTTCCGGCGCCGACCTTTGGGTCATCGTTCGAATTCGCGCGATGATGGCGCTCGCACGGTCAGCGTCTTTGACGATTTCCAATAAGGCCTCACGCGCTTCATACGGAGACCCGCCCGTGGCGTCCCTGAGACGAAGACAGAAATTGCTCTTACTGACAATCGCGCTGAGCTCCTCATTGACCTCATGAGCAATCGAAGCGGCTAGTTCTCCCATCGTTGTCAACCGCGTGACGCGTGCAAGTTCCGTCCGTGTCTTGCCCAAAGCCTCTTCAGCCAACCTTTGTCCGGTCACATCCACGATGGCACCCACAAACTCGGCAAGACCAGATTCCGTGGGAACGGGGTGACCCAGACTTTGGAGATGCTTGATCGATCCGTCTGGCAAAACGATTCGAAATGCCATTTCGAACTCGGTTCTCTCGCGATTCGCCCTGTCCAGCACCTGTTCCACAATCGCCCTATCTTCGGGATGCACATGCTCTAAAAGGAATTGGTAAGATGGTTTCACTTCCTGGCGGTCGGCGCCGAGAATTCGGAAAGTTTCCCGTGACCAAAACACTTCCTCGGCAGAAGCGTTCCAGCCCCAACTGCCTGTGTGGCTGAGTCTCTGCCCCTGAGCCAGGTAGGCCTCGCATCGCCGCAATTCTTCCTCCGCTCGCTTACGCTCGGTAAGGTCCCGGATCACCGTTCCGAAACCCTGGAGCCCGCCGGTGTCGTCCTTCAAGCCGGTGAGGACCACATTCGCCCAAAATCGGGAACCATCCTTCCGCACTCGCCAACCCTCGTCTTCGAAGCGGCCCTCAGTAGCAGCAACGTTTAGCGCTTGGTCGTGTTTTTTCAATTCGACATCGCCCGGTTCGTAAAAGAGAGAGATATGCTGGCCCAGTATTTCTTGCGCGCGATAGCCCTTGATGCGCTCCGCACCCCTATTCCAGGTGACCACCCGCCCACCGGAATCCAGCATGAATATGGCGTAATCCCTTACTGCCTCGATCAAATGGCGGAAGCGTTCTTCACTCTCCATCAGGGCCGCATTCCACCGCTTGCGCTCTATCATCTCCGCGGCCTGCCGGGCGTAAAGATCTGTCAATTGCAAATCGCGCTCCGACGGACGCTGCGGTTTACGAAAGTGCGTGGAGATCATGCCGAGCGGTTCGCCGTTGCGACTGAACAGAGGGGTGGATTGTACCGCCCGAAAGCCGGCGGAGGCGGCAATTGGCCGGTGCGGCTCAAAATCCGCGTCGGTCAGAACGTCCTCGACGATGACGCGTTCGCCTCGACTCAAAGCCAGCCCGCAGGCGGCTTCGCTTTCGCGCACGCTGCTGAATTGATCAAGGAAGTCCTGCCGAAATCCGCGGTGGGCGGCGATTTCCAATGTCTGGGATTTCGGGTTGTAAAGTTGAATGGTTCCAAAGTCTGCGCTTTGCAGCGCGACGGAGGCCGTGAGCACTTCCTCGAGTAGTGGCTGAAGTTCCGTGGTTGCCAGCATACGCGTGCCGAATTCGTGAAGGCGGGTCCTTGCCCCCTGCTCGGCAGCCAGTTCGTCCTTCACAGACAGCAACTCCTCAGCGTGTTCCTTGACCTGGTGCTCCAAATTGTCACGCGCTGCAGCTAATGCGATCTGGGTCTGCTCGCGTTCGGCGATTTCCTTTTCCAGAGCAACGTTTGCCCGGCGTAAGTCTTCGGGCGCCGGCAGGGCCAACGCTTGCGGCACAAGCCTTACGAGCATGATCGAGGTGGCTACCGAAGCGACCGCCGTTGCGGCTTTGACCACCCCGGAGAGTCGATAGGTACCATGCCAAACCGACCAGATCTCCATGATATGCGTCATGCCGCAGGCGAAAATGAAAAGACCAAACATGACGAACATCCAGTAATAGGGCAGGTCGCGTCGTTTCCGGACGAAGTAGGCCAGCGTGACCAGGATGGAAAAATACGCCATAGCGATCAGCGCGTCAGAGACGACGTGGAGCCAGATGATCTCCGGCCGCATCAGGTAGGACTGCCCGTGCGACGTGAAGCCGGAGTCGAAAATCTCTCTGAAAAACTCAATCATCGCGACGCCATTCCACCGAGAATGCCTCGAATACCATCTCAAGCATCGCCGTCCGCCGATCGGAAGCCAACAAATGATTTGGGCCATTGCACGTCCTGACGCATTTCCTGCTGATCTGCGGACCCGGCCTTGTGACAAGCCTCCGGCTTTTTCGTCGAAATACCGACCGCACTTGCTCTAGCAGCCTTGCTCGAGCCAGGTGAGGGTTCGGGCAATCATCTTGTCCCAATAGGCCCAGCTGTGGTCGCCCGGCCCTTCTTCGTAGAGGTAGTCGAAGCCGAGTTCCTGGACCGCGTCGCGGAACCGCGTGTTCTGCGTGTAGAGGAGATCTTCAGTCCCGCAGCATTGGTAGAGCCTTTGGCTTGGGACGGCCAGAGCTGGCGAGCGACGTGGCGAGCTGAAACAGATCGTGTGCGGAGCCGCGCTGAGGTCCACCCGCGCCGAAGATCAGCTCGAAATCTTCGGCGCGATCGACGCGCCGTTCGGCCACATCCATCACGCCGGACAGGCTCGCTGCGGCGGCGAAGCTGAAAAAAACACTTGGAAAGCTCTCCGATTCGCGGCGACCCTCTCGTCAAAGCTCATGACCGCGACCCCGTCCGCCTTTGAACCCGATCCACGCGGGCTCGTGCGCTCTTGCCCGCAGTGCGGCCGGCGCAACCGCCTGCTCTACGAGCGCCTTGGCCACACCTTTCGCTGCAGCCAATGCCACACCGAGCTGCCGTCGCCCTCCGAGCCGATCGACGCGCGCAGTCCGACGGAGTTCGAAGCGCTCATCGGCCAATCCGCGCTGCCTGTACTGGTGGATTTCTGGGCGCCGTGGTGTGCTCCGTGTAAAATGGTAGCGCCGGAAGTGGCCAAAGTGGCCGCCAACGGCGCCGGGCGCTGGCTCGTGACCAAAGTGAACACCGAAGATCTCTCCGAAATGGCCGCGCGCTTTGGTATCCGCGCCATTCCCACGCTGGCCGTGTTCCGTGGCGGGCGCGAGCTTGCGCGGCAGTCCGGAGTAATGCCTGCGCCGTCGATCCAGCAATTTCTGCAACAAGCATTGTGAACACGAAAGGACTGATGATCCTGGATTTGAAGGATGAGGTGGAGCACCTCCGCACCGAATTGCACTTGCTCCGCCGATGACGTTCGGGCAATGCCGCATCCACCGGATCGCGACCTCGCATTTTTCTAGTCGGAGGCTTCTGAACCACCCGAGTGGTGATAAGCGGGTTAAGGGTCCAGGACCGGATTGAAGCGATACCCTTCGCCGCGGACTGTTTCCACCCTCTGAGCGTGGCTGCCAAGCTTTTCGCGCAGACGGCGAACATGAGTGTCTACCGTCCGAGTTTCCATCGGATCCTGATAGCCCCAAACATCATAGAGCAAAGTCTGTCGAGACTGAGTGCGTCCGCGCCGCTCGATCAGGGCAGCGAGCAGCTTGAACTCGGTTGAGGTCAGATCGAGCCGCCGTCCTTCGAGCCGGATACCGAAGCTATTCCTATCAACCTGAAAATTATCGACTTCCAGGACGTCATTTTGTGCCCCTGAGCGCGAGCGCCGCAGCAAGGCGTTGACGCGCAAAACGAGCTCGCGCGGACTGAAGGGTTTGGTCATGTAGTCGTCGGCCCCAATCTCCAAACCGTGAACCCTCTTCACAAAATACAAGTCGCATGCATCGATGTCGTCCTCCAGAAATCTCCGCATGCTCACAGGAAAAGAACTTATCATCGCCTCAGTCGCGCTCGCTACTACGGCGGGCGCCGCAACAATGCTGGCTGGCACGGCCACAGGCCCAAGCAGCTCGGCGAGCCCCTACGTCATCAATGTCCCCGCGATCGTCGATATCACGTCCATCCTGACGGTCGGCGATTCAGTCAACGAAAAGGCCGGCTCCACCCAGCCGTACCGAATGGTCGGAATTCCAGACGGGCTGGGCGCGTTCGACAACTACGACGGCACTTTTACCGTGTTGATGAATCATGAAATCCCTTCGGAAAATGGCGTCTTACGCCAGCACGGCTTCGCCGGGGCTTTTGTCTCGCACTGGATAATCCGCAAGAGAGACCTCGCCGTGCTGCATGGCGGCGACCAAGCTAAGCAGGTGCTCGAGTGGAGTGAGACAAACGGTGGCGTTCCAAGCGGTAGCTTCGTCCCAGCGGTGGGAGCCATCGGCCGGCTGTGCTCGGCCGATCTGGCTTTGCCATCAGCGTTTTACAACCGCAGGAGCGGGAAAGGGTATACTGGCCGCATATTCATGAACGGCGAAGAGGTCGGAAGTGAAGGCCGTGCATTTGCGCACCTCATCGGCGGGCCGGGCGCTGGCATCAGCTACCAACTGCCCTCGCTTGGCAAGTTCTCTTGGGAGAATTCAATCGCCAGCCCCTACGAGCAGGACAAGACCGTGGTAATTGGCTTGGACGACTCGACGCCGGGCCAGCTGTATGTCTACATTGGCGACAAGCGGGCGACAGGCAACGAGATCGAGAAAGCGGGGCTGCATGACGGCTCCTTTTACGGTATACAGGTGCTTGGCAAGAATACATCAGGGCCTATTCCGCTCGAGGATCGCGCATCTGGAATCCCCAGCGGCACGCGCTTCTCGCTGCACAACCTCGGCGACGTGCGCTCGCTGACGGGCGTGGAGATCCAGGACACGAGCGCGAAGAATCTCGTCACCGAATTCCTGCGCCCTGAGGACGGCGCGTGGGACACCCGCAACCCCAATGTCTTCTACTTCGTAACTACCGACCGCTTCGACAGCACGAAGGACGGCAGCGGCACGCAGATCGCGCGCTCGCGCTTGCATCGATTGACCTTCGACGACATTCAAGAGCCTGAGCGCGGCGGACGCTACGACATGCTGCTCGACGACGCCGGCCCGCACCAGATGCTCGATAACATGACGGTCGATGGCGACGGCAACCTCATCCTGCAGGAGGACCCAGGCAACCAGGCCCATCTCGCGCGCATCTGGAAATTCTATCCGCGCGGAAGCGAGCTCGTCGAAATCGCGAAACACGACCCGGCGCGCTTTGGCAACCGCAACGGCAAAATCGCCACTCCGCCGACGCCGCCATTCAACAGCGATGAGGAATCCTCCGGCGTAATTGAAATCACCCAACTGCTTCGAAAGAATTCGCAGAGTTCGGACTGGGGTCGCTTCGACCGCCACGATGACGACGAGTTTGATGAGCGATTCAAGTGGGCAAAACGCGGCTATCTGTACTATCTCGGCGTCACCCAGGCGCACTATCCAGCGGACGACCCTGAGCTAGTCGAAGGCGGCCAACTCTACATCATCGGGGTGCCGAAGAGCTTTCGCTAGCAGCCTGTCGGACTTCGAATGAAGCCGAAGTTTGAAGCATGAGAAATCGTCGAAAAAATGACCCCGCCCTTTCAGACAGGCTGCTGGAACTCCGCTTCGCGGAGAAAAGGTAGAGTCGAGATCGGGCGGCCCCCTCTTCAGGAAAACCCGACGGACAAAGAGCATTCCGGTCCCCACTAAGGCTTATCGTTCGACTCATCCGCAGCTTCCTTAACCGCGAGATCATCGGTCGAGTGCAACCTGTTGAGCTCGGCAAGCAGCGTGTCGTGATCGTCGGCCACAGCGATCAATACTGGGTCCTTCGAGCCCGATATGGCAGCTAGCCAACGGCCTTCCTTTAGTCCCTTCCATTTCTTTAGGGCGGGATCATTCGCGTTTTCCGGCGCCGTTGTGTCGAAGAGTGCTCCGAATATAGTCCGATTGTCGTCGGACTTCGGGCCGCTGGCAATTTCACCGCTTTCGCCTAGCGAGTTGATTTTCGCGTGAAGGTTGATCTGCAGTGCTTTCATTTTTTGCTCTGATTCTAGCTATCCCGGGCTCAGACTTTGTTTGTCACACAATGGCAATGAAAAACCTCCTTGTCGCTGTCGATTTTAGCCACGCATCGAATCTCGTCGTCCAAAAGGCCGGTGAGCTTGCTCAACAGCTCTCAGCCAGAATCGTGCTGTTGCATCGCGGATATGCCGCCTACGATTTGAACTGCTGGCAAATTTTTAGCTCAGCACCCACCGATCTGTCTCATGGCACTCCCCCAACACCTTAATTCATAAAAGCTCTCGACCGAGGTAAAATTGAATCCTTCTGGCACGAAAATTCCATGAAGGTGAGCCTCGATCTCGGCGTCCTGGCAGTGACTCTGCTGTTGATGATAACGGTGGGGATGGCATTGGAGGCGCGACATTTTCAAGACTTGGTACGGCGCAAAGAGACCCTCGTGCTAACGCTCGCTGGCCAGATCGTGTTGCTGCCGGTGATTGGGGTGGCGGTGACTCACGGGTTGGCGCTGCCGCCGCATTTGGTCGCAGGGATTTTGCTGCTGGCGGCGTGTCCGGTGGGGGACATCGTGAATTTCTACACGCTGCTCGCGCGAGGAAATCTGCCGCTTTCGGTGACGGTGAATGCACTCTCGTGTCTGCTCTCGGCGGTGACGATGGCCACGGTGTTTGCGGTTTATCAGCAATTGCTGGGTGGCGCTTTCGTCTTCGCGGTACCTGCGCCCGCGCTTATCGCGCGGCTGATGCTGATGATCGTGCTGCCGCTGCTCACGGGCATGATCGTGCGTCGGTTCCAGCCCTCGTTCGTCGAGCGGCATGGAGCGGCGCTGCGCGGGGTTTGCGTGGCGGGGATCGCCTTCCTGCTCGCTTACGTGCTGCTCACGCGGCGCGAGCAGTTGGCTGCGGAGTGGCAGCAGACGGCCATCGCCGGGGCCGTGTTCATCTTACTGGCGCTAGCGGCCGGGCTCGGGTTTGCGCGGCTGTTGCGGCTGCCGACGGCGGACGCCTTGACGGTGGGGATGATTTTCGCCGTGCGCAATGTGGCGCTCGCCTCGGCCATCGCGATCACGTTGCTGAACCGCGTGGATTATGCCGTGTTTGTCGCGGTTTACTTCCTTGTCGAAGTCCCGCTGCTCCTGGGCACCGTCGCCATCTATCGCCGTTGCTGGAAGTGGCGGTGACTCGCGGCCTGGCGCTGCCGCCCCACCTGACCCTTGAACTTGAGCAGATTGACCATCACGAATGGCGGCGCGCCGGGATACGCGGCTACCAGGGCGACTTGCTCGGCCGTAGGAGACAGCGGCTGGGCCGCTGGGTCGCTTGGCGGGGAATAGTGGTTCATGTTTGTCCCTTCTGTCTGATGGGCACCGGACTGTCCAGATGGCAAAGATTCCCGTGACAGTGGTCGAACACCGCCATTTCGCCCTCCTTGATCCCGCACGAAGCGACTGTTAATTTAAACATCAAAGTCTTGACGACCATGGATGCCGAGGAGGGGTTGAACGCGAAACTCGAAGATCAGCTCCGGTTTGAAATGCTGCTGACCGACATATCGGCGCGCTTCGTGGCTCTGCCGACGGAGCATGTGGATGCGACGATTGAGGACACGCAGCGGCGCATCGTTGAGACGCTCGACCTTGACCGGAGTACGCTGTTTGAGTTTTCGGGACCACGCATGGAGATGATCGTCACACACAGCTATGCCCGGCCTGGCCTCGCACCGCTGCCCCGGCTTATCGCCGGCGAGCATTATCCGTGGGTGCTCCAGAAAATCCTCCGCGGCGAGTCGTTCCAGTTTTCAAGCGTGGATGAGCTGCCGCCGGAAGCCGCGCGCGACGCGGAAAGCATTCGGCGGCTCGGGCCGAAGTCGAACGTCACCTTCCCGCTCTCCGGGGCTGGCCGGGTCTTTGGTGCACTGGCTTTCGGAGCGATGCGCGCAGAGCGCCTGTGGCCAGAGCGACTCGTCAGCCGCTTGCAGCTGCTGGCGCAGATCGTCGGCAGTGTGCTCGCCGTCCGTCGGGCAGAAGAGCGGACGGCGCAAATGCATGAACAACTCACCCACGCTTCGCGCGTGACGGCTCTTGGCGGATTAGCAACGACGCTGGCCCACGAGCTGAACCAGCCTCTGGCCGCGATCCACAGTAATGCCGAGGCGGCGGAAATTTTCTTGCAAAGAGACCCGCCCGATTTGCGCGAGTTGCGGGCCATCCTCACCGACATCCGGCGGGATGGGTACCGTGCGGGCGAAGTCATTCATCGGATGCGCTCGCTGCTCGAGAAGCACGATTTCAAAAGGGAACGGATCGAAGTGCGCGGCTTGGTAGAGGCTCTGGGCGGTCTGCTGCACGGCGTGGCGGTTTCGCGCAAGGCGAGGCTGCGCATCGAAGTGGCGCCCGCGCTGCCGCCGGTGCAGGGTGACGCCGTGCATCTGCAACAGCTCTTGCTGAATCTGATTTTGAATGCGCTGGATGCGATGAGCGATTGCCCGGCGTGGGAGCGCGAGGTCGTTGTGCGTGCAGTGCTGCACGACACGCTCGGGGTGGAAGTGTCCGTGAGCGACCAGGGCCCCGGCTTTCCGAAGGAGAAGCTGGCAAAGTTATTCGAGCCTTTCTTCACGACGAAAAGGGAGGGCATGGGAATTGGGCTGACGATCTGCAATTCGATCATTCAAGCCCACGGCGGGCATCTCAGTGCGGAGAACCATCCCAAGCGCGGCGCCATCGTGCGTTTCACGCTTCCCGCGAGCGAAGCAGTAGAATAAAAGGTTCGACATGACCCAAGTAACCGCCAGCGCGCCGAGCGAGGCCCACGTTAAGCCCGAGCCGATTGTGTATTTGGTGGATGACGATCCATCTTTTCGCCGCGCCTTGTCGCGCCGTCTCCGGGCTGCGGATTTGCGGGTCGAAGCATTCGGCTCAGCGGAGGCCTTTCTCAACCGCCGGCGCTCGGAAGCCGCAGGTTGCGCGGTGCTTGACTTGCAGATGCCGGGATTCGGCGGGCTGGAGCTCCAGAAGGCGCTCGCCGCGAAGGAGGAACTGATGCCCGTGGTCTTTCTGACGGCAAACGGCGACGTTCCCTCCTCGGTGCGCGCTATGAAGCAGGGCGCGGTGGATTTTCTCACCAAACCCGTCCGCGGGAATGAGCTGCTTGAAGCCGTCCACCGCGCCCTTGCCCGCGATGCTGCCGCCCGCGAAGCCCGGCGGCTGCGGCGGGAGTGGCTCGATCGCTACGAAGGCTTGACACCGCAGGAGCGCAAGGTTTTTGCGCTTCTCGTGCGCGGGTTACCCAACAAGCAGATCGCCCACGAGTTCCGAACCAGCTTGCGCACCGTCAAAGCCCATCGTGCCGAGCTCATGCACAAGATGGGTGTGCAATCGCCGGTTGAGTTGGGCCGTGCGGTCGAGTGGCTCGGCGAGGTCTTCGAGGCTTCACCCGCGGCCGGGATGGAGCGGCTCGGACGCGCGCGAGGCTGAATGCAACCGCGACTTTCCAGTCGCAGAGTCCCCCCTAAATTTGCACCAAAGGTCAATATACGGGTGACTGGCGGTTTTGCGATGCTCCACGTCAGTGAGCCAAGACATGCCCGTCAGCAAATGCACCATCGCCATTGTCGAAGACGACGCGAGCTTCAGACGCGCCTTGGAGCGACTGCTGCGTGCCTCCGGATTCCCGCCAGCATCTACCTGCGCAAACCCTTTGTCGGCGCGGAGCTGATCGAGGCCGTGCGCTCGCGGCTCAGCCACAGCGGCTCCTCGAACCCAACCCACAACTAAGCGCCGGAATCGTCTTTGAAAAATAGACAATCATTCAACGCCTTCCCTCGCCACTTCATCCCATTGCACCTCAGATAATCACTCTCTTCGGTCCAAACCAAAACAGCCGATATGTTCCCTGATCGCAATGCACCCGGGTTGTTAGCAGCGAAGAGGAAAAAAACCGCGATACACAAACTCATCAAAGCAACACCAACACGCAGAAAGCCATGAAACAAACTCTAACTTCATTCAAATTCATCAGTGCCATCGCACTGTTTGCCCTTGTCGTGGGCTGCGCTAGCACGCAGAGCAAAGAGAACCTGCTGGTCGCCGCGGGTTTCAAAGTGATCACTCCCAAAACTGCGACGCAGGAACAGAAACTCAAGGCACTTCCGGCGGACAAAGTGACCTCGGTTCAGAAGAGCGGGAAGACCTACTACGTCTTCCCGGACGCGGCTAACAACCAGGCCTACGTCGGTGGTCCAAAACAGTATCAAGCTTACCGCCAGCTCCGTTTGGAGAAGAAACTGGCCAACGAAAAGCTCGAAGCCGCTGAGATGAACCTTGATCCAACAATGGACTGGGGCGGGTGGGGCGGATGTGGAGCGTGGGGGGGGATCGGATGGTATTAAGCCTATAAGACCGCAAGGATCCGGGGCGCGCGAGCGCCCTAGGTCCAAGCGCCCCTTCGGAATCCATGGCCCGGCAAAAATGAAACTCCCGCGCGTCACCAATTTCGCTCACGCATTCACTGGCTTCTTCATCCTCTTGCACCTCAGGCAATCACTCTCCCTAGGTTCAAACCGAACAAGTCAAAACAGAAAAACCAAAACGATGAAACGAAAGCTAATCCATAACGGCTTGTCGCTCCTTGCGGCCACGGCTGCGCTCATGAGCGCCGTCGTTCCGGCGCACGCGGCGGACAAGAAGCCCAACATCCTCTTCATCATGGGCGACGACATCGGCTGGATGCAGCCGAGTTGCTACCACCGGGGCCTGATGGTCGGGGAAACGCCAAACATCGACCGCATCGCGAAGGAGGGCGCGATCTTCATGGACTACGTTGCCATGCAGAGCTGCACGTCCGGCCGCAATGCCTTCATCACGGGCATGTATCCCCTGCGCACGGGCATGATCCCGCCCCAGTTGCCCGGCAGCCCGTCCTACCTGCGACCCGGGACTCCGTGCCTCGCCAAGTTCCTGCTGGACCTCGGCTACACGACCGGCCAGTTTGGCAAGAACCACCTCGGCGACCATCCCGCGTCCCTGCCGACGGCACACGGCTTCCTGGAGTACTGGGGCTACCTCTACCACCTGGACGCCATGCAGCAGGTGAGCTTCCCCGACATCAACAAGAGCCCGACCGTGCAAGGCATTGCGCCGCCCATGAAGGTGGAACCCATTCCCGGCATCCCGGAACCCCCGGGCGCGATTGATCCCAAAGACGGGGTATGCCTGGCAGTTCCACGCCCGTTGCTCTGGGGCAAGTCATCCGATGGGACACAAGCGAACCAGATGTACAAGGACGAAGGCCCCCTAACGCTGGAGCGCTCGAAAACCGTGGACGAGGAAATCTCTGG
>JAXIPG010000002.1:0-18465 GCA_045403045.1 Terrimicrobiaceae bacterium
GCCCAACGAATAATGGCTTCGCCTTCGATCGCATCCGCGGGAGCCAGGACCGTCATGTCGGGCATCGCGCGCATGATGGCAATATCCTGAACATCCTGGTGCGTCTTGCCCGTCAGGCCTGTCAGCAGTCCGGAATAGGCCGCGCCGATCTTCACGTTCGCGTGGGTCTGGGCCACCAGCATGCGGATCGGATCAACGGCCCGATGGGTAAAGAAGACTGTGAAAGTGGATAGCCAAGGTACAAACCCCAATGAGGCTAACCCCACCGCGACACCCACAAAGTTTTGCTCCGCGATTCCCATCTGGAGGAATCTGTCAGGGTAGGCCATAGCAAACTTATCTGCCTTGGTCGAATTTGCCAAATCCGCGTCTAAGACGACCACATTCGGATTGGTCCAACCCAGGGCAACCAACGTATCTCCAAACACATCTCGTAACGCCTTCATGCTACTGTCTCCTCAATGCGAAGTTCCTTGGCGATAATTCTCAGCTCCTCTTTTGTCGCTACCTTAGAATGCCATTCGTGCTTACCCTCAGTAAAGTGCACTCCTTTGCCCTTCACCGTGTGGGCAATGATCATCGTTGGCTGATCGGAGTCTCCCGAGGCCTTCACACTTTCCAAGGCCGGGACAACCTGCGAGAAATCGTGCCCGTTGATCTCGATGCAACGCCAGCCGAGCTTCTCGAATATCCCTCGCAAATCGATTCCCGACCACGGATCCCGCCGGTCGCCGCGATGCTGTTCATTGACCGCAAGCACCCAGCCGAATTGCTGAAGGCCATTCCAGTCCAGGATCGCAGTCAGATTCCCGAGCTTGTATCTTGGAGCAATGTGCAACGCTTCCCAGACCATCCCCTCCTGCAATTCGCCGTCCCCAAGGATGACAAACGTGTGAAACTTCTGCCCTCGCATTCTGGCGCCCAAGGCAAAGCCCAACCCGACCGATAGCCCCTGACCCAGAGACCCTGTCGAAGTATCCAAGCCCGGGAGTTTCGTGACGTCCGGATGACCTTGCAGCCGAGAGGCACCCTTATCAAAGGTTTTTAGCTCTTCGACAGGCAGATATCCTCGCAGTGCCATCACAACGTACTGACCGATCGAAGAATGACCTTTGGAGAGTATAAATCGGTCGCGCTCAGGCCAACGCGGCTCTTCCGGCTTGACGTTCATAACCTGGAAATATAGGGCGACCAGGAGGTCCATCGCCGAGAATGGCCCTCCCACGTGCCCGGCTCCGCTTCCCGCAACGGTGCTGATCGCCAGCCACCGTGCCCTCCGAGCGAGTTCCTCAAGCTCTTTGTAATCTCTTTGGTTGCTCATATTTGCTTTTGCTTAGTAGTTGTTAGGGAAATTAGCTCCTTGTCGATACCCAGGCGCCCGAACGGGTCGACTGGTCCATAGCCTCGAGGATCTCTTGGTTCCTTGCGCCAAATGCAAAATCAGGGAAGCAGCCTGCGTTTCCTCCAATCCCCTGGACGAGGTCGTGAACTTCGAAGACTTTCATATCAAAATAGCCGAGCCCGCCACCGGCAAAATCAAAGCCAAAGAATGCAGAATACTGCGGCACTTGGGAACCACAATAAATTGTTTTGAATCCTCGATCTCGCTTTTCTTCACCCATTCGAAAGACCTGAAGCTCGTTGAACCTCTCCCCATTGTTATAGATTGTTCCCTCTGTGCCGGAAACTTCCCAAAACACTCCGAAAACTCTACCCGCGCAAACGCGGGAGGATTCAATAACACCGGCCGCTCCTGATTCGAACTTCACCAGAGATTGGATCTGATCTTCGTTTTCGACGATCCGCTTCTTCGCGTCCGCCGAAACCGTGCTGCCGTAACCCGCGTCAAACTCCGGCACCGGACGTTCCTTAAAAATTATCTGGCTTTGAGCAGAAACCTCTGTCACGTCGCCCATAAGGAACTGGGCCACGGAGACCGCATGCGCACCAAGATCCCCCAGGGCTCCAGTACCCGCAAGTTCTCTGGAACAACGCCAAGACCAAGGTAAAGAGGGGTCGTTAAAAAACCCTTGGTCGAATCTCCCGCGGAAACGCACGGGCTCTCCGATCTCTCCCCGCTCGATGATCTGCTTTGCAACCAGCGCGGCTGGAGTTTTGAGATTGTTGAACGCCACAAGCGTGTGCACCCCCGCCTTCTTGGCTGCTGCGGCCATGCGCTGCGCATCTTCAACCTTCACGGCCATCGGTTTTTCGCAGTAAACGTGCTTGCCCGCCTCGATGGCGACCAATGCCGGTTCCACGTGCAAATTGTTTGGCGTGGTGATATCGATGACATCTACCTCCGGGTCTTCGATCAATCGGCGCCAATCGCCGTAAGCCTTTTCAAATCCCAATCGGCTACGGGACTGCTCCGCCAGCGCGTCGTTCTGATCGGCGACTGCATACAGCACCGGGGTGCGAGGCAGGTTTCTGTACAGAATTCCCGCCCTCCGGTAAGCATCTGCATGGGCCTGCCCCATAAACCCGGATCCAATCAGTCCAATATTTAATGTGTTTGACATTCGTGATCTCTCCATCGGCTTTTAGAACATTAGATTCTTGATGTAACCGTACGCATTTTGCGCATATGGCTTTGGAGCTGCTTTGGCAGGGTCTTGCTCGGCTTCGACGACCACCCAACCGCGGTAACCGGACGTCCGAACAAACTTCGCTATTTCCGAGAAATCCACGGCGCCGTCGCCCGGAACCGTGAAAAGCCCCTCCCTCACCGCGGAGTTGAAACTCACATCATTCTTGCGCACCGACTCCAAGACGTTAAGGCGCACGTCCTTCAGATGAATGTGGACCACCCTCTTTCCGAACCGTCGCAGGATTTCGCCATAGTCGGCGCCGGCCGCGAACGCATGGCCCGTATCGAGCAGAAGTCCCACTGCCTCGTCGGTGGACTCGCAAAACGCGGCAATTTCCTCGGTCGTTTCCACCAACATCATCAGGTGGTAGTGGTAGGCTAGCACTATGCCCCGCTCCTTCAACCGGGCGGTGAATTCTTCGAGCTTCCTCGCGTATGCCGGGAGATCAATTGATTTCAAACTAGGGCTTTGACTCAGGGGCAGGTCCAAGGGGGAATCGCCCGGCATCTTGCCACACTCTCCATAGACGAGCACGTGACAACCGCAACCCTCTAGCAAACGGACGTGGTCCTGCGCAGCCGCCCATTCGTCTTCCAATGACCGTTCAGCAAGAAACCCTGAATACCAGCCTCCGGCCAGTTGAAGCCCATAGCTCGAAAGCTTTGATGAAAGCTCCTGCGGATCCCTGGGAAACTTTCGTCCCAACTCCACGCCTTGGTAGCCGATATCCGCCGCGTCTTTCAGGCACACTTCCAGAGGAACGTCCCCTCCCAAGTCCGCCAGGACGTCGTTGGTCCAACTCAGCGGACTAACACCCAATCGGACCTGTGCTTTCGATCTTTCCGAGGTTCCCATTTTCTTAATTCAAGAATCGATTTTTACCGGTTTGAGCGACTCGGTGGCTTTGTCAGCCAGCAACTGAGCTCTCATAAATGCAATTCATTCGTAAGCCATCCGTAAGTACATCGTCAAGCAAAACATTTTTGATTTTTTTGCTCCACAATATCGCCTGAAGCGGGGCTATTTGAGGATCATCGTCAAGTTCGACCAGCATCTTCGTCTCGCAACACACTGTGGATACCTTACTTACCAGCCACATGCTCTTGATGACGGGCTCGGCGCTTTTAGACATTCCTCCCTCCTGGTTCTCCCTGAATTTTGACGACAAGATTCGCAATCTTTGTTCTTTCGCTTGAAAGTGTATGTGATAAAGTTCATTAAAAAGGAAAACATGACGACGACATTCTCTTTGAAGGATCCGGATCTTTTTCGCCAGCAAGCCTACATTGGCGGACGGTGGTGCGATGCTGACGGCGGCGAGACCTTGGAGGTCAACAATCCCGCAACCGGGGAGATTCTGGGTACGGTGCCCAAGATGGGAGCAAACGAAACGTGGCGCGCAATCGAGGCGGCAAAGGACGCCTTTATCGACTGGAGCCGAAAGCCCGCCAAAGAGCGGAGCATTCTCATGCGTCGGTGGCATGATTTGATCATGGCCAACGTTGACGACCTGGGGGCGCTGATGACGGCGGAACAAGGCAAGCCGCTGGCCGAAGCAAAGGGCGAAGTGGCCTATGCCGCCTCATTTATTGAGTGGTTCGCGGAGGAAGGCAAGCGGGTTTACGGAGATACCATCCCATCGCCCTGGAAGGATCGGCGCCTCGTAGTTATCAAGCAGCCCATTGGGGTCTGTGCCGCCATGACGCCATGGAATTTTCCAGCGGCGATGATCGCACGGAAGGCCGGACCGGCTTTGGCAGCGGGTTGTACGATGGTTGCAAAGCCAGCCAGCTCCACCCCGTTTTCGGCCTTGGCGCTTGGCGTGTTGGCGGAGCGCGCCGGGATTCCCTCCGGCGTTCTCAACGTGTTAACCGGTGATTCCAAAGAGATTGGGGGTGAAATGACCTCCAATCCCGATGTGCGCAAAATAACCTTTACGGGCTCAACGGAGGTCGGCCGCCTGCTCATGAAGCAAAGCTCCGCCACTGTGAAGAAGCTTTCCCTGGAACTCGGCGGAAATGCGCCCTTTATCGTGTTCGATGATGCCGATCTGGATGCGGCGGTTGAAGGGGCGATTGTTTCCAAATACCGCAACGCCGGTCAGACCTGCGTGTGCGCGAACCGGCTTTACGTCCAGGCCGGCGTCTATGATGCGTTTGCGGAGAAACTTGTCGCCGCGGTGGGTAAACTTAAAGTTGGCAACGGCTTTGAGCCCGAAGTTCAGCAGGGTCCTTTAATCGATTACGCCGCCGTGGAGAAAGTGGAGGAACACATTCAAGACGCCGTTTCGAAGGGAGGCCATGTAATTCTCGGGGGTAAGCGGCATGCTCTTGGTCAGACATTCTTTGAACCAACCGTGTTGGCGGATGTTACTCCGCAAATGAAGGTCGCCACGGAAGAGACCTTCGGTCCGCTGGCGCCTCTGTTCCGGTTTGAAACCGACGAGGAAGGAATTCAAATGGCCAACGACACCGAATTTGGTCTCGCGAGCTACTTCTACAGCCGTGATATCGGCCGCATCTGGCGGGCGGCGGAGGCGCTCGAATGCGGAATGGTCGGCATCAATACCGGCCTGGTTTCGAATGAGGTCGCACCATTTGGCGGCGTCAAACAGTCGGGGCTCGGTCGTGAGGGCTCCCATTACGGCTTAGACGAGTTCCTCGAGATAAAATACCTCTGCTTCGGCGGGCTCGACAGATGAACAGCACATGAAATGAAGACATTCTCTTTGAAAGATCCGGACCTTTTTCGCCGCCAAGCCTACATTGGCGGGCGCTGGTGTGATGCTGACAGCGGCGCGACGTTGGAGGTGAATAATCCCGCAACCGGGGAGATTCTGGGAACGGTGCCGATGATGGGGGCAAACGAAACGTGGCGCGCTATCGAGGCGGCAAAGGACGCGTTTGTTGACTGGAGCCTAAAGCCAGCCAAAGAGAGGAGCATCCTTCTGCGCCGCTGGCATGATTTGATTATGGCCAACGTCGACGATCTCGGGGCCCTGATGACGGCGGAGCAGGGCAAGCCGCTGGACGAAGCAAAGGGTGAAGTCGCGTATGCCGCTTCCTTTATTGAGTGGTTCGCGGAGGAAGCCAAACGGGTTTATGGAGACACGATTCCGTCGCCCTGGAATGATCGACGCCTCGTCGTGATCAAGCAGCCCATTGGGGTCTGCGCCGCCATCACACCGTGGAATTTTCCAACCGCCATGATCGCGCGAAAGGCCGGACCCGCTCTTGCTGCGGGATGTACCATGGTTGCGAAACCTGCGGAGTCCACGCCCTATTCGGCCTTGGCGCTTGGCGTGTTGGCGGAACGGGCTGGAATTCCCTCCGGAGTATTCAACGTCTTGACCGGTGATGCCAAGGAGATTGGGGGCGAAATGACCTCCAATCCCGATGTGCGCAAAATAACCTTTACAGGCTCAACGGAGGTCGGTCGCTTGCTCATGAAGCAAAGCTCCGCCACTGTGAAGAAGCTTTCCCTGGAACTCGGCGGTAATGCGCCCTTTATCGTTTTCGATGATGCCGATCTGGATGCGGCAGTTGAAGGAGCGATTATTTCCAAATACCGCAACGCCGGTCAGACCTGCGTGTGCGCGAACCGGCTTTACGTCCAGGCTGGGGTCTATGACGCCTTTGCGGAGAAACTCGTCGCTGCGGTCGGGAAACTTAAAGTCGGCAACGGCTTTGAGCCCGGAGTTCTTCAAGGTCCCTTGATCGATTACGCCGCCGTGGAGAAAGTAGAGGAACACATTCAAGACGCCGTTTCGAAGGGGGGGCATGTTCTTCTCGGCGGCAAGCGGCATGCGCTTGGTCAGACGTTCTTTGAACCAACCGTCCTGGCGGATGTTACTCCGCAAATGAAGGTCGCCAAAGAAGAGACCTTCGGTCCGTTAGCGCCTCTGTTCCGTTTCAAGACGGATGAGGAAGGAATTCAAATGGCCAACGACACCGAATTTGGTCTGGCGAGCTACTTTTATTGCCGCGATATCGGCCGTGTCTGGCGGGCGGCAGAAGCGCTCGAATGCGGAATGGTCGGCATCAATACCGGCCTGATCTCGAATGAGGTCGCACCGTTTGGCGGTGTCAAACAGTCAGGGCTTGGTCGTGAGGGTTCCCATCACGGAATAGACGAATTCCTTGAGATAAAATACCTCTGCTTCGGCGGGCTCGACAGGTGAGGTTGCGGTCAGGAGTGCAGCGCCGCTCGGCCGCGATGCCAGCAAAGGCTGGAGTCCATTTTCAGCTGCCACAACTTAAAACTCATATCGCCAAACGACGGAAATTACCAGGCTATTAGAGCTCATCGGACTCAGCATATGAGCAAGATTCGGCACGAGAGACGAGCGGCCAAAAAGCCACAACCGGCCCTGCTGACAAAACCGTCTCTGCTGACGATGGACGAACGCCGCGAGAGTATAGTCGAGTTCTTGAAAAAGGAGGGCAAGATAAGGGTAGAGGAGCTGGCAGACAGGCTGAAGGTAAGCCAGGTTACGATCCGGAAGGATCTGGACGTACTGGAAAAGCGAGGGCTGCTCGAACGGAGCCACGGTAATGCAGTGTTCTCCCAGCAGAGCCGATTCAACATTGCATTTCTGGAGAAGTTGCAGATGCAGGCCTCAGCGAAGGAGCTTATTGCTCAGGCAGCCGCCGGCTATATCCACGAAGGGGATTCCATCATTCTGGACTCGGGTACCACTACCTTATCGCTCGCCAAAGCGTTGGTCGGAAAATTTCGCTCCCTCTTCGTGATCACGAATTCTGTACCAGCCGCCTTGGAATTGACCGAGGCCGGATACGAACTTTTGCTCGTTGGGGGACAGGTACGCAATCATAGCATGGCGTTAATCGGTCCGATGGGTCTCAAGAACCTGGAGAATTTCCATGTCGATCGGGCATTCATGGGCACATCCGGAATCACTCTGTCGCACGGGTACAGCACGCCCGATTCCCTGGATGCCCAAATGAAGCAGGCGATGATCCGAATTGCTGACAAAGCATATGTCCTGACCGACTCGTCGAAATTCGGCCACAATAGCATGGTGAGCTTCGCCAGATGTTCGGATATTCACCTGACGCTTACAGATTCCGGACTTCCCCAAAAGGTTTTCAAGGAGTTCAAACAACACGGAATTGATATTCGAGTCGTCGGTCCCAATGGCGGATCGCAGCGTCAAATTCATTTTAATCAATGATCGGGTAATAATCAATGATCGGATAAGTGCAGGTCAATTGGATTGAAATATTTTTGAGTATAATATTCTTGCATAGAAAACGGCTGTACCTTACAAGACTGTTTGAGGGGCCAAGTGAAGCGCAATCGACTGCGGAGCGCCTGCTCGGAAGTCGATAGACGGGCTTGGCCTTACAACGAAGTTTCCCCGAAACCAGAAAGAAAAGCATACCAGCCCGGATAGCCCGGGCGTCAACCGTAGGAGAATTGAAATGAAACGCTTTGCAATAGCATTCGCAGCTTCCGCCATCATCGTGACCTCTGCAATGGCTCAGAAGGTCGGGGTCTCTATGGCCTATTTCGACGACCTCTTCCTCACCAATCTTCGCGAGGCCATGTCGGCGCAGGCGAAGGAGACAGGGGTAAAGCTGCAATTCGAGGACGCTCAGGGCGACATCGGCAAGCAGCTCAGTCAAATACAAAACTTCGTCGCCCAGAAGGTCGATGCGATGGTCGTCAATCCTGTCGACAGCTCGGCGACGCCAAAGATGACCAAGCTCGCCACCGCGGCCGGCATTCCTCTGGTCTACGTTAACCGCGAGCCTTACGAGAAGACCCTGCCCGAGAAGGTCATCTACGTCGGCTCCGACGAGAACGTGTCAGGCAAGCTCGAGGGCGAGGCGATCGCCAAATTGCTGAACAACAAGGGCAACGTCGCCATCATGATGGGTGAGCTTGCGACCCAAGCCGCCGTGCTGCGTACCGAGGGCGTCGAGAAGGTCGTAGCCCAACATCCGGAGATGAAGATCGTGCAAAAGCAAACTGCCAACTGGCGGCGGAATGAGGCCATCGACCTCATGAACAACTGGTTGGTTGCCGGAACGAAGATCGATGCCGTCGCCGCAAACAACGACGAAATGGCCATTGGGGCAATCATCGCGATTCAGCAGGCCGGCAAAGATCCGAAGAAAACAGTCATCGGTGGTGTCGACGCAACTCGGGATGCGCTCGGCGAAATGGAGAAAGGCAACCTGGCTGTGACTGTTTTCCAGGACGCCAGGGGTCAGGGCAAGGCCGTGGTGGACTGCGCTGTCAAGCTCGTCAAGGGGGAGAAAGTCGATAGCCGCGTATATATCCCGTTCGTGCTGGTCACCAAGGACAACTATAAGGAGTTCCTCAACAAGTGATGCTGTTCCTGCGCAGCGGCAAGACGGCGGAGGCGCAGCCTCTGTCCTGGTATACAACGCATTGAGAGATTAGCCATGTCGTCTTCAGAGTCATTGGGCTTCCACGAGCCCTTCAACGAAACCCAGATCGCCAGCGTATTCCCAGAAGTGCCTTATCTCCTGGAGGTGGAGGGAGTGCGCAAGGAGTTTCCAGGCGTCGTGGCGCTGGATGGCGTCAGACTCCAGGTTCGTCCTGGCACCGTCCACGCGCTGATGGGCGAGAATGGTGCCGGCAAATCGACCCTGATGAAAATCGTCGCCGGCGTCTATCAACCGGACACGGGAGAGATCCGGCTGAAGGGCAAACCCATGAAGCTGACGACGCCGCTCGTTGCCCTCGATGCGGGGATCGCGATGATCCATCAGGAACTGAACTTGATGCCGTACATGACAGTCGCCGAGAACATCTGGATTCGGCGCGAACCGATGAAGGGACTCGGATTCATGGATTTCGTAGATCATAAGGAGATGCGCCACATGACGGAGCATCTGTTTCGCCGCTTAAACATCGACCTCGATCCGGAGGCTGAGGTTCGGCACCTTACCGTCGCCAATCGGCAGATCGTCGAGATCGCCAAAGCCGTGTCCTTCGATTCAGACATCCTGATCATGGATGAGCCGACCTCCGCGCTCACCGAGCGCGAGGTGGATCACCTCTTTGCCATCATCGCGGACCTCAAGGTGCACGGCGTGGGCATCGTCTACATCACCCACAAGATGGATGAAGTCTTCACGATCGCCGACGATGTGTCGGTTTTCCGGGACGGTCGATACATCGCTACCCATCTTGCCAAGGATATCAACCGCGATATACTGATCAAGGAGATGGTTGGCCGCGAGCTCGGCGCCATGTTTCCCAAGGAGACGGTCCCCATCGGCGACGTGGCACTTTCCGTTAAGAACCTGTCCCTCGAAGGTGTCTTTTCAGATGTCTCCTTCGATCTCCGCAAAGGCGAGATCCTTGGCCTGGCAGGACTGGTGGGCGCAGGCCGAACGAATGTGGCCGAGACCATCTTCGGCGTGACTCCGCCCACCTCAGGAGAGATTTTCGTCGACGGAAAGAAACTTACCGTCGATTCTCCGCAGACCGCGATGCGGGCGGGGATGGCCTTTCTGACCGAGGATCGCAAGGACACCGGCTGTTTTCTGGTGCTTTCTGTGCTCGAGAACATGGAGATAGCGGTGCTGCAAGACCGCTATTTCAAAAACGGATTCGTGACTCAGGGAGTCTTGACGGCGGAATGCGAAAAACTGAAGGGAGCGCTCAGAATAAAGACACCGAATCTTGACGAGCGCATCGAGAACTTGAGCGGAGGCAACCAGCAGAAGGGTCTGATCGGGCGTTGGCTTCTCACCAAACCGCGGATCCTGATCCTTGACGAGCCGACGCGCGGCATCGACGTCGGCGCCAAGGCGGAGATCCACAGGCTGATCTCCAAACTCGCCGGCGAGGGTCTTGCTGTCCTCATGATTTCTTCCGAAATGCCGGAGATTCTCGGCATGAGTGATCGCATCATGGTCATGCACGATGGTCGCGTGACCGGATTTCTTGACCGCTCCAACGCCGATCAGGTCAGCATCATGCACCTTGCCTCAGGCTGATTTTGTGACCCCACCGCGGCAGATACCGGCTTAACGCAGCAATTACCATGAAATTGGAGGAAAAGTAATGAGCAACGAGGTCAAAACTCAGACGGCGCCAGCGACAGGTCCCGCCGTAACCCCAGAGAGGAAACGAAAGCGCAAGCTGTCGGCCGAGGCAGGCATCCTGTTCATCCTGATCGGCATTGCGGTGCTCTTTGAAATCATGGGCTGGATCTTCAAGGGTGACACGTTCCTCTTCAATCCTCAGCGCCTGTTCATCATCGTTCTTCAGGTTTCGATCGTTGGCTTGCTTGCCGTTGCCGTGACTCAGGTGATCATTACTGGCGGCATCGATCTGTCCTCCGGCTCAGTACTGGCACTGTCGGCAGTTGTGGCAGCAAGTCTGGCGCAAAGCGCGGACAATGTCCGCGCGATTTTCCCGGCGCTGACCAATCTTCCGTTCGTCGTTCCACTCCTTGCAGGTGTTCTCGTGGGTGCCCTTGCCGGGTTGGTCAACGGCAGCCTGATCGCACTCACAGGAATTCCACCTTTCATCGCGACGCTGGGTATGATGGTGACAGCCCGTGGGCTCGCGCGTGCCTATACAGGAGGCCAACCCATCAGCATGTTGTCGGAACAGTTCACCTGGATTGGGTCTGGCTATATGCCTGTTGTGATCTTCCTTGTGACCGCGGCGATATTCCACATTGCGCTACGTTATACGCGCTACGGCAAGTTCACCTATGCTATCGGCGCCAATCCGCAGGCGGCGCGAGTCTCGGGCATCAATGTGGGGCGCCATCTGATCATGGTGTACGCGATCGCGGGTCTGCTTGCGGGGCTCGGTGGTGTCGTTACTTCGGCGCGCGCGGCGACCGGTCAGTCGGGTATGGGCCTGGGCTATGAGCTCGATGCGATCGCCGCGACTGTTATCGGCGGCACGAGCCTCACCGGCGGAATTGGCCGCATTGGGGGCACAGTCATCGGTATGGTGATCCTCGGCATCATGACGAGTGGATTCACCTTTCTCGGCGTCGACGTCTATTACCAGGACATCGTCAAGGGCGTGATCATCGTCGCGGCGGTATCCGCCGACATGTACCGCCAGCGGAAGCGCAGGAAGGCCTAAAATGTCACGAGATCGCTGCTAGCAGCCTGTCGGACTTGGAATGAAGCCAGAATTTGAAGCATGAAAAATCCCCGAAAAATGAACCCGCCCTTTCAGACATGCTGCTGAAACTCCGCTTCGCGGAGAAAAAACACGTATTTTGGTTCTCTTTTCGGCACGAAGTGCCGATTTTAGCAGGATGTCAGGCGGTTGGGCTTCTTTGCACGGTGGGTTTTCGAGGAGAAAATCGACTCGGACTTCCAAGTCCGACAGCCTGCTAGCAGCAGGGATCCGTGACATGTGGTAGGGGTGGCGCCGCCTAGCACCGCTGAAAGATGAGACAGGCGCCGATGAAAATATCGGCTCTGTGCCGAAGGCCGGACCAGTCCGAGAGATTTCGCAACTATGCCAGATAACAGTCAGAGAAAAGTGAGAGTGGGAATGGTTGGAGGCGCGCCGGGTGCGGGCATTGCCGGCACTCACCGGACCGCCATGCGCCTTGACGACAGATATGTTCTGGTTGCAGGCGTCTTCTCACGAAATCGCGAAAAATCTCTCGCCGCAGCAAGACAGCTCGGGATTCATGAGGACCGGGTATACTCCGACTACGAAACCATGGCAGATGCCGAGTGTAGGCGAGAGGACGGGATCGATGCGGTAGCCATAGTTACGCCGACGGATAGCCACTACAAAATCGCGAAGAAGGTACTGGAGGCAGGGATCAATGTGATCTGCGACAAGCCGCTCTGCCTTTCGGTCGCGGAAGCGAAGGAATTGAAAGCCCTGGCCGAGAAGGGCGGGTTGATCCTTTGCCTGACGCATAATTACTCCGGTTACGCAATGGTGCGCCACGCTGCACGCATGGTCAGAAATGGCGATTTGGGGGAGATTAAGGTCGTTCAAGCGGAACATGCCTCTGGCTGGGCTGCGAAATTACTGGAAAAGCAAGGCCACACGCAGGCCGCGTGGAGGATGGATCCGGGCCTGCTAGGCGATGCTAGCGTGCTCTACGACCTAGGGACCCACGCGCACCAGTTGAGCCGATTTATTACCGGTCTCGAGGTCACCGAAGTGGCTGCGGAATTGAGCCAGATCGTTGCGGGTAGAGCGATCAAGGACAACGCGAACTTGCTGCTTCGCTTTTCCAACGGCGCCCGCGGAACTCTCTGGGCTTCGATGGCAGCGGTGGGCAACGAGCACGGGCTGCGGATTCGTGTTTACGGAGATCGCGGTAGTTTGGCTTGGCACCACGAGGACCCTCATCACCTGCGGTACTTTCCCATCGACGGCCCGCCCCAGATTCTGGCGCAAGGCGCCGATTGGCTCTCACCGGATGCGGCGAAGTGGACCCGTGCGGGACTCGGGCATCCTGAAGGCTTTTTTGAGGCATTTGCGAACCTCTACACCGAGGTGGCAGATGCACTGCTCGCCAGAGCGGAGGGGCGGGCATATGCGAAATCAGAGCTGGGATTTCCGGATGCATCAGACGGGCTCTGCGGCGTGGCCTTTGTCGAGGCAGCGATGCGCTCTTACGCAGCCGGGGGCGCATGGACCGCGGTAGAGGCTAACTAAGAAACTAATATCTAAGGAAGAGAACATATTATGCTTAAAGTAGCCGTGATAGGAACCGGTTTCATTGGTTCCGTTCATGCCAAGAACGTTGCCCTTCACCCCGCCACGGAATTGGTGGCGGTAAGCGACGTCAATTTGGAATCCGCCGGGAAGCTGGCAGCCATGACGGGCGCCAAGGCGGTGGCCGACGCCGCGGAAATATTCAACAGCAAGGAGGTCGAGGCCGTGTTTGTTTGCACATCAACGAACACCCACGTCGACTACCTGAAGCGAGCGGCTCAGGCGGGCAAAGCCGTCTATTGCGAAAAGCCAATCGGCTTGGATTATCAGGAAGCGGTTGAGGCGGTGGGCGTCGTTCGAGCGTCAGGCGTTCCTGTCATGCTGGGCTTTAACCGTCGGTTTGACCCCAACCACGCTGCGCTGTGCGATGAGGTCAGGCGTGGCGAAGCCGGCAAAATCGAGATCATCCAAATGACCTCTCGCGGGCCAAACCTTCCGGCGATCAGTTACCTGGCCACTTCAGGCGGGCAACTGCGAGATCAGACGGTTCACTTCTTCGACCTCTTGCGTTGGATCAGCGACGATGAACCCGAAGAGGTGTATGCCGTCGGGGCGGCCATGGTGGATCCAAAGGTGGCCGAGGTCGGGGACGTAGACACCAGCGTCGTGACGATCCGAATGAAGTCCGGGGCGCTTTGTCAAATCGATTCCTCCCGGCGGACCGGATACGGTTACGACGAGCGTATCGAAGTTTTCGGCTCCAAGGGAATGATTGAATCCCGGCGTCAACGAGCTCGCGGGGTGTCGCGGTATATCGGAGACAAAGTCATCGAAGACGGCCTCCATGCAGGCTGGTTCGAGCGCATCGAGCAGAGCTATTACGTGGCCCTGGAGGCTTTTTCTGAGGCGATTGCCAAAGGCACGGCGCCCATCCCGTCCCTCGAGGATGGATTGAGGGCTCAGTTGCTGGCTGACAAGGCCACGGAGTCGCTCAAGACGGGACGATCAGTAAAAATCGCTGGTTAATCCTTAGTTAAATGACGGAAATGGCGAATCACTTGCTGAGGAACTCTTTGTAGTTGTCCTTGGTGACAAGCTGGAACGGGATCCACACAAAGGAATCGACCTTCTCACCCTTGACGAGCTTGACAGCGGCTTCCACCGAGCCTTTGCCCTGAGCCTTGCCGTCCTGGAAGACCGTCACAGCCAGGTTGCCCTTCTCCATCTCATGGAGCCCGTCCCGAGTTGCGTCAATACCCCCGATGACCAGTTTCTTCGGATCCTTGCCGGCCTGCTGGAGCGCGAGGATCGCTCCGATTGCCATTTCGTCGTTGTTCGCGGCGACGGCATCGATCTTCGTTCCGGCAACCAACCAGTTGTTCATGAGGTCGATGGCCTCATTCCGCCGAAAGTTGGCAGTTTGCTTTTCCACGATCTTCATCTCTGGATGTTGGGCGACGACTTTCTCTATGCCCTCGGTGCGAAGAACGGCGGCCTGGGTCGCAAGCTCGCCCATCATGATGACGACGTTGCCCTTGTTGTTCAGCAGCCGGGCGATCTCCTCACCCTCGAGCTTCCCCGACACGTTCTCGTCTGAGCCAACGTAGACGACCCCCTTGGGCAGGTTTTCCTCAGCAGGCTTAAGGTTGACGTAGACCAGAGGAATGCCGGCCGCAGTGGCGAGCTTCGTCATCTTAGGCGTCGCCGCGGTGTCGACAGGGTTGACGATGATCGCATCGACCTTCTGGGCGACGAAGTTTTGTATCTGATTGAGCTGCTTTCCGATATCCCCCTGGGCGTCCTCGAATTGAATATCCACCCCTAGCTCCTTTGCCGTCGCCACCATGGCCTCGCGGACAGTGACGAGAAAAAGGTGGTCGAAGGAGGTCAAAGAGACTCCGATTTTCTGAGCCATCGCAGAGGTCATCAGGATGGCGGAAACTGCGAATGCTATTAGAAAGTGTTTCATTTCATTCTCCTACCGTTGGCGCCCGGAGTATCCGGGCGCTGGTAACAGTTTCTTTCTGGTTTTCGGGGGAAACATCGTTGTGAGGCCAAAGCGCGTCTATCGACTCCGAATAAGCGCTCAGCAGCCCCTTACAATCCTCCTACAGTTAGGGTATGGTACAGACGTTTTCTATGCAAGAATATTATACCCAAAAATACTCCAATCCAATTGACCCGCACTTGTCCGATCATTGATTAAATTTAGAATCAATACGCTTTTTTCTGTTTGCAGCACTTTTGTGATTGACTCTAGTGGACCGCAGCGTACCAAGTATAAACTTGAAATCAAACGGGCTGGCTTCTCGTCCTCGTTAATCAAAAGGCGGCTGACTCTAATGAAACTTTGTGCAGTATCGGACAGTTTAGGGCATCTTTCATTCGAAGACGTTGCGAAGGCGTCGGCAGAGCTTGGGCTTGCAGCCCTGGAAATTTGCATGGGCAACTGGTCCGGGGCTCCGCATGCAGACTTGCAATCCCTGTTGGAGAGCAAGGAGAAGCGGAGGGACTTTTTGTCTGTAATTGAGCGAAATGGATTGTCACTGGCGGCGCTTAACTGCAGTGGCAATCAGCTTCACCCAGTCGATGGAGAGCGGCAAAGCAAGGTTGTCTAC
The DNA here is from genome assembly GCA_045403045.1 of Terrimicrobiaceae bacterium. Lineage (GTDB taxonomy): Bacteria > Verrucomicrobiota > Verrucomicrobiia > Chthoniobacterales > Terrimicrobiaceae > DASTFP01. The sequence continues at coordinate 15,872 of JAXIPG010000002.1, forward strand.
GATACTGTGCGTCTCGCTGAACTGCTCGATGTCCACACGATCGTCCTGATGTCGGGTCTGCCCGCGGGAGGACCGACGGACTTGCGGCCAAATTGGATTACCTGCGCCTGGCCGCCTGAGCATGCTGAGATCCTTGACTGGCAGTGGAACGAGAAATTGGTGCCCTACTGGACAAAGCTAGCCGCGGCTGCCAGAGATTGCGGAGTTACTAAGCTTTGTATCGAGATGCACGGCGACCAGCTCGTTTATAACGTGCCGACCCTACTAAAGCTAAGAAAGGCGGTTGGGCCGGTCGTCGGCGCGAATTTTGACCCCAGTCACCTATTTTGGATGGGCGCTGACCCCCTTGCGGCCATTCCCGTCCTCGGTGACGCCATTCATCATGTGCACGCCAAGGACACCATGATGAATGATGCGGCCCTCAATGTGACTGGCTGCCTGGAGACCATCGGACACGAGAACGTTAAAGATCGCGCCTGGAGCTATATCACCGTGGGATACGGCCACGGAGAGAAGTGGTGGCGTGAGTTCTGCTATCGGCTCCGTCTCAACGGCTATGACGGCTGGTTGTCTATCGAGCATGAGGATATCATTCTTTCGCGCATGGAAGGAATGCGCAGGTCGGTTGATCTCCTGCAACGAGTCTTGATCGACGAGCCGAGCGATTATGCGATACCCGGCCCTCCGGGAGATTGACCCCTCCGTGTCAACCCGCGGCGACACGCCCCTTGCGCCATCTGTCCGCAAAACCAGCCGAAAACACAATTAACAATTCCACTAACAGCTTACAACGGGCGTCACCATGAGATTCTCCATTTGCGCTTGGACGTTTGGCAACACGCCGATTGACAAGGTATTCGAACTCGTTTCCTCGGCAGGGTATACAGCCATTGACTTAACAGCTGCAGTTGACGCTTGTGATTGGGCTCAAGCAACTCGACTGGCCGAGAGATTCTCTCTTGAAATCAGCGGGCTCACCTGCGACAGCGGTTGGCCGGCGGAAGATCATGATTTAGCAAACAAAGACGCGCTAAACAGACAAAAAGCGGTTGACTATTTTAAACACCAGATCGAATGCGTAAAACTCGTTGGCGGCGACTACTTGATCGTTGTCCCTTCTGCAGTAGGGAAGTTTCGGTCTATGGCAGGCGATACGAGTGAGGATTGGAGATGGGCCGTTGAATCCGTCTGCAATCTTACCGAAACTGCAGCGAATAATCAGGTAACGCTCGTCATGGAACCGCTCAATCGCTATGAAAGTTGTATCGTCAATACCGCTGAAGATGTGTTGCGATTTGTTACGGAGGTAAACCATCCAAACGTAAGAGCCTTGTTGGACACCTATCATATGAATATTGAAGAATCCGACGTAGGGAAGGCTTTTCTCACAGTGAAGGATTGTGTGGAAGTTGTTCATTTTGCGGATAGCAATCGACGCGCTTTAGGTCAGGGCAATATCGATTTCCGGCCCGTTGTGGCCGGCATGAAGGCAATCGGCTTTGACAAGACGATCGTCCTCGAATGCACAGCGCCAGGTCCCGATCCGTTCAGAGCCGACAAGGGCGAGAAGACCACGCAAACTATGGCACAGTATGCAGAGGAATCACTCGCTAAGCTAAAAGAGTGGTTTACTTGAACGCTCGCCAGGGCTTATTTGTCGCGGGCGTTCGCGTGTTGAGAAGGCGCTAGATTCAAATAGGAAGAACCAAAAAGATGCCGAAAGCAAGAATTGGAATTTTGGGTGCAGGCTTTATCGCAAAGGTGCACATCGGGAATTTGAAGAATGATGAAAGAGTCGAAATCGCGGGTGTAGTCGACTTGTTCTTGGACAAAGCTCAGACGCTGGCCAAGGAAGCGGGACCCCAAGCGAACGCCTTCAGTTCTTTGGACGAATTGTTCGAACATAAAGTAGACGCGGTCTACGTTACAACGCCCAACACGTTGCATGTTGAACCGGTACTCAAATGCCTGGAAAAAAATGTGAATGTCTTCTGCGAAAAGCCAATGGCTACTTCGTTGCGTGACGCGGAGCGAATCAAAGAGGCGCGAGCTAAGTCCAAAGGGATTTATAATCTCGGGATGAATATGAGGTATGGTTATGTCTTTAAGAGAGTAAAGCAGCTAATAGAGTCGGGAGAGGTGACGCCTTATATGGTCAACGTAAAACTGAATCGCGGAGAACTGCTGAATCCGCCTTGGACGGCGGACCCTAAAGTCACAGGGGGTTTTCTCTATGAAACGCCGATTCATTTGTTCGACATCTGTCGATATCTCTTCGGGGAAGTGGCGACCGTGAAGTGCGAAGCCAGGCAGAGTATCTCGCAAGCTGAATTCGATGATTTCGCCGTCCTGCTTACTTTTGAATCTGGGACGATTGGCACCTTTGTAACCTCAGCCCATGCGGGATGGAGTTATCCTTTTCAGAGGCTGGAGATTTATGGCAAGTACTCCACCCTCACTGTGGAGGATATGGAAAGAGTTATCTATTCCCCAGGTTTGAAGCGGGCGACCGAAGAAAACGACTTCAAACAGGTTCCCTTTGAGGAGAAATGGGGATACGTGGAAGAAGACCGTCTATTTATTGATGCGATTCT
>JAXIPG010000140.1:0-11909 GCA_045403045.1 Terrimicrobiaceae bacterium
CCGTCTCAGTCCGGCAATTCACCCAGGCGCCGCGCGAGAAAGCGCCGCTCCGGTCCCTGCCGCGTGAGGCGGAGGGCCCGTTCGTAGGAGGCTCGGGCTTCGGCCATTCTTCCCAACCGCCGGCACAGATCCGCCCGTGCCGAGTGCGCCAGGTGGTAGTCGGCCAGATCGCCGCGGGCGAGAATGGCGTCGATCAGTTCAAGACCTGCCAAAGGGCCGTCGCGCATCGCGACCGCCACGGCGCGATTCAACTCGACCACCGGTGACGGTTCCCCCCGCGCCAGCACGTCGTAGAGTCCGACAATCTGGGCCCAGTCCGTTGCGGCGGTGTTGGGCGCCTGCGCGTGCACTGCCGCGATCGCCGCCTGAAGAGTGTACGGGCCGACCCGGCGTGACGACAGCGCCCGTTCCACCAGCGTCAACCCTTCCGCGATCTGATCCCGGTTCCACAGCGAGCGATCCTGGTCGTCGAGCAGGACCAGATCGCCCTCCGGTGAGGTGCGCGCGACGCGACGCGATTCTTGCAGCAGCATCAGTGCGAGAAGTCCCAGCACCTCCGGCTCCGGCAACAACTCGCTCAGCAGACGCCCCAGGCGGATCGCCTCGCCCGACAGATCGGGCCGTGTCAGCGACATACCCGATGAGGCGGAGTACCCCTCATTGAACACCAGGTAGATTACTTGAAGCACGGTGTCCAACCGGTCCGGCAGATCCGTCGGCGACGGCACCTGGTAAGGAATGCGCGCGTCGCGGATCTTCGCCTTGGCGCGCACGATGCGTTGGGCCAGCGTAGGCGGAGCCGTGAGGAAGGCACGCGAAATCTCCTCGGTCGTGAGGCCGCATACTTCCCGCAGCGTTAGGGCCACGCGGGCGTCCGGCTGTAGAGCTGGATGGCAGCAGGTGAAGATCAACCGCAGCCTGTCGTCCTCGACGCCCTCATCGTCCGACACAGGAGCCTCACTGGTGCCGGCATCGAGCGGCTCGGCGAGAGCCGCCTGCGATGCGTCGAACCGAGCGCGCCGCCGCATGACGTCAACGGCCTTGAAACGACCGGTCGAAACGAGCCACGCCCGCGGATTCGCGGGCACGCCCTCCCTCGGCCATCGTTCCAGCGCTGCCGTGAAGGCATCGTGCAGCGCGTCCTCGGCGAGTTCGAAGTCGCCGAGGAGGCGGATGAGGGTGGCGAGGATCCGGCGCGACTCGGAGCGGTAAACAGCGTCCACGCTCTCGCGCACCCGTTCAGCGGCGTTCTCCGTCATCGGCGACAGAGCCTAGACTACTTCCGGTTGAACTCAATAATCGTTGATCATCTGGAAGACTCCGTTCGCCATCGTCCTTCTCCTGTCTCACGCGGCCCGGTAGGCGCCGGCCAGCTCGCCCGCGAAGTCCTCGAACCGCGTGGGCGTGGTGTTCTCGGGCTTTCGGCCCTCGCTCGGCTTGACCTTTCCCTCGTTGAAAGCGCGTGTCATCTCGACGTAGAGGCCGGCGAAGCTCTCGGACAAGCCGGCCTGCACGAGGGCCTGGGCCATTTCGGCGTAGGAGAACTGGACGTAGTTGAGATCTGGCTTGCCGATGCGCTCTCCGAGGATGCGCGTGGCCTCGGAGTAGGTAAGGTCGCGCGGCCCGAGCAACTCGCGCACGACGACGCCCTCCCAGTCGCGGGCCTTGAGCGCCTTCGCCGCGACGTCGGCGATGTCGCGAGTAGCGATCATCGGGACGGCGAGGTCTGGCGCGACCGAGTCTCCATTGATCCCCTCGTGCTTGATGAGCCCGAGCGCGTCATAGAAGTTCTCGAAGAAGGAAACCGGACGCAGGAGCAGCACGTTCGTGCCCTCCAGCCGCTTGAGGCGTTCTTCTTGTGCGTGCAGGCCCGCGATCACACCCGTTCCTTCGCTCAGATCCGCGCCAAGGCTGCTCAACGCGACGACGTACGGGACGCCGCTCTCGTGGATAGCTTTCACGATGGCCTCGCCCTGCCGATCCTGCTCGGCGCGGTAGTCGGGCGAGCGTCGATCGGTCGGAAGCAGCGTGTAAACGGCATCCGCGCCGCGAAAGGCTTCCGCCAGGAAGCCGGCATCGGCGTCACCGCTCAATACTTCTGCTTCGGCGCTCTTGAGCTCCGCGAGCTTGCTCTCCGATCGGCCGAGCGCGCGGACCTTCTCGCCGGCCTTAAGCAGAGCTTCAGTGATTTTCTTTCCCGTGTGTCCGGTTGCTCCCATCACAGTGATCATATTGTCCTCCATAGATTGATTGTTACGATGCTTGTTTGCATGACCATACACGGTTGCATCTCGGATAAGGACTATCAATGACTGCAAGTCGACGATTCATGCTCGTTCGTCCAGATTCCCTCTCGACGACGGCCGCTTCTAGCGCCATGGTCAAGAGATGGACGAGCCTTTGACTCCAGTGGATCCGCTCGGCGTGGCGCTGCACTTCCTGCGGATGAGCGGCACATTCTACTGTCGCTCAGAGTTCACCGCGCCATGGGGGCTTGAGCTGCCGGCGATGAAGGACTGGCTGATGTTCCACGTCGTGACCTCGGGCCGTTGCTGGCTCGAGGTCAAAGGAGCTGAACATCGCCTTCTGCACCGAGGCGATCTCGCGCTCGTGCCGCATGGCGAGGGGCATCGGCTTGCGAGCGAACCCGGTATCGCTGCGGCGAGGCTTTTCGATCTCCCCCGCGAGCAGGTCAGCGAACGCTACGAGATCCTCCGGCACGGCGGAGGCGGCGCGGCCACGAATCTTGTCTGCGGAGCCGTCCGCTTCGATCACCCGGCCGCGCATCACCTCGTCAAGATCCTGCCAAGCCTGATCTGCGTCGAGGCGTGGAACTCGCCCCAGATGGATTGGATCCAGAGCATACTGCGCTTCATGGCTGCCGAAGCCAAGGAACTGCGACCCGGGGGGGAGACGGTCATCACCCGCCTCGCTGACATCCTGGTAATCCAGGCCATCCGATCGTGGATCGCGCAGGACCCTTCTGCGCAAACAGGATGGCTCGGCGCGCTCCGGGACAAGCAGGTGGGGCGCGCGATCACGCTCATCCATCGCGACCCGGCGTGCGCCTGGACCGTCGCATCGCTCGCGACCGAGGTCGCGATGTCGCGCTCGGCGTTCGCCGCACGCTTCACCGAGCTTGTCGGCGAGCCCCCCATGCACTACGTCGCGCGCTGGCGGATGCACGTCGCGCTTGCATCGCTCAAGGAGGACGGAGCGACCCTCGGAGAGCTCGCGATGCGGCTCGGCTACCAGTCGGAGGCGGCCTTCAGCCGGGCCTTCAAGCGTTTCGTCGGCATCTCGCCGGGCTCGGTCCGGCGGAACGGCGACGCGGCGAACGGCCCGCGCGCAGCGCTGGCGATCTCGTGACTTTAGTAGCCGGGTGGTCGTTGGAATTCGCCGGTCATTGCCGATAGGGCCTTTGCAATCGCCAGCAGGCGCGATTCATCCCAGCGTTTCCCCACAATCTGTGATCGTATTCATGAAGTGCTCTAGGGCTTGAGGTCAACCGCCGCTCTGTTGCTGCCGTCCATGTAGAAAGGCACCGAGATATGCTCATGATGCCGGTGATGGCTGTGGATGGCTTTTCTTCTGCCGTTGCAGTTTGTACACAGAGGACTTATAGCTCCACGAAGGTCTGGAACCCGCCGTAGGCCATGCGCTTGGAGTCAAAGGGCATCGCGCTCGGATCCATCATTTCGGCAATGTGCGGGTCCTGTATCACCCTGGCGTTGACCTCATCGCGATGCGCACGCGACGGTTCGCCGTATTTGTCGTGATGGCGGAGTTGCGGCCACCCCTCGGGTGAGTCCTCCCAGTCCTCCTGCCGGCCGAACGGAGTATGGTCGAGCCAGTTGTACGCGTGAGGCTTTTCGACGACGCCCACGTCGGGACTCAAGATTGAAAGGCCCCTCGGTCAAAAGGGAACATTTGACGACGAAGGCTCAGTTTCACTAGAAAATCTTCGCGAGTGAAGGAGCACGAGCGAGGTGTCGTTAAAGCTGCACCGCGGGCCGGCGATGCTCCAGATGCGCCAAAGCGTGGCGGTTTAGGGTCTGGACTCGACAAGCTTTTTGGTAGTGCAATCCGGTGGAGTCGGCTAAGGTGTTAAGTAAGATGTTGCTCAAGATTTCTCTGTTCGATGCTGCTCGCTATCCTCGAGGCTCCGTTCGGATAAAGCTGGATTGGGGGCAGAAAAAATGGTCCCTCGCGGAGGACGACGCAAAGTCCACCTGGCAGCGCGTGGGCTTCACCAAGGAAGGGCCGTTCGAACCACGGCCGAATGGAACCATTTGGTTTTGGGATCAAGAGCACATTCACAATACCGTAATCGCCTGGAACGCTCCTGCGAGCGAGGAGGTCACCAAGAACAACTCCGGAAATGGACGGATCTTCGAACCCAAGGATGCGCTTTTCAAAGAGGGCCCGATCGAGTGGATGTTGGAAGGCGCTTCCCCCTCAGTTGCTACCCCAACGTTGAGCCCGTCGCGGGAAAAGGCACTTAAGACGTTGGACAGAATCCTCCCCGCCCCATACGGTTCTCAGAAATGGAAGGACAATCCTTACCATTCGGAAAGGAAGGAGGGAGCCTATACGAACTGTGTCGAATTCCCTCGTTACTACCTCGACCTGCTCGGCAAGAAACTCTATGCAGGCTATCCTCCCAAAACGACCAAAGGATGGACGGATGCCGACGGGATCAAGCGACCTCGTCCGGGAGACGTCTATATCCTGTGTGCGACCTCTAAGCGAGACCATACAAATGCCCACGTGGGCATCATCTACAGCACCAACTGGGATAACTCCAACGGCCTTCTCTGGAGAACCGCCGACTGGGGACAGGGTGGCGGGTGGGACGGAAAGATGGTGGTGCGCACATATGACCCAGTAGCAGCGAGCCTGACAGGCGAGGCAGGAAGCCCCTACCCGCAGGCGCGAGCGATCTTTGGGTGGGTCGATCTGGACGAGTATTTCAGTTAGTCTAAACACCCGCGAGAATAGCGCCGCAGCCTTGCATGAAGAGCGAAGATCGCCCTAAATTTTGGGATGGAAGTTCATTTGGCCCCTGCTGCTCCATCATCAATTTCCACAAGATTCCTGACTGTCACGCGCTGACGTTCGTAACTCTCCAGATCATCAACATCCTCCAGTGGCGGCAGACAACGGAATGAAAGACCGGCGGCGATGGCTGCGCGAAGAGTCGCCGCGAAGACGGTTTCCGAACTCCATGGGATTCCCTCGAAAATCGAGGCCGTCGGTTTCCTTAACCCGAGCAGCACATAGCCTCCGTCCCGCGCAGAAGCAATGATCATGTCTGTTTCAACGAGAGCGGCTTCTGCTTCCTCAAGGTAACTGTGCGTCAGTCCGGGACAGTCTCCCCCGAGAAAAAATACACGGTCTGCGCCCGAGGCAAATCCGTGGTCCATCGCGGAGATCAGGCGAGAGCCCAAGTCGCCACTTGGTTGAGGAAGGAAATCAGACCGGTTCAGCGGGAACTTCTCCAACCATGAGCGCATCTCAGCTTCAGCGTCAGATGGCGCGAAGTGAATGACGGTTCGCCAATTTGCTGGAATTTGGGCGAGCTGATGCTCGACCAGAGCGCGGTAGATTTTTGTTGCGCGTTCCGCTCCGATCGAACGTGCAAGACGCGTTTTGACCTCGCCAGCACGAGGAGCCTTCAATATGAGCGCGGCTTCCGTCACTTTATTTTAGATGCTTCGATGTCCGCTTTTGCCGTGAGGTCTGCCATCCCACCTCTGTCAGAAAAAGGGTTCGGAAGGAAAGGAAATTGCTTTCGTCATGGTCGCTTCGTCTGGCACGTTCTATCCTGAGAACGAGCTATGAAGGCCATGAAGTTGAGAGAAACGGCTCAAGGATAGAACTGAATGAAGAGTCCGTTAATCACTTTGATCGTTCCAGTGTGGGGCGATGACGCTCTTCTTGTTGATCTAATCAACCGGCTGCGGTTCCATCCAAAGCCTATCGAGTGGATCGCAGCTGCGGTCGAACCTTCCGAGAGGCTAAGGGACTTAGGGCGAAGCGGTGAGATTCGCCTACTAGTTTGTGACAAGCCCTCGCGCGGAGCACAGATGAACGCCGGAGCTATGGAAGCGCGCGGCTCTCTGCTGTGCTTCCATCATGCGGATTCCGAGCTGGGGCCAGAGCACCTCGCCGCGCTGGCGGCCGCTGCCAAGACTGACGGAATAGTAGGCGGAGCGTTTCATCGGCAGTTTGACGACCGACACTTCTGGATGAAGCGGTGGGAGAGGCTGGTGCGGCGCATCAGCGCAGCGGCGGGGCCACTTTTCGGCGACCAGTCGATCTTCGTCAAAGCCGATGTTTTCCAACAGATGGGCGGCTTCGCGGACATCCCGCTCATGGAGGACGTCGAATTCTCCCGACGCCTCCGTCGCATGGGGCGCATCACCTTGCTCGACCCGCCGGTTTGGTCGTCGCCAAGACGCTTCCGGCGCTTGGGCAACTTGCGCACTTTGCTTCTCAACGCACTGTTCATCGTTCTGTTCTACTTCCGCGTCAGTCCCCACACGCTCCATCGCTGGTATTACGGCGAGCGATTTGACCGCCGAAGGCATGCAAACCGGCGGACGGCTGAATGTTCTCATCCCGAATGACCCCACCAATTTTTACCAGCGTCAAAGGCGCTTTTCGTCTGGATCTTGAAGACCTCACCGGATTGCAGGCGTATCTGGTCGGACGTGGGTTCGCACAGGCCGGTGAAGCCGTGAACGCGGAACGGGCCGGTGAAGGGAACATGAACTGCGTCGTCCGCGTGCGATTTCCGAATCGGAGTTTGATATTGAAGCAGGCACGCCCCTGGGTGGAAAAGTATCCGTCAATTGCGGCCCCGGTCGAGCGCGCCGCGTCTGAGGCCCGCTTCTACCATTTTGCGGCTCAAAGTTCCTCTGTTGCCGCAATGATGCCGCGTCTTTTGGATTTCGATGAAAGCTCGGCATTGCTGATCATGGAAGACATTTCCCCGGCTGATACCTTGCTAGACTGCTACCAGGGCACACGCTCATTTCATAGGCCACAGTTGAATGAACTGGCCCGCTACACATCTGCGCTTCATCGGCTGACCATCCCACCAAGCGAGCGCGCTGCATTCCGCAACGGGGCGATGCGGAAGCTAAATCATGAGCATATTTTCGATATTCCGCTTCGGACGGATGGAGCGTTGTCCGAAATGTTGGAACGAGTCACTCCCGGTCTGGATCGGGTCGGCGATGGTTTGCGTCGGGACGGGAGATTTCGCGAAGCCGTCGAGAAGCTTGGACGCTGCTATCTTGAGCATGAGGGACCGAGCCTCATTCACGGCGACTTGTTTCCTGGAAGTCTGCTTCAAATGGGTCCCGGGCAGCTGCGAGTCATCGACCCCGAGTTTTCCTTTTGCGGGAACCCCGAGTTCGACATTGGCGTCTTCTATGCGCACCTGCTGCTTTCCCGTCACGAGGACGATACCGCATCGTTCTGGTTGCAGGCGGCACTGGAAGACACTCCGCACTCCGAGCCTCTCGTCCTTCAATTCGCCGGCGTGGAAATCATGCGCCGCATTCTCGGAGTGGCCCAACTGCCTGCTTCTCTCTCGCTGGAAACCAAGCAGCATCTCCTTGAACGAAGCCGCGAAATGGTTTTTCGCAGTGTCAAGGTCAGCAAATGAGGCAACCCGGGTAGGAATTCTGAACCGTTGCTATCTCTCCCTGGATTCATCAGTTTGCCGTGGAGGTCGCGGAATCGTTCGGCGCATCTGTTTCATGGGCGTCGTAAACAGGCCGATCAGCGTGTGGTGCTCTGGCCGATCAAATTCCTCCAGACCGAACTGAAGTGTGCTCGGGTTCGCACGCAATCGGAATGTTCCGAAGAACCGATCCCAAAACGAAAACAGTGACGAGTAGTTCGAGTCCGTTTCCGGCTGCCAGCGCGAATGATGAACCTTGTGCATGAAGGGCGTCACGATGAGCACACGCAAACCGCGGTCCAACCATGCTGGCAGCGCAATGTTTGCATGGTGGAGCTGAACGACGGTGAACATGGCCGTTTCGTAGAGGGCCAATTCCCACAGTTGCAGACCCAACAGTGCGATCACTGGCACGCGTAGGATGGACGACAGAAAAATTTCGCCCAGGTGGAAGCGATTGGCCGTGGTGACATCCATCCTTGGATCAGAATGGTGGGTTCGATGAAAGCGCCACAGGAATGGGATGCGGTGATTCAGGCGATGCCAGAGATACATCCAGGCGTCGAACAATAGAAACGCGCCGACCACATGCGCCCAACCCGGCAACGGCAGCCAATTCAGCAGTCCGAAGTTGTGAACCTGAGCCCACTCCGCAGTCGTCCACCACAGCGCGACAAAAACGAGCCCGGTGAGCAGCGCGTTGAGGATACCCAGCACGAGATTTTTCAGTCCGTGACGCAACCGTTCGCCTGAGTTGCGGACGAAATAGAAGCCGAAGGGGGCCGAGCTTTCCCATACCAGCAACAACACCAGTACCGCCACCGCACTGATGCTTCGCAGCTGACCAAGATTATCCAGCATGTCGTCCATGGCTTTCCCCTTAGCAGCGGGAGCACCGATTCTTAATATTAGCATGGATTAGACCCGCTCGACAGGCCTCAGATAAGAATGATTCTGCGATAAACTGAGCTACATTTTGCTTTCCGGCAGCACGGTCATAGAGTCCGAGTGATGAGTGAGGCCGACACCGACCACCGAGGCGCCTTGAAACGCAGCCTCAATGAATTTGGCGCAGTCGGATTATTTTTCGCGACGCTCCTCGGTTCAGGGCTGGAGGCAGAATCCGCTGATCGCCCGGCATCGCTCGCAGCCGTTGAACATTACTCAGCGCCGCAAACTTCGGATGTGGCATTAATCGGAGTTCAACCGGGAGATTGGCAGGCGCGCGATTGGATCAATTCGCAGCCACTGGCGCTGGAATCGCTACGCGGGAGGGTCGTGCTCGTGCGGTGGTGGACGTCGCCGGGCTGTCCATTCTGTGAGGCAAGCGCCCCGGCATTGAACGAGTTCTGGGAACGCTATCGCCGGCGCGGACTGATGGTGATCGGACTATACCATCATAAATCATCTGCGCCTCTAACCGCTGCCCACGTAGCGGAACAGGTCCACAAGCTGGGTTTCGAGTTTCCGGTGGCCACCGATCCGCAGTGGGCTACGCTGCGCCGATGGTGGCTTGACCAAAACGATAACGGCTGGACCTCGGTGACAATGCTCCTCGACCGCCACGGGAGAATCCGTCACGTCCACCCCGGCGGCGCATTCTTCAAAGGCGAGCCCGGCTATCAGGCCTTGGAAGAAAAGATCGAGGCCCTGCTCGCAGAGCCTGCGGCGCCATAACCCCGCCGATTGCTCTGTGACAAGCCGTCACTCGCACTTGGGAGGCGGCACTGGCCGCCGCCAGGAATGGAACACACTCTCGGTTGCCGGACCCCGATCTCATGTAAACCATCTCTTCTAGACTAAATTCCATGACCAACAAAGCGCGGAGCTGGAAGAAATCATCTGCATGGAAGTGGATCGCGCTCGGGGCGGCTTTGCTGGGCCTCTCTGCGGCGGTTCGGGCTCTTCCAATCGACCAATGGCTGAGGGCGTTCAATGAATGGGTCGGCGGCCTGGGGGCATGGGGCATTTTCTCGCTGACGGAACGACCGGGACGCCTGGGCGTGATCGGCGCGGGACCCATCGGGTGCGAGATGGCGCAGGCCTTCGCCCGGTTCGGCTCCGAAGTCGTGCTGGTGGCATCCGAGCACGGCATCCTGCCAAGGGAAGATTCCGATGCCTCGAAGATCGTGCGCGAAGCGCTCGAACGCGACGGCGTCGCCCTGCGCGGACACGGCAGGGAATTGACTGTCTCACGAGCCGACGGCCCCAAGATCCGGCTCTGTGTGGATACCTCCGGCAACGCCTACGAGGAGAATGTGGACAAGCTGCTGATCGGGACCGGACGAGCGCCCAACGTAGAGGGGCTCGGACTCGAAGCCACCGGGGTCGAGTTTTCCGAAAAGGGCGTCAAAGTGAACGACCGTCTGCAGACGACCAATCCACGAATCTTCGCGGCCGGTGACATCTGTTCACGGTATCAATTCACGCACGCCGCCGACTTCATGGCGCGCATTGTCATTCAGAATGCCTTGTTTTTCGGTCGTGCGAAAATAAGTTCGCTCGTGATTCCTTGGTGCACCTATACCGAACCGGAGATCGCCCACGTCGGCGCTTCCCTGAGGGATGCGAAGGAAAAGGGTGTCGAGCTGGACACTTTTACGCAGCCGATGAGCGAGGCAGACCGCGCAATCCTTGATGGAGAAACCGAGGGATTTGTGCGCGTGCATGTTCGGAAAGGCACTGACAAAATTGTCGGCGCCACCATTGTGGCGGCGCATGCCGGTGACATGATTTCCAATGTCGCGATGGAATGCCGCCCATCGTTCAACAATTTCCAGGCGTAGTGACCGAGCCGACGGCACTTGCGAAGAAACTCGACCAGCCCGTCAAGGAAACCTTTTCCCGGACACTGGCCGATCACCGCCTGACGCTGAGACGGGGACGCACCGAAATCCTTCAACTCAACGTCGGCAAACTCTGCAACCTCACCTGCATCCACTGACCCGAAAACGTTAACGCCCAGCGGGGCAACGGTGTCTTCGATGCCAGTATCCGGGCGCTCCAACTCCTGAACCAGCTTGGCTGCGGCCGTCAAGACGACTTTGTTCTCGACCTCGTTTACAATCCCAACGGCGCTTTTCTACCTCCCAACCAGGCCGAACTCGAATCCGACTACAAGCGCGAACTCAAAAACAACTTCGGCATCGACTTTCACCGCCTCTACACAATTACCAACATGCCTATTGCCCGCTTCGCCTCCTGGCTCAAGCGCAACGGAAAGCTGGAAACCTACATGCAGTTGCTCGTCGAGTCGTTCAACCCTGCTTCCGTTGCCGGCCTCATGTGCCGCAACATGCTGAGCATCGGCTGGCGCGGCGAGGTCTATGATTGCGATTTCAACCAGCAACTCGGAATGCAGTGGAAAGATGGCAGCCCGCTCTTCCTCTGGGATATCGATCCTAAGCGACTGGAAGATCGACCCATCGCTCTCGGCAAACACTGCTTCGGCTGCACCGCCGGTTGTGGTTCCTCCTGCAGCGGCGCGCTGGTTTGATTCACGCGTTTCGCCGAAAAGCCACGCCCAGGCAGACTCAATCGATACCTTTCGATTTGTGCTGATCGCGTCTGCCTGCGGCATAGACTTCAAATGTGCGCCGTATTTCGTCCCGGACGCGGCGAAACACCGCGACCTGTTCTTCTTCTGTTCCCGTCGCATGAGCCGGATCATCAAAACCCCAATGGTGCCTGTTCACCTGGCCGGGAAACATCGGGCAAGCCTGGTCCGCGTTTCCACAGACGGTGATGACGGTTTCGACGTCCTGACCAAGAAACTCGTCCAGGTGTTTGGATCGGTGACCTGAAATATCAATGCCGACTTCCTTCATCACCTCGATCGCCTTCGGATGTACATAGCCTGCCGGCTTGGACCCGGCGCTACGCACATCCAGCAGATCTCCGGCGGTCTTGCTCAATATGCCTTCGGCCATGTGACTACGGCAGGAATTGCCCGTGCAGAGGATGAGAACGGTTGGTTTCATGAAATACTGTCAGCAGCAACCGGAGCCCCTGCGACACTGGACAGATTTCTCAAACGAGGTTTGTTGGGATTCACGGGATGGTGGTTAGAGCAAATGCCGAAATAAATTTCCGAAATGGTGGCAGCGCCGAGGGGTCTCTGGCAAGGCGCGGAGACAGGCCAATCCCCATAGGGCTTGGCCTGCCGACGCAACACAGCCAGAGACCCCTCGCCGCGCCAGCCCTTTCCCAAGCA
>JAXIPG010000205.1:0-5570 GCA_045403045.1 Terrimicrobiaceae bacterium
GAATCATTGTTTGCTCCTGGCTGCAATACCAGAGAATTGCGCAAGAATAACACGAACGCCAACTTCTGCCAACTTGTCGCAGCGTTAAGAAGGGCGATGAGTCGCGTATATTAAATCTTGCCGTATCGCGCTCCTCGCATCTGTTTAGCGGCAATGGCGCGGCTTTCATATAAGCCTGGGGCAACGCCCCAGGAACTACGCCCCATTTTCTAGCGCCAACGGCGCGGCTTTCATATAAGCCTGGGGCAACGCCCCAGGACTATGCACGCACACAAGCCAGCGCTGAAAGCGCGACTCATCCAAAAGCCCCCTTCTCGGCTATCGTCCCTCTATGCCGCAGTCGCTCAGCAAAGTTGTCATTCGCATCATCTTCAGCACAAAAGACCGCCACTCATGGCTGGACACCAACGTCCGGCCGCGAATGCACGCCTATCTTGCGAACCATTCTGCCGCGACGCGGACGCGGAAGCCTTCCGCGTCGGCGGTGTGGCCGATCATGTCCATCTGGTAACGACACTGCCGCGAACTCTCTCCCAGGCGGACATGAAGGGCTGAAGAAAGAATCCTTGGAAATGGATCAAGGGCTTCGCCCCCGACTATCGCCACTTCCACTGGCAGCGCGGCTACGGCGCGTTTTCGGTGAGCCCGAGCCAGCTCGACGCCGTCCTCGGATACGTGGAGACCCAGGAGGAACACCATCGCAGCCGCACCTTTCAGGAAGAATACCGCGAGTTCCTGCGCAAACACAGCGTCGAGTATGACGAACGTTATGTGTGGGATTGAAGCAACGTCCCGGTGAGTCGCGCTTTCAGCGCTCGCTCCGAGGGGCTCGAGATTCGGAGGGAGAAAACATGCAACCGTCCGACGGCAAGGTCCACGAAATTCCCATCGACCGCATTCGCCAGGATACCGCGATGGTGACGCGGGGGTTCTTCGTGCTTGCCTTCTATCCGGTGTTGGGTGTCCTGACGCTGATGCTGCCGATCATCCGCGATCTGCCGCATATTGACCCCGAGAAGATCGGGAATCCTGTGCTCTGGCTCGCGGTCGCACTTGCGGTCACCTTTCTGATCGTCAGTCGCAAATGCGGCACGCGGTTCACGTCTGCCTGTCTCTGGGCCATGATTGGATCCCTGGTCCTCTTGCTGCTCGGGGGTGGTGTGTGGCTGCTTGGGTTGACGCCGCGCGATTTTTCGCCGGAGACACTGCGCGATTTTCCGGTGGCAGGCATAGCGCTTTCGGCATTGCTGGCGGGCCTGCTTGCCTGGTGGCTATTTATCGTGCCCATATGGGCGGCAATTCGTCTGCTTGGGACGCGTATTCAGCCCGGCGACATCGCCCTTCCCGACGTCATGGCGGCCCGAGCGCAGCGCGACGATGAGCGGGCCGAGGTCCCCGCGGGTTCTCGGTCTGCCGCCGCAACACGGTACGTCGCACTGGCTTGGGCGCTGGGCCTCGCGTCGGCGGTCGTCGTGCTGTGGCTGCTCGCCAACGACGACATACTGATCGCTCTCATCGCTCTCATACTGGAATTCGCTGCGTTCTACGCGGTCACCATGCTGTGGCGCCGTAGCCGCAAGCTGGCCGCGCTCGATGCGCAAGAGGTGCTGAAGCGGGACCCGAGATCTCCGGTGCTCTACCTCAGATCCTTCGTCGACGACTCTGAACTCATGCAGGCCGAGTGGGACGTGGTCTTGAAGACCGGCGCCGGCAGCAGTGCGAGGGCCAATGCAGGAAAAGAGGAAAGTGCACTCGCCCGTGCCTGGCGGCGCTATTCGATCGGGTGGCTCTCGACCAGCGGGAGGATCGAGGAAGGTATCGCGCCGGAATTCAAGTCGATCGGCCCCTTCGTCGGCATCGGGGCGCCCAACGAACCGCTGCCTGAGCTCGGTGCGGCGCGGGCCTACTTCACGAGTGAAACCTGGCAGGACGCGATCGTGAAATGGGTCGACATGGCGCGCCTGATCATCAAGGTCGCCGGGCCGACCAAATGGATCCGCTGGGAGCTCGATACGATCATTGACTGCGGCGCATTGTCCAAACTGGTGATCCTGATACCGCCGGGCGCTCCGCAGGCCCGTGTCAGGCGCTGGCAGAACCTGATGGTTGAGCTGCAATCGACGCCCTGGGGGCCGGCACTGACCTCGGTCGATCCCGTGAATCTGGTTGCGCTGCGGTTTCTGGCCGATGGCAAGGTCTCGATCGTTACCGGCGGAAAAGGCCGCTTGATCGACTATCTGCTGGCGGTGCGGCTGATGCTGTATCAACTGCAAGATGCTCCCTGACATTGAAGCTGGACTTCACGCTTGCTAGGTGTGCACGGCAGCCAACGCCGCTTCGGCCAGAGGCGGGAACAAGGGGCCTGATCATGATTCCGCGTTACACCCGGCCCGAGATGGCCAAGATCTGGGATCCAGACACGCGATACCGGATCTGGTTCGAGATCGAGGCGCACGCGGCGACGGCCCAGGCGGAATCGGGGTCATCCCGGAAAGAGGCCGCGAAACGCGTCTGGGAGAAGGGAAGCAAGGCACGCTTCGATGCAGCGCGCATCGATGAGATCGAGCGCGAGATCATCGCGTTTCTCACGCACCTCGCCGAGATTGTCGGGCCGGAGGCGCGGTTCGTGCACCAGGGCATGACCTCGTCCGACATTCTCGACACTTGCCTCAACGTTCAGCTCGTGCGCGCAGCGGACCTGCTGCTGGCTGATATCGACCGCGTCGCTGCGGCACTCAAAAAGCGTGCGTTCGAACACAAGGATACGGTCACCATCGGCCGGAGCCACGGCATCCATGCCGAGCCGACAACGTTCGGCGTGAAGCTCGCCTATGCGTACGCCGAATTCGCACGAGCGAGGCGCCGGATGGAAGCTGCGCGCGCCGAGGTCGCAACGTGCGCTCTGTCCGGCGCCGTCGGCACGTTCGCCAACATCTCGCCAGAGGTCGAGGCCTACGTCGCGAAGCAGATGGGAGAGCATAAAAAACCGGGTGCTTAAGCGCGCCTTGGGGCTCGGTTCTCGAGGTAAACGACCGGCATCCACGGATGGCACTGCCAGATGTTTTCCCCCACTCGCCAAGCGGACTAGGCTCTCGATAGCGTCGCGGAGGCGAAAACTAAGCTTTTGACTAGAATTGTGAGCCACTCAAGACCCTTAAACCAGTTTTCTGTTCCGTCGCTCCCCAACACCCTAAGGACAGGGCCCTGATGACGAACCGATGTGCGTATGAGCCTCCGCGACGATCGGAACTGGGCTACGAAGGCTTAACTGAGTGAGTTCCCTAGTTTGACGCCGTGTCATACCCATGGTACTACTGGGACATGAGCGTTGCAAAAGTCGCAGTTTCCATGGATGACCGGTTGCTTCGGCGGCTGGACAGTCTTGTCGCGCGTGAGGTCTTTCGCAGCCGCAGCGAAGCGATTCAAAAGGCTGTCGCCGAGAAGCTCGCCCGTTTGGACCGCGGCCGCCTTGCGCGCGAGTGCGCGAAGCTCCTGCCGGGTGAAGAGCAACAACTGGCTGAGGAAGGCATTGAGAAAGACGCCCCAGAATGGCCAGAATATTGAGGGGCGATGTCGTCTGGGCCGAGCTCGATCCGACACAAGGCCACGAGCAATCCGGTCGGCGTCCGGTCCTAGTGCTTAGCCAGGATGTTTTTAACGAGCGGTCCGGGACGGTGATTGCCTGCGCTCTCACGAGCCAGGAACCGCGAGCCGGCTTTCCGCTCACGCTGGAACTGACCGGGGCGAACCTGCCAAAGCGTTCGTGGGTCAAAATCAGCCAGATTAGGACACTTTCCGTGAAGCGGCGGGAAGAAACTCGGGCGCATTTCGGTTGAGGAACTGGAGCAAGTGATCGAGGGATTGAACGAGATCATTGGCGCGTAGTTGGGGTTTTTTGCCTATCCCCGCAAAAAGGTATAGGCTGGCGCGGCGAGGGGTCTGTGGCTGTGTTGCGTCAGCGGGTCAAGCCTTGGTGGGAAGAAAGGGTCCCACCCCTTTCTTGGGATTGACCTGCCTCCGGGCCTTGCCAGAGACCCCTCGGCGCTGCCACCATTTCGGAAATTTATTTCGGCATTGGCTCTAGAATCCTAAGGTCTTTCTCCAGCTCCGCGATCTGCCGTTTTAGCGGACCGACTATTTTCTCCACCTCGTCGGCGGTGAAGCGTGGGGTGATGTATTGCGGGCAGTTCCAGTCGTAAGACACAACCTCGATCAGAAACAGCCGCTCGACTTTGTTTCGGAGCTGCTCAGAAGCGAGCTGATCGACGAGCTCGGGATGCCCGCGCGCATCGAGCATGCGGGCAAGGCCGAGCAGTTTGAGCCGTTCGCGAAGCGGGTAGTCCATCATGAAGAGGGCGACACGGTCGTTGATGTCGACGTTGCCCGTGCTGAGGAGCTGACGATTGCCCTTGAAGTCGGCAAAGCCGATGAGATTGCGTCCGAGCACCTTCACAAATCCGGGCGGACCGCCGCGGTGTTGTACGTAAGGCCAGCCAGTCTCGCTGACGGTCGCCATGTAAAAGCTGTCGCGCGAGGCGATGAAGGCGACTTCATCGGGGGTGAGCGCGTCGGCCTCGGGCGCATGCTCCACGATCTGGTGCTTTCCGAAATACTTGTCCTGGGCTCGCTGCACGGAGGGCGTGAGCGCGAGTTCCATGTATTTGTCGGCCATGGCGTCCTTTCTAGTTGGTAAGTTGCGCGGCAGCTCCTTCAAGAGCTGCCGCGGCGGAATCCGCCTGTTGTGGTTTGTTCATGGTCCGGGTGCAGTGGTAGTGATTTTAGTTGCGCTCTCAGCGGAATCTTCGCTCGGCTTCCGATATGGGCTGTTCGTCTATGCTGGCGTAGCGGCGCTGCATCAGGCCGTATCAGGACTCGCACTCGGGAAAATCTCTTGTAAGTTCGGTCCGTGAAATACACCATGCACGTCACCAAAGATTTCGGGGACCCTTGTGGGGCAATCCCGTAAGTTATTGGTGGTAATGTTTATATTGCCCGATGGTGTAACGGTAAGTCGAAATAGCGCACTCTTCCACAGCTTCTACAGAGAAAATCCCACGATGCACCACGATAAGCCACTTGAGGTATGTGGGACTATGTGGGACATTCGCGGCATGGCCTCCTTGCGGAAATACAAGCGGTCTCCCTATTGGTATCTTCGCTATCGTGATCTGGAAACCGGCAGATGGTGCGAGGAGGCCACCAAGATGCGCCATAACGATCCGAAGGAAACGCGGGATGCGCGGCGGTTGGCGGAAAAGTACTCGGTCAAGGAGGCGCAGGTTGCTCCTGATAACTCCGGCGAATTTCGCGCTTGGGTTTCGGAATATATGGCGAGCCACTACCAGCGTGCGAGCACTCATAAACGGATGATGGCCGCTTGGGAAGCGATCAGCGAGTGGCTCAATCTGCGCAATCTTCAACACCCTCGCCAGATTCGGTATGAACACGCTCAGGACTATATGCATTGGCGAAAGGCAACCGCGAGGCACAACACGGCGCGTCTGGAGTTGAAATTTTTCTCTTTCGTCCTGAATGAGGCCATCCGCCGCGAATATTGCGAACGCAATGCC
>JAXIPG010000179.1:0-6264 GCA_045403045.1 Terrimicrobiaceae bacterium
TCCAGATCGATGTCGGGCCATGTCTTTCGGCCTTCGCTAAGGAAGCGTTCGAAGAGGAGATTGCTGGCGATGGGATCGCAGGCGGTGATGCCAAGGCTGTAGCACACGACGCTATTGGCCGCGCTGCCGCGCCCCTGCATAAAAATGTCGTTTTGGCTGCAATAGTTCGCGATGTCCCAGACAATGAGAAAGTAGCCGGAGAAGCCGAGGCGGCAAATCAAGTCGAGTTCGAAGTTCAGTTGCTTGAGCACCTTTGCGCTGAGGTGGGAATACCGCGCTCGCGCTCCGGCGAAGGCCACGGTGCGCAGGAACGAATCCATCGTTTCACCGGGAGGCACCCGGTATTTCGGAAATTCGTAACCGAGATTTTCAAGTGTGAATTCGAGGCGTTCGGCCACAAGCGCCGTGTTTTCGACGGCTTCGGGCAGGTCGGCGAAGAGGTGCTCCATCTGCCTGGCGGATTTGAGATGTCGCTCGGCGTTGATGCTTAGAAGGCGTCCGGCGGCATCGAGAGGTGTGTG
Organism: Terrimicrobiaceae bacterium; assembly: GCA_045403045.1. Lineage (GTDB taxonomy): Bacteria > Verrucomicrobiota > Verrucomicrobiia > Chthoniobacterales > Terrimicrobiaceae > DASTFP01. The sequence goes on from JAXIPG010000179.1 coordinate 522, forward strand.
ATGCCGCGCACAGGTGAAAAGATCGAGAACGCGGCGTCCGTCGGGCTCCGCATGAAGCACGCCATTGGTGGCTACGAGCGGGAGTCCCTGCGCGCGGGCCAATGCCACGAGGTGTTTATTGCGCCAGGTTTCTCCGCGTCGCAGGTGGCGCTGGATTTCGACAAAAACATTGTCCTTCCCAAAGATCGCCACCAATGCCTCTAGTTTTTTAAGGACTTCCGGCTGGCAGGGATTTTTGAGAATGCCTTCTTTGTCACCTGTCAAGACGAGGAGCCCTTCCGCATAAGCGGGGAGTTCCTTCCAGAGCACCGCGGATTCCGTCTTTGTGCCGCGCAGCCTGGCTTCAGTGACGAGGCGGCAGAGGTTTTGGTATCCGATTCGGCTGGCAACCAGGACAGGAAGGATGCTTTTGTCTTCCAGCGTGAGTTCCGCGCCGACCAAGGCGCGGACGCCATGTTCTTTTGCGGCTGCGTGCAGGCGGGGCGAGCCGTAAAGTCCATCGCGATCGCACAGCGCGAGCGCCGGCAGACCGAGCCGGGCGGCGGTACAGACGAGGTCCTCCGGATTCGATGCGCCACGGAGGAAGCTGAAGGCGCTGCAGGCGTGGAGTTCGATGTAGGTCATGGGGAGCTCGCAAGACATTTTGAACAGAAGGACGCAAAGGGAGCAAAGGGATGAAGAGGTCGTTGCTTTGGAAAAATCTTTGCTTCCTTTGCGGCCTTCTGTGAAATCTGTTTGTGCATCTCCTCTATTTGAAAGCCCATGCTCTGAGCCGTGAGGTCATCGGCGCGGCCATCGAAGTTCATCGCTTGAAGGGGTCGGGGTTGATCGAAAGCATTTATGAAAAGTGTCTGGTGCGTGAACTCGATCTGCGGAGCATTTCGAGCATTTCCCAGCGTCACGTGGAAATTGAATACAAAGGAATGATTTTTGCTTCATCTCGAAAGTTCTGTCTTAGCCGACAAATTTAAATTTGGCTTCATGGAGGGCGTAGAGGCGTAGTTTGAGGAAGTCCTGGTCACGGAAGCCGAAGGCGCTTGAGAGCAAGCCACGGATCTTTCGGTTGATGCCTTCCATTTTTCCACTGGTAAGCCCGGTTTTGTAATAGCTCAGGACGCCCTTGGCATGGCGAAGCAAGGTTACCGACATGGCTTGGAGTTGCCGGATGCCGCTGGCTTTTGCCTTCGCGCACCATTCACGCAAGAAGCCCCAGGCCTCGCGTCCGTCTCTTTGCTCCCAGAGTTCTGCGAGTTCCTCCTTGAGCAGGTAAGCACATTGCAAAGGCTCATTAAGAGCGAGGCTGCGTTTCAGACGCCGGGCAGCGTCCCTCTCCAGGTTGTCGTGCCGGTGTAAAAGCAGCCAGCGCAGTCCCTTGATAGCCTCCTTGGCATCGTGATCCTGAGCCTCCCGGGCCAGTTCCCGCCGCAGATCGTCGAGCCGTTCATTCATCAGTTTGATAACGTGGAAGCGATCAAAGGTCACAATGGCATGCGGGGCATGCGTTCGCACACTGGCCGCATAAGCCCCACTCATGTCCATAGCCACCGCCTTGAGCCGGGCCCCACTGAGCTTAAAGCGACGCCAAAACTCCCGTAGCGCCTGGCTGCCACGGCCCTGGCCCACCCAGATGATGCGACCGCTTTCCAGATCGATGACGAGCGTAATGTATTTGCGTGCACGTCCCAGATACAGTTCGTCGATGGCAATTGCGTGAACCTTGCGATAACCGATGCGCTGGTAATCTTTTTCCAGCCGTCTTTGCACCACTGTTTTTACAGTGTCCCAACTCAACAAGAGCCATCCGGCAATGTCGGCCAACGTCATGAATCGGGCCAGATCCACAATCAATCGCCCGAACGGACGCGTGATTTTCGTGTAGGCTTCGACAAAGGGGGGTTCTGTTCAAATTCTTCCCCCGTCGTCGTGTTTAACCACCGCGGCACCTTCACCTTGAGCACCACTGGTTTGAGCCCAATGGACACACTGCGCACCGTGCGCCACCGATATCCGTGCCGTCGCAGCTTCTGCCCAGTAGGCACTTCGGGCTCCTTTTCCGGCTCCAGCTCGAAGACAATCTCCCCCTTCTCATACCGCGTCCGAAGATACCGGTAACCTTTGATTCCAAATCCGTGATAAAGAAGGCTCTTCATCTTTTCTTCCTACTGGCTTCCCCTCCCTTTGCCGAAACTTTTCGGATGAACCTGATTTTTGAGGAACCTTTGCGCTTGGATGTTCTTGTTGAAGAATGCCTGTTGCTGGAACTTAAGTCCGTGCAAGAAATTCTGCCGATTCATAAGGCGCAACTGCTTAGCTACATGAAATTGCTCAATGTGCCTCTTGGCCTTCTGATCAACTTCCACGAAATTAAACTGACTGATGGCATTCACCGAATGATTCTTCCCGGCGCCGACTATTGATAGAACAAAAGACCATTTTGAACAGAAGGACGCAAAGGGAGTAAAGGGATGAAGAGGTCGTTGCTTCCTTTGCGGCCTTCTGTTGAAATCCGCTTTGTAACGTTTAATTTTTTCATCCTTCATAACATCCTTCGACCTTCCATTCGGGACCATGGCGTGAGAGGCGGTAAAGGCCGCCCTTGGCGAGCGCCACATCCCATTCCTCTTGCTGCCAGCGTTCGCTGTCCCACCAGTTTCCCGAAAGCCTATAGGGACCTGCACATTCGCGGATGATGCCGCGCGCCGCGGACGATTCCACCGAGGCCGGCCGTCCATTTTTCATGCGCACGGCACTCGGGAGGGCGGGGCGGTATCGGCGCAAGGAAAGTCCGCGCGGCGGTTCACTGGGACATGCGGGCTTTTTTCCGGTTTCCGTTTCCGCAGCAAAGCAATCCGCGAGCATATAGGAATCCGGCCGGTGGGTGTTGCTTCTGGCGGGTACACCGACGCTGTCATTACCGAGAAACGCCTTCAGTTTTGCGAGTGTTTCGCCGAATCGATTTGGGTCCCGGAGAGCGCTTTGGAAGAGCCGGAGTTGATCCTTCGCGGGAAGCGTTGCTTGGATGTTCAGCCGCACTCCTATCGGGCGCTTTGCGAGTTGCAAATCTTCGAGGTGCGTATGGAGAATGCGGAAAAGAACCTCCACCTCGGCAGTCGGAACAGGGATGCAAAAAACGCGTTCGTGGCTTGAACCGTCCTCCAGCGGCAGGCAGAGCAGCAGGCTTTGCGCTACGCGGTAAACGGCCCGCAGCCGTTCGCACAGCCCATCCAGAAATCGTCGCAGCAAAAACAAGAGCGGCTCAACGGTTTCGATCTCGCAGTCGAAATCAAACGCTTCTGCATATTCCGGCGCCGTGCGAACCAGGCGGAGCAAGCGCTTGTTGCGTCCGGAGACCTTGCGCCGCAAGACTTCCGCCTCAGGTCCAAGGCGTTCGATGGTTTCCACTTTTGGTAGGGCAAGAAATTCGCCGACACGGTGAATTCCCCAGCCGCGCAAAATCTGAAGAAGGTCTTCCGGAGGTTCGAGGGTCTCAATGGGCAGGCCGCTCGTGAAGGCCCCAGTATCGTAAACAACAGCCGAAGGTTGTGCTCCACGGGCTGCGAGGTGAGCGAGGTCCGGCGTTGGAGCAATGCCCACCACGGCGCGCAAACCCTGTGTGCGAAGACGCGCGATTTGTTGATCGGCCAGTTGCTGCCAGCACATTCCTTTCCCGACGCGGCGGAGGTCGGCCACGCACGCGCCGTCGCAGGTGAGTTCCACATCCGGCGAGAGCGCGAGTGCTGTTTGAACGAGGATCTGGTTAAGGCATTGTTCTTGGGCCGGAGAACGCGGGCGGATCACGATGCCGGTGTCTCGCGCCATGGCTTGGGCGGAAGTCATGCCTGCGGCGATCCCTTTGACTGCCGCCTCTGCGCTGACTTCCAATACGACCCCTTTCAACGTGGCTTCGTCCACAACAACAGCCGGACCGCGCACGTCGTGCCAGCGCAAGGCCGCTTGGAGACGGAATCTGGGCAAAAAAATGCAGCCAAACATGGTATTTCCTCATGCGGATTTTTGAAAGACATCCACGAGCGCAGCAGTGCCGCGCTCGAAGATCTGCACATCGAGATGCTCCCACAGCGCAGGGCGGGGCAGATGCATTGCATCAAGGGTGAGGTCTGTGCGAATCGCCATGCGGGCGGCAGCGCCTTCCACCACCGGCTGCGGCGTCAGTACCGTTAGCACAGTGGCGGTCGGTTCGATGACGCGTTGAAAACGATGCCATGTGCTTGCCGGGATACACTGCAACTGCGACATCGGTAGCATTTGCAGATCCAAAATCACTACCGGCAGATTGCCGTCTCGCAGCAGAATGTCTGCCGCCTTGATTGCCGGCCCGGCCGCGCCGCACACCACCCAGAGTATGCGGCTAAGGTGTTCATCCGTCCAATCAGACGGCTCGAATGAATTCGCAGCGTCGATCAGACCAACGAAAAATCCATCGCGCATCGCCGTGTTTACCACAGCGGCCAGAAGCAATACCCCGCCTGCAATGGAGCCACAAACTTCAGTAACTGCGCCCCGGAGAAAGCCCCCTTTTTGATCAAAGGCCTTGCAGCCTATAGGCAGCCGGCCCTCCTGCCTGCGTGGAGATTGCGGGAATTTCTCCGCTACTAACGCCCGCAACGCTTCCATCCGGACAAGTTTGGAATCATGCGGTTGCATGCCGGATCAGCCCACGAAAAATGCCCGCCACTTTCACCTCCTCGGCCTTCGCCACCAGATCGGTATAGCGTGGATTGCTCGCACGCAGGATGATCTCGGACTTCTCCGGCACCAAGAGCACCCGCTTGAGCGTCGTCTCATGCGCCTCTCCCACGAGCACCGCCGCAATCTCGCCATGCTGGACCGCCAGATTCGGACGCAGCAAGACCCAATCGCCATCCAAAATTCCATCGCCAATCATCGAATCCCCGTGTACCCGCAACAGAAAATCCCCCTCCCGGTACGGCAGGAGATTCGCGGGTTCCATGATTTCGTCCGCTTGCGCAAGGGCCTCTTCCAAGGGGCCGGCAGGAATCGCTCCCAAAAGCGGAATGCCGCCTACGCCAAGCGCGAATCGCGCCTTGGCAGTCAGCCTCACTACCCGCGAGCGGCCTTTTTCCCCTCCGCCTTGGATGACAAGGAATCCGTTGCGTTCCATGACGCGCAGCGTCGCGGTCAGGCTGCTTTCAGCCGCATACCCGAGTTGCCGCACCAAGTCGGACACAAAAGGCGGTTCCTGTCTCTGCTCGAAGGACAAAACCGCTTCCGCGATGCGGCGATGAACGGAAGAAAGCGGACTTCTCATGTCGTGTAAGTTCACGATAATCTGCGGGGTTCGCAACTCCTTTTCTTTTTTGAGCACGGATGTCTTTCACGATGAACGTGATGAAATCGTATACAATCAATTCGTCGGCGATCTGCACCTTGTCATCCAAACCCCCATGAGGAACCGTCTCACCAGCCAATTACTGAAGGCACTCCTCAATCACAAACTCAAAGAATACGGCAAAATGACCACGCTTCATATCGATACCCAGGCCAAGCATATTTCGCTCACGGCGAATCTTCTTGGCGAAACGGAGCCCATTGACGCCAGCATGAAGTACGTGCTCGAGGAAAGCGATGGCCGCACGTTCTTTGTTCCTCAGGAACTCGATTGCTCGCGCCAATGGCTCTCTCTTCTCGCTCAGCAGATGCTCAAGGACAATGTCATCCGCTTCGAAATTCCTAACGGCATCGCGACCACCGTTCTCAAGAT
>JAXIPG010000106.1:0-4088 GCA_045403045.1 Terrimicrobiaceae bacterium
GGCCTCAGCCTGGGCAAAGACGTTCGCGATCAGCATGTCGTGGTGCCGGCCGATCGGATTGAGCGTCTTGGCGAAGGCGATGAAGTCGCAAGGAATAAGACGGGTGCCTTGGTGGATGAGTTGGTAGAAGGAATGCTGGCCATTGGTCCCCGGCTCACCCCAATAAACAGGGCACGTGTCGTAGGTGACCGTTTTGCCATCCAGTGTGACGAATTTGCCATTACTCTCCATCGTCAGTTGTTGGAGGTACGCTGGGAATCGTTTGAGGTATTGCTCATAGGGCAGGACCGCCACCGTCTGCGCGCCGAAAAAGTCGTTGTACCAGACAGAGAGCAGACCCATGAGCACCGGAAGGTTGCGCTCAAACGGCGTGGTACGGAAGTGCTCATCCATTTCGTGAAAACCATCGAGCAGCGCGCGGAAATTATCCGGCCCGATAGCCAGCATGGTCGCAAGGCCGATCGCCGAGTCCATCGAGTAACGTCCGCCTACCCAATCCCAAAAGCCGAACATATTCGCGGTGTCGATTCCGAACTCGGAAACCTTTGCGGCATTTGTCGAGACCGCGACGAAGTGTTTGGCTACCGCTTTGGTGTCGCCGCCGAGGCCCTTGAGCGACCAATCGCGCGCGCTCTCGGCATTTGTCATCGTCTCCAACGTGGTGAAGGTCTTCGACGCCACGATGAAAAGCGTTTCTGCGGGATCGAGGTCGTGAACCGCCTCGGCGAAGTCGGTGCTGTCAACGTTGGAGATGAAGCGGAATGTCATTCCGCGTTCGCTGTAATGTCTCAGCGCCTCATACGCCATTACCGGGCCAAGGTCGGAACCGCCGATGCCTATATTGACGACATTGCGGATGCGTTTTCCCGTGTGCCCCTTCCATTCGCCGCTTCGCACGCGGTCGGCGAAAGCTGACATCTTGTCGAGTACGGCATGGACTTCGGGCACGACGTTTTGACCGTCCACGACGATGGACGCCTCGCGCGGTGCGCGCAGAGCCACGTGAAGGACGGCGCGGTTTTCCGTGATGTTGATTTTTTCTCCGCGGAACATGGCGTCGATCCGGGCCTGCAAGCCGGATTCCTCAGCCAATTGGAGCAGAAGCTTCAGGGTTTCGTCGGTGATGCGGTTTTTCGAGTAATCGAGGTAGAGTCCGGCGGCCTCAATGGCGAGACGCTCGCCGCGCTTGGCATCATCAGCGAAGAGCTTGCGGAGATGTAGCTCGCGGACTTTGTCGTGGTGGGCTTGGAGTGCCTTCCAGGCCGGACGGCTGGTAAGTGGTGGGACGCTTGATTCCATATTCGTATCTCTTTTGTTTCTTTGGGTTCGTACTTTTTGGGGATTAGCTCTAAAGGGTCGGGTCGCAATAACGACCGGTCGCGGATTTCTCCGTTTCTTGAGTCACCTTATTTCGCTTCTTCCCTCAAGGGAAGCTACTTTGCCCAGCCGCCGCAGGTGGCGCGAGGCTTGGCTGAACTCGGCAGCGCCAGCCCGCGTTACGAAACCGGGCACGGAATCGCGTTCCAGATTTCGGATGCGTATTCGCGGATCGTGTGATCACTCGAGAATTTGCCCGAGCCAGCAACGTTCAGGATGGCCTTGCGCGTCCAAGCCTCCGGGTCGGCATGCAACTCGCGCAGCCGCCGGTCGGCTTCGATGTAGGATTTGAGATCGGCAAGGTGCATGTAACGGTCACCGTGCGTCAGGAGCGCGTCGCGCAAAGGGCTGAAAACACCAGGTTCGTACCGGCTGAAATGATCGGAGAAGATGAGGTCCAGCGCAGCGCGTGTTTCCGGTTCGTTTTCGTAGTGCCAGTGCGGATTGTACCAGCCGCGGCTGCCAGCCACCTCGTCCGCCGTCAGCCCGAAGAGAAAGAAATTCTCCTCGCCGCCCTCCTCGGCCATTTCAATGGTCGCACCGTCACGCGTGCCGATCGTCAGTGCTCCGTTCGGCAAGACAATCAAGACACTTCGGCTTTGGTCAGCCGCAGCACCCGACTATTTCGACTTCCAGGATTTCGATCTCAAGTCCGACAGGCTGCTAAAGCATGTCTTGCCACGTCTTCTGAATGATCAGGAAGAGAAAGGCCGTGGAGCAACCAAACATCAGCAGGCCGTTGATTGCCATGCACGCCCAACGACGCGCCAGGGTGGCCGCAACACAACATCGCCATATCCGAGGGCAGTGATCGATGAAACCGAAAAATAGAGGCTCTCGATGAACAACGCGAACGGGGCTTCCTTGCGCAGGAAGGCGGCCCAGGCTGCGTTCTGATCGAATCCGCAGATGGGACAGATTGACGCAGATGGAGAAAAGGACAAGCAGACTCATGCGGTAATCGTGGCCGCCTGGGAGGGCGAGGCTCCCGCGGGTTTTTAGAGCCAGTGTTTGAGGCGCAGCTTCGCTATAGCAAATGCCGCCTCGGCCATTTGGAAATTTCTTTCGGCATTTGCTCTAACGCTTGTCTGGTTGGGGGACATCGGAACGATCCTTCAAGACCACTACGGCCAGCCGCCCGTCCGTGCGCCAGGGATCCCCGCCACCATTACGGCCCTCGAGTCGGTGGTGAAAACCGTCTATCCAGTAAACCTCCTGGGCCCAATCTGCTTTCTCGAGTTCGTTCGCGATGCGATCACGCTCGGCGTCCACATCTGGTCCGATGTGATGTGTCACCTCTCCGGTCGTGTAGCTCAAGCCAACCCGTTCGTCGAAGGTCGCCGCGCCCAGCCACAGTGGACGCCCCGATTCCTGTTCTTCCGAGCGCCAGAATCGCACGTGATGCCTTTGCCGGGGGCTGTCACCGACAGGTTGCTCGAAAGCCAGATCCTGCTTGCGACCGAAGAGATAGAGAGCGCTGACGGGCGCTTCGTCGTCCGGGCGGCGGAATACCGAGTCCGCCACGATGCGGACGCTGCTGCGGAACGTAATTGGATCCGCAGGGTACCATCCCGCAGCCGTCATGGCGCGAATGATCTGCGCTTCCGTGCCGACAAGGCCGATATTGAGCGGGTCGCCCGGATGTCCGTCCGCAGTGTGTGTGACGCGCTGCACGTCGGCGAAAGCCCGATGGTGACGGAAGTAGACTTTCCAGATCCACGGCACGAGCAAGTACGCGGCGACAGCCCATGCCACCAGCAGCCAGAGAACAATCCGCCAACGCGCTATCCGCCGGCGTCGTCGTTGCGCTTCCGCGACTTCCACAGCCGGTTCTTTGGATTCAGGTTCTGGTGTCATGGGTGCTTCGTCGGCTGCGAGAAGACAGGGGTGAGGTTCCACGACGGAGCTTCGCGTGTCAAAGTTGCACTGCGAAATCTTCTGATTCCACGCCTTCGAAAGCGAGGATCAGTCGCAACCCCGCTGTCTGATGAACGCCCTCAAGCGTCGAAATCCTCGGTGGCGCACCGCAGGGGGATGTAGAGGCGGTTGTGCCAACCGCCGCCGTGTTCCTCACGTTCGACGGTGAGGACATCGCCGCTACAAGTCACGTCGGCGTGCGGCATTTGCTATAGCTTGTCTTCAATCTTGAAAACCGTTACTAATGAGACAAGTTTTTCGAATCCGCACAGAAGCTTTCAGGCATTGAGGTGGCTCAAGTCATCAACTATCTGAAGGCCTCTCGCTTGACCAAGGCTCTGCTACTAAATTTCGGGAGCCCGCGCCTCGATTACAGGCGTTTGGTCTTCAATCTGCGTCCATCTGTGGCATCTGCGGATTGTTAGACTAGATTAATCCTCGTCGTTTGAGGCGTAGTTTCGCTAGAGCAAATGCATAAATAAATTTCCGGAAATTCAGGTGATGCCGGTTTCTCGGGAGTTAAACGTGAGTACTTCCACTGTTTCTCGAGCCTTTAGTCGCCCGGAAGCATTTGATTCGCGGGCGATTTGAGCTTAAAAATGCCAGAAGACTGCAAGCGATTGCTTTCTTTGACGAAAAGTCGGCAATTCAACGCAAACATTCCTCCCGACAAAGCGATAAAAAGATTCATGATGCCGCTTGCCGCAACCCAGTCGTTCACGCGCGCACCAGACGGCGTGGAGCCCGAGAAGGTACCGCACAAGATTGTGTGCACGGGAGCCAAGATGCCGGCG
>JAXIPG010000072.1:0-4015 GCA_045403045.1 Terrimicrobiaceae bacterium
TGAAGTGCTTGAGCGATTTCGTTACCTCCATCACCCCTCCAGGTGGTTCCGGGCGGAGCGAATTAGTTCCCGGGTGGGTTTGCTTTGTCTCTCCCACTGGAGACCCGTGGCTTTTCACGGCGCACTGAGATATGCGGGTTAAGCTCACGCGAGCGCAATATCAGAGATGTCACGCCCCAGGAAGTCAGCCACGGTCTCCACCACCAAACAATGGTCCTCGCGCTGTGGCAAACCCGAGACGGTTATCGTGCCGACGCATCCGGTACCCGGCAGCAGAATCGGAAAGCTTCCGCCATGAGCCGCATAGTCGCGCGGGTCCAGGGCGTCCAAGTTGATTTTCTGCTGCTTCACCATTAGGCCGATCGCATAGGAGCTCCGGAAGAATCGGCAGACGATGTTGCGCTTGCGCCGGACCCACTCGGGATTATCAGGCGTGGCGCCCTGCAGTGCCACGTAAAACAGCGGCAGTGCGTGCAAATGAATGTCGATGACAACGGAGGCCTGCCGCGATTCTGCGAATTCCTTCAGGCGTTTGCCCAAAGACCAGGCTGTTGTCGCGCCAAAGTGATCGAATTGCAAACGCTCCTCCTGCAGTGCGATACGGCGTAAATCTTCCTCAATATCCATGGCTCCCTGTAGTGAATACTCCAATTACTTTCAGCGCCACGAAAATGCGCGGTGGGCTTCATGAGACAGGATGATTTGCTCTTCGCCGTAAGAGAGTGCCCAATAGAATAGTCAGAGCCGAGGAAAGAATGAGCGCGCCGCCTAGACTAGAAGAGTCTCGGCATTCGGCACCGTCCCATACAAGATCCAGTCGAAAATCGCCGCTGCCACGATCGAGAGATAAAGAAACGGCCCAAGATTCGCCAGATTTCGCACGTTGCGATATGCAACGGATTTCGCGGATTGATTGAGCACGCTCCTTTGCATTTCTAGTAGCCAATGGCCACCCCATCCAACCGCGGATCGGAGGCTCCGCAGAGGGTGTCGAATTCCGAGTCGATTGCGATAGCCTGAGCGCTTCCTTTGAAACTGCGCGCAAAGTCGTGGGGCTGGAGCCAGTCGGTGGGTAGCTCCTCTCCGGGAATGATATCATGCCCCATGGAGGCAAGGCGGGTGATCACGTCCGCAGCAAACGTCTGCTCGACAGAAATGCGATTTCCTCCAAGCGCGCGCACCCGCGGAGCATCAATCGCTTCCTGCAAATTCATCCCACGGTCAATTAGATTGATCAGGATCTGCACCTGTCCCTGGGGCTGCATGTTCGCCCCCATGCATCCGAAGGTGACGCGCAGATCGTCGCCCTGAAAGAGCATGGCGGGGAGGATGCTGTGGCGCGGCCGCTTGCCGGGAGAGATTTCGTTCGGATGTCCAGCTTGCAGGGAAAACTCGGCCGCCCGGTTGTGCAAAACGACTCCCGTGTTCTCCACCACGATGCCCGATCCGAAAATGTCGGAGATGCTGGTAATAAACGAGACGGCGTTGCGATTCTTATCAACCAATGTGAAATAGGTCGTGTCTCCGGGAATCCGGCCGGCACTGGGGGTCGGAAGTGCCTTGTCCATTCGAATCAGGTGACGCCGAGAGGTGATGAACGCGTCGGAAAGCAGTTTTTCGACTTCAATCAGGTCGAAGCGCGGATCACCAATGCAACTCTCTGCATCCGCGAAACTGAGTTTGAGAGCTTCGAGGACGACGTGTTGCGCGGCGGCGGGATCAGTTTGAAAAAGACCAGCGACGTCAAGTCCTTCCAAGATGCGCAAAGCCAGCAGAACGATGAGCCCTTGTCCGTTGGGTGGCATTTCCACAACGCGTTGGCCTCGGTAAGTTGTCGAGATCGGTTCTATCCATTCGGAGCGTTGCGCGGCGAGATCGGGCAACTTGAGAAGACCGCCACCGGCATCCGAAGCCGCCACGATTCTCCTGGCCAGTTCGCCTTCGTAAAAATGGTCGCGCCCGCGCGTGCCCAGTTCGCGCCATGTTCGAGCCAGATTGCGCTGGCGGAAGATTTCCCCCGGCTTCGGCACCCGGCCTTGCAAGAGGTATTCCTCCATCGCGTGATCGGAAAGGCGCAATTTGGATGAACCCCATTCCCAGACATGGGCGATCTTCTGACCCACGGCAAAGCCTTCTTCCGCATACGCGGCGGCCGGCTCGATGAGGTCCGCGAATTTTTTGGAACAGAAGCGCTCATGGAGCGCAAAATAGCCGTCTGGCGCGCCGGGAACCGAAACGCTGCCCCAACCAGCCTGCGGCATGCGCTTCCATCCCGCGTCCACAAAAGTCTGTCGCGTCATGGTTTGCGGGCACCGCCCGCTCGCATTCAAGCCATGCAATTTCCCCTGCCAGTAGACCAGGATAAAAGCATCGCCGCCCAAGCCGTTCATCATGGGTTCGGTAACGTTCACCATCGCGGCCATAGCAATTGCGGCATCAGCGGCATTCCCGCCGTCCTTCAATACTTGCAGACCAACTTGAGCAGCTAGTGGCTGGCTCGATGCGACCATGCCATGCGAAGCGTAAGTAGGGGCACGGCGGGAATTGAAAGGCTCCATGGGCTAAAGAGGAGGATAAGTCGAATTGTCGCGACCATAGTGATAGGCGTCCTTCCGATAGACCATTTCAATCAATGGGAAGGATACTTTCATTGCCCTTGGAGGATGAGCGCCTGTTGGTGGCACACGAAGCAAATGAGGTCAAGCCACGCCAACTTTGTCAATTCGCATGAAAAGGCATCTTATAGAGAATCGGCATCAACGCGGATTCGACAAAGGGACCTAGAGCAAATGCCGAAAGAGATTTCCAAATGGCCGAGGCGAAATGGTCTGTCACCATTTCGGAAATTTATTTCGGCATTTGCTCTAGATCTTGGCAGCATCCGGCAATGCTGACGCGCGTTTTTTCCGCGGCCATCCAGGGAGTCGAGGCGATCCAGGTCGAGATTGAAGTTAATGCCGGGTCTGGCGACCCGGTGATTGTGCTGGTCGGTTTGCCCGACGCCGCGGTGCGTGAGAGTAAAGATCGCGTGACGACGGCAATTGCCAACAGCGGCCTTCGCTGGCCGCGGTCGCGCACAACCGTCAACCTCGCACCCGCGGACTTGAGGAAGGAAGGGCCGAGCTTCGATCTTCCGATTGCGATGGGAATGATCGCAGTTGCTCAGGGCGCCGAGATGCCGCGGCTGGGGCGGTGTTTGATGGCTGGAGAGCTCGCGCTTAACGGAGAGGTTCGCCCGATCAAAGGAGCGCTGCCCATCGCCATTGAGGCACGCAGGCAGCGGAAGAAAGCGGTGATCCTTCCAAGGTTGAATGCGCGCGAAGCGGCGGTGGTCGAGGGGATCGAGGTTTATGGCGTGTCGAACTTACGCGAGACCTTTGAGTTCCTTGCGCAGCAGCGCGAGTTGGAGGCGGTGAGGGAGGATTTCGTTTTTACTGCCAACGGGGCGGAGGATTTGGATTTCTCCGAAGTCAAAGGCCAGCACCTCGTTAAGCGCGCAATTGAAGTGGCCGTCGCTGGCAATCATGCACTGCTGCTCATCGGTCCGCCCGGAAGCGGGAAGTCCATGCTTTCGAAGCGTATCGCAACAATCATGCCTCCGATGAGCGTCGAAGAAGCGATCGAGACTACCAAGATACACAGTATCTGTGGACTGCTCGATGACGGCAACTCCTTCTGCACGCACAGGCCCTTCCGCGCTCCGCATCATACGATTTCCGACGTGGGGTTGATTGGGGGTTCGACGAATCCGAGCCCGGGCGAAGTCAGCCTTGCGCACAAGGGTGTGCTCTTTCTCGACGAACTTCCCGAATTTAAACGCTCAACCCTCGAGGTCTTGCGGCAGCCTCTGGAGGACCGTAAGGTAACGGTCAGCCGCGCGGCCGGCACGGTGACTTTTCCTGCCAATGTAATGTTGGTCGCCGCAATGAACCCGTGCGCATAGGGATTCACCTGGGGGCGACGGGAGCATAACGGCTCGCCAAGGCTTTCTTGACGGGCAAAGAAGCATTCTCGG
>JAXIPG010000305.1:0-19067 GCA_045403045.1 Terrimicrobiaceae bacterium
ACCTGATCAGTTGCCGCAACCTGCTCATCTATTTCGATGCGGCGTTGCAGAAGAAAGTGCTGCCCACGTTGCACTACGCGCTGAATCCGGGCGGTTACCTGGTGCTCGGTTTGTCGGAGGGCCCGAATCCTTTCGGCGATCGCGAACACTATCAGAACACACCTCACACAGCCGTTCTGCGAAAGCGAAAAGGCGCGGGCCTAACTACCCGCGAAGAAGGAGTGCTTCAATTGATTGCCGAAGGTAAAGCCAACAAACAAATCGCCTCCGAACTCGGGATTAGTATCAAAACCGTGGAAAAACATCGTCAGCATCTCATGCAGAAGCTGAGCATCCACGACATTGCGGGTCTTACTCGTTACGCCATCGCCGCGGGAGTTATTGAAAGCAGCGTTCAACCGACGACGAATGATCGATGAGATTCCGATGACAAAGTTTCTTTGAAGGGATGGGAACGAGGTTGCAGTTCAATTTCCCGGTCTTACTCTAGATGTGCGGAGCTGATGAACTGCGAACCATTTGAGTAAGGAGGTGAGCATAAATGAAATCCAGCACAAAGGACAAGGTTGAGGGCGCTGTCAAGGAGGCGACGGCGAAAATAGCGCGTTGGCACAGCTGCAGAGCGAAAGAAGCCCGACCGCGATCATGTCGCTTCCCTCTCAGCCCCCGGTTTTTCCCGGTCCCCTATATCCGAGTTCCTGATGCTATAATACTGTTTTTGGGGATAACGACGATCCCATCGCGAATGTAAAATCCTTCGCCATTCATTTCCTCGTCCTTGCCCTCGGGCGATATGACGACGTTGTCACCGATCCTGGCATTCTTGTCGATGATGGCCCTTTGGATGTTGCAGCCGCGACCGATTCCGATGCGGGGAAGGTCCGCCCTTTCCTTGACCATGTCTGTCTCATACTCGTCGGCGCCCATAAAAATAATATCTTTGAGGATTGAATCCGAATCGATGATGGAGCGAATGCCGATGATACTGTGCTCAATGGTCGACTTCTCGATGGTGCAGCCATCGGCGATCAAGGAACGATCAATATGGGACGACCGCACGATGCTTGCCGGCAGAAAGCGCGGATGGGCGTAGATGGGTGCTCCGGGCTCGTTGAAGTTAAATTTGGGATCCGGATCGCCCAGGTTGAGATTCGCCTCGAAAAACGCGCTGATCGTTCCGATGTCCTCCCAATATCCCTGAAAAATATAGGCCTGCACCTTGTATCTCTTGATGGCCGCCGGAATGATATTCTTGCCGAAATCGGCGAAGTCGTTGTCGAGACATTCCTTGAGAACTTCACGCTTGAACACGTGGATACCTATTGAGGCCTGATAGCGGTCGGCATCGGCGCGTTGGCCGATGTCTTGCAGGAGGTTGGCGGGGATCCGCAGGCTGTTGAGGACCTCAGGGTCTTTTGGCTTCTCAACAAACTCAACGATCCTGCGCTTCTCATCGGTATGCATGATCTCGAAACCCATCGCCGCCGTCCGATCCACCGGAATGGTGCCCACTGTCAGGTCCGCACTTGTCTCAAGGTGCTCGATCAGAACGTGGCGGTAGTCCATCCGGTAAAGCAGGTCGCCGCTCAGAATGATATAGTAGTCGACCGGACGTTCGAGAAAGTAGCGTAGGTTCTTCCGGAGGGCGTCTGCGGTTCCCTGGTACCAATGCGGTCCCTTGGGCGTCTGCTGTGCCGCCAGAATCTCGACGAAGCTCGGCGTGAAATTGTCGAATTGGTAGGTGTTGTTGATATGCTGGTGCAGTGACGTGCTGTTGAACTGCGTGAGCACGTAGATTCTGCGAATGTCGGAGTTCAGGCAGTTGCTGATGGGGATATCAACCAGCCGATACTTGCCACCAAGCGGCACGGCGGGCTTGGCCCTTTGTTTTGTCAGCGGGAAGAGCCTGGTACCGGCTCCCCCGCCCATAATAATGGCAAGGGTGCGGTTAACTGGAAGGATCGGGGGAAGGTCGTTCATAAGGGATTTGGTCACGATAATACGAGACATGGCTCAGATCCACGCTTTGCGGATCAGCCACATTCGCACACAAACAAAGACGGCGGCCTGCGCTTTTAGAGAGCCAGCTGGTGCATATCCCGGTTTTAGCACAAGCAATAATGCTTTCGCGGACGATAGTATGTGAGTCTCGTCTCTTCTAGATGCAAACACCAATAGGCAAAACCGCGGCCACTGACGCACTTGTCGGCCTGTGGGCCGTCGCGCTGTCGTCCTTCGTCATTGCCACGCTTTACTTTGCGCGAGATTTCTTAATCCCGCTGGCTCTTGCGGCATTGCTCACCTTTCTCCTGTCGCCATTGGTCGCGAGAATCGAGCGCTGGCTAGGGCGGATCGCCGCGGTGCTCCTTGTCGGGGCGATGATTTTCGCGGCTACTGGGGCGGCGGGCTGGGTGCTTACCCGGCAACTGGTCGATCTCGCGACGAAACTGCCGGACTATAAAGAAAACATTCAGACCAAGCTACGTTCTATCAAGGTTCCGACCGGGGGAGTATTCACGAAATTCTCGGAGACGGTCGAGGAGCTGAAAAGAGATCTGCCCGGCAGAGAGGCGCCGACTCAGACCGTGGTGGCGGCTGCAGAAAAGCCCAAGACGGCGGTGTTGCCTCCGAGCGCCGCGTCCGCCGCCGCATCGGTGCAAGTGGTGGAGACTTCCAAGGTAAATCCCATGGTGCTCGTGCAGTACCTCATCGCGCCGCTACTGGGTCCGCTTGGGAAGGCAGCGCTCGTGGTGTTGCTCGTTATATTTATGCTGCTTCGGCGCGAAGATTTGCGCCGCCGGCTCATCCGGCTCATCGGCAAGGGCCGCATTAGCGTTTCCACGCACGCGATGGACGACGCCGGCGCGCGCGTCTTTCGCTATCTGTTTATGCAGCTCGTGGTGAATGTGAGCTACGGCATCCCCGTGGCGATTGGCCTTTACTTCATCGGCGTGCCCAATGCTGTGCTGTGGGGCGCATGTGCGACGGTGCTCCGATTCATTCCGTACATCGGGCCGTGGATCGCCGCTGCGATACCGGTCGCACTCTCGTTGGCCGTCTCGCCCAGCTGGATGATGCCGCTTCTGACGATCGGCCTTTTCGTCTTGCTCGAACTATTGAGCAACAATGTCATGGAACCTTGGCTCTATGGCTCGAGCACCGGAGTAACTCCAATTGCGCTCATCGTCGCTGCAGTGTTCTGGACATGGCTCTGGGGCCCTGTCGGACTCATTCTCTCGACGCCGCTCACGGTCTGCCTCGTCGTCATGGGGCGACACGTTCCGCGCCTTTCATTTCTCAGCGTTCTGCTAAGCGATGAGGAGGCACTCACGCCTGCCGAAGACTGCTACCATCGCCTGCTGACGGTCGGCGAGCAGGATGAGTTGGAGTTTGTGGAGGCGTACTTGAAGGCAAATTCGCTCACGGCGCTCTACGACTCTGTGTTCATTCCGGTGATCATTGCGACAGAGACGGATCACAGGCTCGAGCTGCTCGACGACGAGCAGCGATTGCTCATCGAGCAAAGTCTGCGTGATATCATCGAAGACTTGGGCACACTTCCGCAGGTCACATCGAAGATCGACGCGCACAAAGCCGTGGCTGAGGACACGCCGTCGCCTGGCCCAGCGCCGCAGTTTTGCGTTTACTGCTTGCCCGCGCGGGCGGATCGCGATGAACTCGCGGGTGCGATGCTCACGCAGTTGCTGCAACAGCAAGGCTTCGCTGCCCAGAACGCCCCGGGAAAACTCGCCGCCGGCGAGTTGCTCGATCTTGTGGAAAAGTCGGGTGTGGACGCGGCTTGCATCTCGGTAGTCTCGCCTTCGACCGTCATCCAAGCGCGTTATCTCTGCGTTAAACTACGGGCGCGTTTCCCTCAACTGAAAATCGTTGTCGGACTCTGGGGCACGACCCAAGGGGTGACCGACGCCGCCAGACGGCTGCGCGATTCGGGGGCGGACGAAGTTGTGACAACTCTCGAAGATGCTGTCGTGCAGCTTGCGAAACATGCGCCGACGCTCGCTGAGCAAACGATGCCTGCGCCCATGCCTGTGGATGTTGAGGAGCGCGCCTCGGGTTACAATCTCGAGCATGATGTGGACATTAGCCAGGCGAAAGACCATCCATCCGACGCGCCGGTCGGCACCAGCGTCAACGGTCGATACGAGACTGGGGAAGAAGGCGCGACGCAATCCGCGCATGCGCATTTACCAAAAGCATCCAACCGTGACCCCGGACATCATTAGCAAGCCGGGAAGTTCGATATTTCGCCTCACAAGTAAGCTCATTGAAGGGGTCTCTTAGACAGACGACTGCAACCCTTATTCTGCGGAAGCGTAGATGTTATATGAAAATTACAATGCGGAAATTATCGAGCTTGGGCATAGCAGTCCTGTTCGCAGGAGCGCTTTTCGCTTTAGCACTTACCAGCCTTCGGCCCTTCTTTCGCTCGTCTGCCCCAGACGCCCTCAGCTCCTCAAAAGCTCCGGTCTGGGAGTTAAAGGACCCCGATGGCAAGCTGGTGAAGTCGTCTGACTTCGACGGTAAAGTTGTCATTCTTGACTTCTGGGCAACGTGGTGTCCGCCTTGTAAGGCCGAGATTCCCGGCTTCATCGAGCTGCAGAAGAAATATGGTGAGAAGGGCCTGGTCGTGGTTGGCGTTTCACTCGACGAGCGAGGGCCATCTGTGGTCAAGCAATTCATGAACCAGTTCGGGATGAACTACCCCGTCGTGATGGGCAACATCAAGATGATGGAGGATTTCGGGGCCAAGGCAATACCGACCACCTTTGTCATCGATCGGAGCGGCAAGATCGTCGCCAAGCACGTCGGCTTCGCGGCGAAGCAAACTTTCGAAAAGGAAATCGAGCCCCTGTTCTGAAAGGGCATCACCCTCTTGCTGCACCGGCCCGACACCCTTTGGGAAGGGGAGGAAATCGCCGAAGCCTTCCGTAAACAGCGAAAGGGACGCCGGTCTTGAAGAGCATTCGGTCACGCGCCGGGCGTCGCAGCTACCACTCTCGGCCTCGGCATTCTCGACGTGTTCGTAAAGGTGCGACCGGAGAAGCCAAAACCGGGCAGCTGCATGAATCTCTGGGTTGAGCGGAAATGCCGCACGATCGGTTCCGAGTCTCCTGCGTGCAGATTCCAGGCCTTCTTGTAGACTTTCGTCTCGTCGACGGTCATACGCATGTGCAGGCGAAGATGCTCAGCCCACGTGGACACATGGTATTCCAGACGGAACAAGCCGAGCTGATCCAGATTTTCGTCGAGCCTGCATTGGAACGCGCCGTTGCGCCGAAATGCAGCCTGCACGTCTTGCATCAGAATTCCAAACTGCTCTCGATCCTGACGGGCGATGAGGTAATCGGTCGTTATGGTGATCGGACCGTCGTCGTGATCAGGCACGACGGCCAAATCGAGCGCGTGATCGAGCGGGGCTTCTTCGACTTGGGCTTCAGCAGCGAAGTTGATCGAGAATCGATGCCCGAGGGCCAACACGACGAGTGCTACAACAGCCGCAGCAGCAAAAGTGAGATCGACGCCGGCGTGTGCTACTCCCGTAGCCCAGAGAATTGCTCCAAGCGCCATGCCGCCTTGCCCTAGCATTATCAGGAAGGCGTTCATCCGTCCGCGCACCCATCCCGGCATTACGCGCTGTCCAGCCACCCAAAGCTCGGAACCCGCCAGCGCCCACGCCACGCCAGCGAATGCCGTCGATAGCATCAAGGTGGGCACTTGGCGGATAAGCGCCATTGAGGAGAGAACGACGACGATTATCGCCATCGAGATCGAAATGATCGCGTTCGTCGAGACCCGCTGCCTGAGGTACGGCAAGACGAACACCGCTCCGGCCAATGAGCCGACGCCCACGCATGCAAAGATAAGGCCAAGTTGGGAAGGCGAACATGCGCAATTCCTGAGCGCGATCACGGGCAAGAGCGCTGGGATGACCGAGATCACAACCGAAAAGAGCACATTCCGAAAAAGGATCATCTTCATGCGCTTCGAATTGCGAGCGTACCGGAGCGAACTGATGAACGATTCCGTAAAGTTCTCGCGCAGCCTCGTCGCCGCCGCCTGCCGCGGCTTCCACTGCATGATGACAAGAGCGACACCCAGAAACGCCAGCGCATTGACTGAAATGAGAAGCGATGCGCCAAGCAGCGGTATCAGCAAACCGCCGACAGCAGGACCCACAATTCCGGAGAGGTTCAGTTGCACCCCTCCCAGCGTGATCGCCGAGGGCAGCTCCTCTTTACGGACGATGTCCGGAACAACGGCTCCCCAAACCGGGGCGCCAAAGGCAAGCCCAATCCCCAGCGCAAAGACGCACGCAAGCACAGCGCCGGGGTTGAGCAGGTCCGTCCACGCCCCAAAGGCAAGGATCACTGACCAAGCTGCCTGCCACAGCACAGCACTCACGATCACAGTGCGCCGGTTCACGATGTCAGCAACGGCCCCGGCTGGGAGCGTGAAGAGAAAGAACGGAGCGGATGCAGCCGTTGCCATCAGGGAGAGCAAATACGGCGAAGCGCCAAGATAGTCCATTAACCACGTCGCAGTAACGTCCTGAGACGAGACGAACGTGCCCGACAACAGGGTCGCCAACCACAAGCGGAAAAACACGGGATTTCGAAGTGCAAACCAGGTCGAGCTTGATTTGCTTTCCATCGTTCGTGGGATGGTGGCACTAGCGCCGCCGAGACCGTCGCCTTCAACCCCCTCCGCGGCCGTACGGAGCGGTTTCTCTTCGGGAGAATTCATATACTATCGGTTCCCATTTGTCGTGACTGTTTCAGCTTCCTTACAAAAGACGCACGAGCCGCCCTTTCCTCTCTTCGGGACAATCCCGGCGATTCGCGGGAATAATGTCGTGCCTTGCATTGCGATCTTTATTCGAACATTTCCCAAGAGGGTCACTATTCAAATGTCGAGTTCGTCTTTTTTCCGAAATGTGTCAAAAAAGATACCGGCTTTCTGAAACGAGCATACTGGATGGTGTAACCATACAGGTATCCACGTTCGGGTCGCCTTCGTCCAAATCCGTTGGGTGAGAGGAACCTGGCAAAAGGGAATTCACGATCTTCCCGCCAGATGCAGGCGCCAAAGACCGGCTGGAAGGCTCCAATCATGTCGCGCCAGCTTACAGTTTCAAATTCCTGAATGAGCTGGTAGTCTGCAGCCATGATGCTATGGCACTTCCGGAGCCGGTGCCTGACGGTGGGCTGCTGGAAGGCCAATCGACCCATCAAAATTCAGCACCCCAAAAATAGAAGAACCAATATCAAGCCAAGACACTACCTATGAAGCCAATTAAGATCATCCTCGCCATTACCCTCGGTTCGCTCGGCATGGCCGTGCAAGCCGCTGACACTTTCAAGATCGATCCTGTGGAATCTTCCGTTGTCTTCAGCGTCACGTACGGAGTGAGCAATTTTTACGGCCGCTTCAACGACGTCTCAGGCACGGTCGTTTTCGACAAGGCAGACCCGTCGAAGAGCTCACTCGAACTCACCATACCTGTTGAGAGCGTGGACACCCACAATGAAAAGCGTGACCAGCACCTTAAGAGCCCGGATTTTTTCAATGCCAAGCAGTTCCCGGTGATGACCTTCAAGAGCAAAAAGGTCGAGTCGAGCGGCGATACCTACAATGTCACTGGCGAATTTACGTTGCATGGTGTGACCAAGCCACTGACGCTGGAGATTAAGAAAGGTGGCGAAGGTAAAGGAATGGAGGGCGAGATTCGCGGCGGTGGTGAAACCCACTTTACCATCAAACGCAGCGACTACGGCATGAAGTTCATGCAGGGGCCGGTTGGCGACGAGATCAACATCGTGGTGAGTCTGGAGGGTATTAAGCAGTAGTCGCACAGCATGTTTCTTCTCCAGCAGCTTCTGCCGGGAGTGCTCGTCGCCGTGTTGCTTTCCGGCGTGTTCGCCATCGTTGGGCGGCTCTGGAGGGCGAATAACTGGGCGGACGCTGTTGCGCTCGCAATTGGCTACGCCGGTGGTCACGCCGTGACCGCCGGCTGGCCAGCCTTTCCTCCTTCCGAAGCGACGCAGTGGTTGCCGTATTTCGCCCTCGCAACCATGTTCTTGGCAGTGTTGGACGTATTCCTTCGACCGGCGGGCTCATTGCGCGCGCTGATTTGGATTTTGTGCTGTGCAGGGCTGCTCCGATTGCTCTTGAAGCCGAAATTTCAATACGGCTGGTCGCTTCCAGAAGGCATTCTCTGGATCGCGGGCCTCGCAGCGGGAATGCTCGTCCTCGCCAGCTCCCTGGACGCGGCTGTCCGTCGGGATTCATCAACGTCGAGTTCACTGGTCCTGACAATCGTGGCTTGTGGCACGTGCGCTACGCTCATGCTCTCGGGCAGCCTGCTTTTGGGGCAGCTCGCGATGGTTCTTGCGGCTGCTTTGGGAGCAATTCTGGTCGTTGCTTTTCTGTTCCCAAAAGCCGTTGAGGGTCGCGGTGCTGTTCCTGTCACCGTGGTATTGCTTACCAGTTTGTGGCTCAGCGGTTATTTCTATGCGGAGCTTCCCCCTGCCAGCGCTCTGCTGCTGGCCGCCGCGTCTTTTCCGGCCCTGCTGCTGATTTCGCTCAGCGAGAAAGTTCCCTCGTGGAAAGACCTGCTGCTGCGAGCGAGCCTCGTCATCATCCCCGTGGCGATCTCCGTCTTCCTAGCAATTCGCGCCTCACCGCCCCTCGATTATTAGCTCACGCACCCAGCGCGGGGGGAAAGCGACCATCAGGTTAGTACGTACCTTAATATAGAGGGTGTTATGAATAGTTTATACGAACAAAAGGTAATATGATTTTCTGCAGGCTGGCCGTCTGTTGTTGGCAAAAGAAGCAGATTTTCAAGCGGATTTCCACTTGATCGAACAGCCGATGCTTGATTTTTGAACAGCGGGGGATCGCAGGCCTTCGAGAACTGCGTCGAGGGCCAGGCGCATTTCGCGTCCGGTCACGGCTATGCCATTCCCTGGGGTGCTGTCATCGAGTCGTCCGTGATAGGCGAGGCGGCGAAGGGAATCGTAGAGGAAGAAGTCTGGGGTACATTGTGCGTCGTACGCCTTCGCGACAGTCTGGGTTTCGTCGTGAAGGAGAGGGAAAGGGAATCGGTGTTCGACAGCCATCTCGCGAAGTCTGTCGGGAGCGTCTTCTGGATAGGCGGTCGGGTCGTTGGAGCAGATCGCTATGAACCGGACGCCCTTAGGCTGGTATTGGCGAGCGATGCGGAGAATCTCCTGGCGAACATGGACAACATAGGGACAATGCCTGCAGATGAACATCACAAGCAGCGCTCGGTCGGGAGGCAAGGAAGAGAGAGAAACCATGTTTCCGGTGACGACATCCGGGAGGGAAAAATCGCCGGCCGGGGTTCCAAGTGGGATAGAGTGGAGTGATTCGGTGGCCATGCTTCGATGTTGCAGCGAAGAGGGCTGCTTGGCAACACGTCAGCGCGGAGTTGACCGCACCGGGAATTTTCGTATAGCCAGCACGGGCAGATGAATAAAATACATATCGCCAGGGATCGGCAGTCTCTCGGCCAGTTCTCTCCTGAAGAAGTTGCGCAGGGCCTTGCCTCGGGGCAGTTCCTTGCGACCGACTTGGCCTGGCGCGAGCCGATGGAAGCGTGGAGGCCGCTTTCGGAATTTACTGACCTTCCGGCGGCGGCGAGTCCGCTGACTCCGCCAGCGCTTCCTCAGGAGCCTCTTAAGCGGGATGTGCAACTTGAACCTGCTTGGGAGCGCCGCAGGCAACTCGGCACGGTTTCGGCGCTGGTGCAAACGGTTCGTCAGGTTCTCTCGGTGCCGGTTGCCACCTTCAAGGAAATGAGGCGCGAAGGCGGGATTGCCACGCCGTTGTTCTTTTACTTGATTGTCACGACGCTGACGACCTGGGTGGCGATGGGTTATCAGCTCATCGTAGTTTTGACGAATCCGGAGGCAATGCTTGGGCCGTTGGCGAAAAGCTTCAGTACGGCCTCTTTAATTGGAGTCCAGATTGTTTCGATGGCTTTTGCGCCGATTCTCATGGCCGGAGTGGCATTTTGCGCCGCCGGGATTTTTCACCTGGTGTTCCAGCTTCTCGGAAGCAACGGGCAACCCTTTGAAGTGACATTTCGGGCCTATTGTTATGCGGTCGCGCCAGCCTCGGTTTTCAGACTGATTCCGATTTGCGGGGACATTCTGTTCTTTGTAGCGGCCCTGGTGTTGCTGATATTCTCGCTACGCGAGACGCTCCGCGTGGACGGCGTTCGAGCGACGATTGGCGTGATCCTTCCGTCCTTATTGTGCTGCGGCTTTTTCTGGGCAGGGGGCGTGCTGGTCGCGGGAGCCTTGGCGCAAGGCATGGTCAAGTGATCAGTAAGGCCGGACCAGGCGCGTCCTGCCCGGCGCAGTGGATGCTTGCCTGATTGGAGCACCCAATGGCGAGGCCTCGCGCGGCGGAATCGAGCGCAAGCTGGGGAGAGTTGCAGTCGCGGCTGAGGTGGCCGAGGATGATTTGCTGAAGGGGCGCCTCCAACTCGGAGAGCACGCGTGCGGCGGCGGTGTTGGAGAGATGTCCGTGACGGGAGAGGATGCGTTGTTTGACTGACCAGGGTCGCCGAGCGTCCTTTTGAAGGAGCTCTTCGTCGTGATTTGTTTCGATGAGAAGTGCGCGGATTCCGCGCAGCATTTCGAAAACCAGTCTGGTGGCGTAACCGAGATCGGTGAGCACGCCAAAGCACGATCCATCCGATGAAATGCGAAAGCCGACGGGATCGGCGGCATCATGCGGCACCGAGAATGCGCGGATCGCGAAGCTTCCAAGCGAAAAATCGGAGCCTGTCTGAAAAAGCTTCCAGTTTCCGTGCACAAGCCCGGCTTCTTGAAGCGCCCGGGCTGTGAGGGGATTGCAAAAGACCGGCAATTGGTGGCGCATGAGTAGCACTTTCAAGGCGCTCGTGTGGTCGCCATGCTCGTGAGTGAGGAGGATGCCAGAAAGCTGCTCGGGAGGGGTGCCAACGGCCAGCAAGCGCGTCGTCAATTGCCTGGCGCTCAGCCCGGCATCGATAAGGAATGTTGCGGTCTCGTTGCGCACGAGAGTCGCATTTCCGTCGCTCCCGCTTGCAAGCGTGATCACCTCGAACATTCAGCACTTATTGCAGCAGGGATCAGAATTCGCGACAAGGAATTGCAGCCACCGGTGGGAACATGGCAACGTGCGGGCGGGATCATGCAGCAATATCACCGCCTCCTTCGCCTTGTGCTCGACAACGGAAAATTCAAGGCTGATCGCACTGGGACGGGAACGTATTCAATTTTTGGCGCCCAGGAACGATTCGATCTCAGGGAATCGTTTCCCCTCCTGACTACCAAGAGATTGCATCTGCGTTCAATCATTCATGAGTTGCTTTGGTTCTTGAAGGGCGACACGAACGTTCAGTATCTCCGTGAGAATAAGGTCACCATTTGGGAGGAATGGGCAAATGAGAAAGGCGACCTTGGCAGGATCTATGGCGCCCAATGGCGGGACTGGCGGCGGCCGGATGGAGGTAGCGTGGATCAGATTGCACGGCTTATCGAGGACATTAAGAGGACGCCGGACAGTCGTCGGTTGATTGTGAGCGCATGGAATCCCGGCGAAATGGACCGCATGGCGCTCGCGCCATGCCATGCGCTTTTTCAGTTTTACGTATTGGAGGGCGGGTTGAGTTGTCAGCTTTACCAGCGCAGCGCGGACTTGTTTCTCGGCGTTCCATTCAATATCGCCTCCTACGCGCTCTTAACGTTGATGATCGCACAAGTCTGCGGCTTGAGGGCGGTGGAATTCGTCCATACCTTCGGCGATTTGCATCTCTACACCAATCATCTTGATCAGGCTCGCGAGCAGCTCGCGCGTGAGTGCCGCCCGCTGCCGCAGATGACGCTGAATCCCGCGGTGAAGAGGATCGAAAGCTTTCGCTTTGAAGATTTCGTACTCGAAAATTACGACCCGCATCCTGCCATCAAGGCGCCCATCGCGGTGTGAAGGCCATCGCCGCAATGTCCCTGAACCGCGTAATCGGCGCGCAAGGAAAAATCCCGTGGCGTTTGTCCGAAGACTTGAAGTTCTTCAAGCGGACGACCCTCGGGCACGTCATTCTAATGGGTCGAAAGACCTATGAATCGCTGGGCAAGCCGCTGCCGGGTCGGGAGAACTGGGTAGTGAGCAGCAAATCCATTCCAGGCGTGAGAGTCATTCATGATCTTCGTGAAATCGCGGAGCCTGGCGGGGGCCGCGAGCTTTTTTTGATCGGCGGTGCGCAACTTTACGGGGAGCTTCTGCAAAAATGCTCGGAGCTCTTTCTGACCCTGGTCAAACGCGAAGTCGCCGGTGACACATTCTTCCCGCCCTTTGAGAGCACGTTCCGTCTTGAAGAAGTCGTTTTCGAGTCTTTGGAAATGGAGATTCGAAGATACGGGCGCCTTCTTTAACGGCGGTTGATGGTTGATAGTCGATAGTTGATTGCTGGTAGCCCTCCAAGGAGAACTCCGCTCTCTCGACCACCATCAACGATCAACTATCAACAATCAACCATCGGGGCCAAGCAGTTTGTCGGCGGAGCCATGTCGCCGGTTCGGCCGGCTTTCGAAATTTAACCGGACCTTCCCTCCAACGTCCGACAAACTGCTAACTGAACGTCAAATTCTTCACGCCTGAAGCCGCGGCGGCATTGAGCACATCGATAATGCGCTCGTGCTTGGTTTGGGGGTCAGGACGGATGATAACAGGATCTTTGTCACCGAATTTGTTGATTGTATCCTTCAGCCAGCTGCGCAACTCGGGAAGTTCCTTGCTGACCGGCGTATCATAGACCTTGTTGTTCATTTGGACTTTTCCATCGGGGAAGATGTCGATGATAATCGGTGTGGGAGGCGGGCCCGGCCTGGATTCGCCGCGCCCGCTGGGAAGATTGATGGCCAGCTCCTTTGGAATGATCTGGGAACCAGCCGACGCCATGAAAAACAACAGGAGAACGAAGACCACGTCCACCATCGGCGCGATTTGAAAGCCTATGTCGCCGTCTTCACTTTTTCCGACACCTGCCATGTATTGATTTGAGAGTTAAAGGTTATTTTTCTTTGTCCGCAACGGAGAAGGTGACATTGCCTACACCGGCCTTCCCGACGGCCTCCAGGAGGCCGCGAATGAACTCGTAGCGCACCTCTTTATCGGCTCGAACGAGAACGCGCACAAGGGGATTCGCGCCGACCTTGGCCTGAAGCATCGGGGCAAGCTGGCCGAGATTTACGTTGCGTTCATCCACTTCAATCACAGTCTGACTGCTGAGCGGATTGTACAACACGTTAACGATTACCTGACCGGGATTTTTCTTGGATTCCTTGGCGTCCCTCGCCACAGGCAAATTCACATCCTGGTTTGATTGCAGGACTTCGGTCGAGCTGATCGACATGAAGAAGACGAGCAAAACCAGGAGGATGTCGATCATTGGGGCGATCTGAAACTCCGGATCGACGTCAGGCTCCGCCTTTCGGACATGCTTCTTCCTGCCCGGTATATGAACTTCCCGCTCAGCCATGCCCTACCTTACGCCCACTCGAGAGAAGCTCCGCAGTGAGGACAGGGGCTCTGTCCAGGCTGAATGATGCCATTGCAAATCGGACAGTTTGTCGTCAAGGCCATGGAAACCTTGCGCGAGGACCCGGCGGCGGGAGCACCGGCGCCAGCCTCGAAATTCTCGCCGATCTTGATCCCTGAGAGCTCGTCAAAGGGGATGTCTTCTACGAGGTAGTTAAGCTTGTCATCGGCGTTGACGAGGACAATCGTCGAACGATTCCGAAAGTAATAGTAGAAGATAAACGCCGGTATAGCGATGAACAGACCGCTTGCCGTAGCCATGAGCACTTCACCGATTCGTAGGGAAAGAGCGCGCGGGTCGGAAACACCGGACGCTCCCAAAACGGCGAAGGCGCCCATCATTCCGATGACCGTGCCCAACAGGCCGATCATGGGAGCCACGACTCCGACGACTGAGAGGTAGCTGTTCTTGGTTCGAAGGACCTGCGCTTCGCGCAGACCGTGTTCGATGAGAGCCGTTTCGACGGCATCCTTCCCGCGTCCTATGCGCTCAAGTGCGCCCTTGAGCACACGGGCGACATAGGCCTTGTTGGCGCGGCAGATTTCCCAAGCCTCCTGATAGTTGCCTGCGCGAATGGTGGCTTGGAGGGATTCCAACAAGGCCTTGGGCGCAAGTTGTTCGTCGCGCACAGTTAGGAAAAGTTGTATGATAAAAGTCACCATCACGATGGATGTGCCAAGGATGGCCAACCAAATCAAAATAATGAGAGGCCCGCCGCCCAGGATGGTTTGGAGAATGGTATGAGATTCCACAGGTGGGCCAGCTCCTCCAGCACCCTCCTGGGCAAAAGCTCCGGGCAGTACAAGGAAGAGCACGAGAGAGGCGAGGGTGCGAGAGAGGTACGGGTATGCTTTCTTCATGGATAATTATCGGATCAAGGAACGATGACTTGCTTTTCTTTGATGAGAAACTCAGCGCGTTCCTGCGCTTTGGCAACAACCGCCTTATCGTCATGAAAAAGGGTGACCGCGCTCAAGTAATCGCGCAGGGCCTCTGGATAGGCCCCTTCATTTTCGTGGATGATTCCCATCATATAGAACGCTTGCCCATAGGTCGCACTTTTCCCAGCGTCAGCCATTACCACGCTTTCGGCTTCGGCGACGATCGGTGTCAGCCTGGCCTTGGCGCCGGCGAAATCTTTGCGCGAGATGGCAAGGCGAGCGAGGCCGATATCCGAGAGGGATGTGGCGCCAGGGTAGGCCTTTGTGAACTCGGCAAAGGCGGCTTCAGCTGCGGGGAGTTGATCAAGGGAGAGATAAAGGTCGCCGAGCAGGGCGCTCGCGCGCTCGGCCCAATCGGTTGGAAGGCCGCGGAATCTATCGACGATTGGCTTCAGAAGACCGAGGGACTTGTTTGGGTTACCATCTTGCCAGGCATTCAGAGCATCGTCGTAGGTTTTCGGCGGGGCCTTGATGACCGAGGCCACTTGGTCCATCGGAAGGCTGGTTTCTGCCGGTCCGATTCTAATTTTCAGCTTGCCGTCAGCGACTCCGAGGATTTCGCCTTCGCGGCGCTGCCTATCCTTTTGAACGACCACATCCTGAGCGAGGAGCGATGCCGCCGTCGCAAAGATGGCAACCAAAGCCCCGTACGAAAGCCGGGACGCACTTGCATTCATTTCCCATCTGCTTTAATCACATCGGCCCCGCAAATCAACAGTTTCGCCGTTACTTTTCAATGATTAACATCCTTCGCAAGAACCAGCGCGTGCTAATGCTATTCGTCGCCGTGCTGACAATTATTGCCTTCATCTGGCTCTACAATCCTGCGGATACGGGAAAGCTTGGAGCCACTACTGTGGCCACCATCTACGGCCGTAAGCTTTCGCAGGCGGACATCGAACGCGAGGTCAAAAATTTTCAGCTTGCACTTGCTCTGGGGCAATTCCGTCTTCTTGAAGATTTGGGCGGAATGGCGCAGGATGAGAATAGGGCGCTCGACGAGTTCATCTGGAACCGGCTGGTGATGCAGCATCAGGCAACGGAACTCGGCATCGAGCCGACGGATTCGCAGATTGCAGGGCACATCAAGGCCGCCTCGGTATTTCAAACCAACGGACAGTTCGACCCCGTCAAGTACAAGACATTGCTTCTCGAACAGCTCGGTCCTCGAGGCTTCACGGAACTCCAGCTGGAGAATGCGATTCGCGATGCCTTGCGCGTTGAACGAATCAAGACGATCGTCGGCGCGCCTGTTGTGGTAAGCGAAGCGGAAGTTCGCGAAGCCGCTCGCATCTATGAAAAGGTGAATGCACAGGCAGTCCGCTTTTCTCTGGGCGCGTCCGGGAGCTCGGCAGATGTGACGGATGAGGAAGTAAAGAGCTTCTATGAGCAAAGCGGACCCGCCTTGATCATGCCGGAAACCCGGTCGGTGGAGTATGTCAAGTTCGCGCCTCCCGCCAGCGAAAAGCCCCTCGAGGGACGGGAAAAAGTGGACGCGCTGCAAAAGGTCGCGGACGCTGCTAGCGCGTTTTCTGAGCAGGCTTCTTCATCGTCCTTCGAAAAGGCGGCTGCGGCAAGCGGCCAGACGATCCAAACGAGCCCGGATTTCGACCGGTCGGGCGCGACGTTGTCGCCCGGGAATGAATCTCAGGCGCTTGGATCAGATCTCAAGAATCTCGCGCCATCCGCGTTTCTTCTCACCGAAAAGAGTCCCGTCAGCGATGTCATCCAGTCCGGGGACGCCTTTTTTGTCCTCAAGCTCGTCAGGGTCAATCCGCAGCGGCCTCTAACGATCGAGGAAGTCCGCCCCATCGCCGTGCGTCGGCTTGGTGCACGCAAGGCGGAGGGCCTCCTTCGCGAAAAAGCGGAAGCGGCGCTTGCCAAGATTCGCGAAGCGATGTCCGCGGGAAAATCCTTCTCGGATGCCGCCGCCGCGGCGGGATTGCAAGTTCAGTCGTTCAACGATCTCGTGCCAAGCAGTGGCACGCTGTCACCAGAGGAACAGGAACTCGCCGCCGCCACCGTACTCATGCAGCCCGGGCAGCTCTCTGCTATGATCCCCGGTATTGACGGAGGATTTGCGGTTTACCTGTCCGCGCGCGCGCCGGTTGACGAGACCGCGCTTGCAAAGAAGCCGGAATTAGCGTCCCGCCTTCTTGAGGGCAAGAGGCGTCTGCTGTTCATGACGTGGTTGTCTTCGGCCCGGGACGCCGCGAAGATCACAGTCGCTTCGCAACACCAGTGACATGTCGCGCCACCGTCAAGCTATTGAGATTTTCGAGGATGCGACCGGCGATATCGCCCTGGGCGAGCTTGACGCGGCTATCGCAAAATACCAGTACTGCGTTCGGCTCGATCCTGAGTATTTCGATGCCTGGCATGCGCTAGGCATGGCCCTGATGAAAGCCGACCGATTCCCCGAGGCGATCGACGCGGGCCTGCGGGCTGTCGAATTGAATCCCAACGATCAACTCGCGTGGTCCAGTCTTTCGATCTTCTATGTGAAGAACGGACAGGTTCCCGAGGCGGAAGCCGCGGGGGCGAAAGCTCGGATCTTGTCGTGGGGAGGAAAAATCAAAAAAGATCCGACAGGAACGTGAAGTTTTTCTTTATCACAACGGCGATTGATTACACGAACGCTGCGCCGCACATCGGGCATGCGTATGAGAAGATCCTTGCCGACGTCATCGCCCGCTATCACCGGCTGAAAGGGGAGCCAACGTTTTTTTTGACCGGTGTTGATCAACACGGTCAGAAAGTGCAGCAGGCTGCGCAAATGCAGGGGGTTGCCCCGCAGGACTTCGTCGATGGTATCACGGAGAAGTTTCGCGCGCTTTGGAAGAAACTTGAGATCGACTACACCGGATGGGCCGCCACCACTGATCCCCAACACAAGGAATGCGTGAGAAAAATCCTCACCCGTCTCAACAACGAAGGACAAATTTACAAAGATAAGCGCGGCGGTTACTACAGCGTTCGTCAGGAGCAATTCCTCACCGACAAGGAACGCGGTCCGAACGGCGAATTTGGCCCCGAATGGGGACAGGTCGAATTTCGCGAGGAGGAAAACTATTATTTCCGGCTCGCCGAACATAAGCAGTGGCTCCTCGAACTCATCGACACGCGCACTGTTGCGGGCCGCCCGCTCGTCGTTCCAGAATTCCGCATGGCCGAATTGCGCAATGCCGTCGAGAAAGTCGAGGGTGACCTCTGCATTTCCCGACCCAAGGCGCGCCTTGCTTGGGGCATCGAGTTTCCGTTCGATACTGAGTTTGTTACCTACGTCTGGTTCGACGCGTTGGTAAACTACATTAGCTTTGCACCGGGCTACGATCCCTCGCCGGGAGCCGATCTCGCAGAATTCCACCGCTGGTGGCCTGCCACGCACGTCATCGGCAAGGATATCCTTATCCCGGCCCATGGCGTCTATTGGCCGATCATGTTGAAAGCCCTCGGTTTCCCGAACGACAAAATCCCGCCCCTGCTCGTCCACGGTTGGTGGAACATTTCCGGTGCGAAGATGAGCAAGAGTCTCGGCAACATCGTGGATCCAAATGCGCTCGCGGACAAATACGGTGCTGAAGCGCTCCGTTATTATTTGATGAGCGACATAGCAACCGGCAAGGACAGTGACTTCAGCGAAGAACGCCTCGTTCAGCGATACAATACGGATCTAGCAAACAACCTCGGGAATTTGCTCAATCGCACGTTGAGCATGGCATGGAAGTATCGCAACGGCAAAATCACGAGTGGATCATACGATGATGAGATGACTGCGGATATACGTGGGAAGGGCCAGACGCAACTTACCCAAGAAGCGTTCCCGCATTGTATGGAGGAATTTGAGCTTGATGCCGCATTGTCCCTCATCCGCGCTTATTGCGGGCTGTGTAATGAATTGGTTGAGAAATCTGCTCCGTGGAAGCTCGCCAAAGAACCTGAGCGAGCCGATCGCCTCTCCGCCGTTCTCTACCATCTCGCCGAGGCCCTTCGCATCATTGCCATCCTCCTTTCGCCAGTGCTGCCGAATGCGGCCGCGGGCATCTTTGCGCAACTCAATTGGGATAGACCTTTCGCGCTCGCAGACGCCAAATGGGGCGGCTTACCCGACGGGCATTTGCTAGGTAAACCGACGCCGCTCTTCCCGAGAATCGAAACAGAGGCTGGGGTCGGCTCGCCAGCTCGATCGTCGAATTCGACGGACGACTAAACCCAGCCGTCCGTGTTTTATTTATCGAGTCGGTGTTTGACTTCACCCCAACTTTTCGTCAAAGGCTGGAATTCCTCGGGCTTTCCAGTTTTGTCTGGCTGGAAGGGCGTTTACCCTACCGTTGGCTCCGGCATATCGCAAACGTGCTCGGTTCCATCGTATTTTTTTTCGACAAGCGAGGGAAGGAGGTCGCTCTGGCCAATCTCGATGCGGCCTTTGGCGATTCGCGGACGCCAGCGGAAAAGCGCCGGATTGCTATGGGCAGCTACCGAACGTTTGC
>JAXIPG010000195.1:0-7211 GCA_045403045.1 Terrimicrobiaceae bacterium
GGCTTGCATCTTCCAGACTGGTCTTGAGGTCAGGATCGCGACTACTAAAGTTTTGTGGTCGGGACAGTGCCGATGACGTTTGTATTGTTATACTGCTTTTGCAGGAGAATGGCTCCGTCTCCCGCCTTGTGAAAGATGATGAAGCCCTTGTTGCCATAAGGCCTATTGGTGGGATCCAGTGGCGTAGACGTATCCGTCCAATTCGCCGAAGCGAGGAAAACGGTGTCGCCGGTATCGTTTTCCGCAACAGCGAAAACATTGATTGCCGTCGGCGTTTTCACGTCGGGGGCAATGGTGGAAGACCGGGGAACACCCGGAGCACTTAGCAATTTGGAGAAGTCATTCTGGCTCAAATAGGAAGGAACGAGATTTGTCGCCCAGTTCGCCCAGCTTGGGCTAGCAGCATCGCCTGGCCAGCAGAGCAAGGAATCACCAGTCGTCGTGCCATCCAGAACCATTTGCTGCGTCGCGAGATGGAGCTGCCTTGTGTTGCTCAAGGTTTGGGTCATCTGTCCGCGAGCCAAGGCGCCGGTGATGGCGGGTAGCGCAAGAGCAGCGAGAATTCCGATAATTGAGATAACGACGAGAAGCTCGATAAGAGTAAACGCGTAGACGCTCTTTTTCATATTTAGTGTTGGGGGGTAATTTGAGTTTCATATCCGGACGGTTCGTTTTGTCAATCGATTTTACGAACAGAGCGTCTTATTTCCTACTTAAAGCGCAAATTTCCTACCTCTCAGGCGATCGAAGTGGCGCATCCACCTCGTACTCGTCCTCGTGCTCGTCCTTCATCCCTAGAATCTCTCTCGAAATCGAGGACGAATACGACGACGAAGGAGGAATCCCTATCGCGCGGCCACCCAGACCCGGTGGACATCATGGTGATCTTCGCTCTTCCGCACCGACCGTTTGAGCTGAATGCCATTTGCACGTGCTGGAGACATTCATGCTGGAATGCAAAACCAAGGTGTGGTAGAAAGCTTCGCAAGACCCCCGTCCAGAGCGATTTCTTGCGTGGGGAATCAGCCATCACAAACTACAACACAATTTTTAATCATGGGTGACAACAAACGATTTCGGGCCGGAGTTCTCTTCGGCGATGAAGTGAAAGAACTTCTTGACTACGCCAAGGCGAACGAATTTGCGCTTCCGGCAGTCAACTGCATCGGCACAAGCTCGATCAATGCGTCGCTTGCGGCCGGCAGGGAGGTTAATTCGCCAATGATGATCCAGTTCTCCAATGGCGGAGCGCAGTTCTTCATCGGGAAAGGCATCAGCAAGGAGAAGCAGTTCGGGGCGATTTTAGGTGGTATCGCCGGTGCGCATTACGTCGATCAGGCCGCAAAGGCGTATGGAGTTCCGGTCATTCTAAATACCGACCATTGCGCCAAGAAGCTTTTGCCATGGGTTGATGGCCTGTTGGCGGCTAGCGAAGAGCAGTTCGCCAAAACGGGAAAGCCGCTTTATAGCTCGCACATGCTCGATCTCTCCGAGGAACCTCTGGAGGAGAACGTCGAGACCTGTGGGAAGTATCTTGCGCGCATGAGCAAGCTGGGGATGACGCTCGAGATCGAACTCGGAGTGACCGGCGGTGAAGAGGATGGCGTGGATCATTCCGGGGTCGACGAATCGCGTCTCTACACGCAGCCCGAAGAAGTGGCCAAAGCGTATTCGACTCTCAGTCCGATCAGCCCTAATTTCACAGTCGCAGCCGCCTTTGGCAACGTTCATGGGGTTTACAAACCGGGCAACGTGAGGCTAAAGCCCACCATCTTGAAGGACTCACAGGAATACATTGCCAAGAACTTGGGCACGGGACCCAAGCCGGTGAATTTCGTTTTCCACGGAGGCTCGGGCTCCTCGCGTGAGGAAATCCGGGAGGCTATCAGCTACGGCGCCATCAAGATGAATCTGGACACCGACCTCCAGTGGGCCTTCTGGGACGGCATCCGCGCGTACGATGCCAAGAATCACGATTATTTGCAGGGGCAGATTGGCAATCCGGAGGGACCGGATTCACCTAACAAGAAGTATTACGACCCGCGCGTATGGCTTGGCGCGGGTGAAGCATCGTTCACCAAACGCTTGATCGGTTCCTTCGAGGACCTCAATTGCATCAATCGTAACGCATAGGCGACGGGCGGTCTGGGCGACGCGTGCGTTTAGTCGCGTCGCCTTGACGCTGACGGCGGCTGCTCGCACCATTTTCGTCATCACTTGTTGTCGGAGGACTCGACAATGAGACGGCGCTTACGTACACGGGAAAGTGCACCCCGACGCTCCCATGATCGACAACATCGTCTCCCTCCTCGGCGACAAGGCCGAGTACCTCCTCAAGCACAAGTGCCAAACCATTCCTACCAAGCTCCTGCATCTGCCTGGCCCGGACTGGGTGGATCGCATCTTTGCTCCCACCAACCGCAACCAGCGCGTCTTGAACAACCTGAACTGGATGTATCACACCGGACGCCTGGCGGGCACCGGCTACATGTCCATCCTTCCGGTCGATCAGGGCATAGAGCATTCGGCGGGGGCTAGCTTTGCAAAGAACCCGCTCTATTTCGATCCCGAGAATATCGTGAAGCTTGCTATCGAAGGGGGCTGCAACGCCGTGGCATCGACCTTCGGCGTTCTTGGCGCCGTCTCCCGGAAATATGCGCACAAGATTCCTTTTCTTGTCAAAATCAACCACAACGAGCTGCTCACTTACCCGAACCAGCATAAGGAAATCCTTTTCGGCACGGTGAAGGATGCCTACAATATGGGCGCGGCGGCGGCGGGAGCCACCATTTACTTTGGCTCGGACGACGCTTCGCGCGAGATCATCGAGATTTCCGAGGCCTTCGCGCTGGCGCACGAACTCGGCATGGCAACGGTACTATGGTGTTATCTGCGCAACAATGCCTTCAAGAAGGACAAAGATTACCATCTCTCCGCCGATCTCACCGGACAGGCCAACCACCTCGGCTGCACCATTCAGGCCGACATCATCAAGCAAAAACTCCCCGAGAACAACGGAGGCTACAAGGCGCTGAACACCGGTGGATCCAGCTACGGCAAGCTCGATGAGCGCATCTACACCGAACTGACGAGCGACCATCCCATCGATCTGTGCAGGTACCAGGTGGCCAATTGCTATATGGGTCGCGCGGGACTTATCAACTCCGGCGGTGCAAGCGGCGAACACGATTTCGCTGACGCCGCATTCACTGCAGTGGTCAACAAGCGCGCGGGAGGGACGGGGCTCATCTCCGGACGCAAAGCTTTCCAGCGCCCGATGGAAGAAGGTGCAAAGCTTCTAAATACGATTCAGGACGTCTATCTCTGCAAGGAAATCACGATCGCCTGAGCGCCGGGGCCGCCTCGAGAGGGCGCCCATCGGTCCCCATTCGTCCTCGATTTCTCGGGATCTTCGAAGGCGAACGCTTGCGATCCGTGATTGCAAGCGGCCAGATTTGCTTTTAACTCGCAGGACATGTCTTTTGAACGTTCTCTGCTTTCGGCGCAGGGTTACATCGAGCTCGAGATGCCCGATGAGGCATTGCGAGAGATCGACGCCATTTCCCCGAAAGATCAACTCCGCGAAGAAGTGCTGCAGATACGGCTATTCATCGTGATGCGCGCAAAGCGCTGGGAACAGGCCCTGTCCGTTTGTGCGCGGCTGCGCGCGACAAGCCCGGAGGGCGTCACGGGTTACATCCACGGGGCCTTCTGCCTGCACGAAATGGGCCGCACGATCGAAGCCAAGCAGCTGCTCGTTGAAGGTCCGTCCTCCCTGTTGCTGGAGGCGACTTATCATTATAATCTCGCCTGCTACGATGCTGTGCTCGGCAATCTGGACGAAGCCACGCGGCACCTTGAAAGGAGCTTTCAGATGGACAGGAAGTTTCGTGAGATCGCGAAATACGATCCTGACTTGAAGCCGGTTCACGGATTGCTGGGCAAATGACAACAGACAAGTCAGTCGCCGATCGCGTTCAAGCCATCTTCGAATGCAATTTCGTGCGAGGTGTGGAGGTTGGCGCCTCGGTGGCCGTATGGCAGGACGGCCGGCAGGCATTTTGTCTTTGCAGTGGTTGGAGGGATGCGGCGCGAAGTGCGCCGTGGACTCACGATACGATGGTACTCGTATGGTCGGCAACCAAGGGACTCTCGAGCGCATGCGTGCTCCATGCACTCGAAGGCTCCGGGCGCGACCTATCAACGCGGGTATCGGAGTTCTGGCCGGAATTTGCGCAAAATGGCAAAGAGGGAATCACCATTGGCGAGGTTGTTTCTCATCGTGCGGGCCTTTCGGCGCTCACCGACAAGACGGCTGAGATTCGCGACCATGACGTGGTGATTCGCGCCATCGAATTGCAGGCGCCCCTTTGGGAAAGCCGGGAGGAACATGGTTATTCACCACGCATTTATGGCTTTCTTGCCGACGAATTCGTCCGCAGGCTCGGTGGACAACCGCTTGGCGAATACTGGCGAACAAACTTTGGCGAGCCAATGGGCCTTGATCTCTGGATCGGCCTCCCGGAATCGCTGCACCATCGAGCCGCTCAGATGATTGCTGCCCGCGCAGGCTGCGGGGATGTGGAGGATGGATTTTCCCAAGCCATAGCAACGCCCGGATCACTGACGCGGGAAGCCTTTTCCACACCCTCGGGTGCGATTTCTCCCTCCGCCATGAATTCCCCGGACTTGCGCTCTGCGAGTTTGCCCTCACTTGGCGCCATCGGCAGCGCCGATTCACTGGCGAAGTTCTATGCCATGCTTTCGCTTGAAGGGGAATGGGAAGGACGGCGGTATTTTTCCACTGAAGCCATCCGTTGGATGACCACGCGTCTTGCCCAAGGGACCGACAAGACGCTGCGCACAGAAACAGCATTCTCCGCCGGCTTCATGTTGGATCCCCTTGACGCTTCGGGACAGAAAAAACGCCACATTTTTGGCCCTTCGATCTCTGCGTTCGGTCACCCCGGCGCCGGAGGAAGCCTCGCTTTTGCCGATCCGGAGAATCGCCTCGGCTTTGCTTACGTTATGAATCAGATGGAGGCCGGTGTACTGCCCAAATCCCGCGCCCTCGCACTTGTGCATGCCCTCTACGATTTTCCTTGATTTCGTGTTGACAGCTCTGAGCAAAGAAATAGGTTTTTTATCCCGCGTTGCATCGGGACTTATGGCCTACGCAGAAGTCATTCTTACGGAAAACATCCCCAGCCTCGGCGCGGAAGCCGACCTCGTGAAAGTCCGTCGTGGCTTTGCGCGCAATTTCCTCATCCCGCAGGGCAAGGCGCTGGAGGTCACGCCGAGCTCACTGCGAAAGATCAACCATCTCAGAGCCAAACGCGCCGAACGCGAGGGGCGCGAGCTGACCGCCGCCGAGCAGCTTGCCGGCAGAATCAATAGGCTCCTCCTTAACTTCACCCTCGAAACCGGCGAGACCGGCAAGGCTTTTGGCTCAATCACGGCAAAGGATATTCATGACCGTCTCGCCGAGGAGCTTGGCGATGTTGAGTTGCCCAAACATGCTGTGTCCCTCGACAAAGCCATCAAGGAGAGCGGCGAGCACGAAGTCGAGGTTAAGCTTCATCACGATGTGACGGCCAAGCTGCGCATCAAGATCTCCACGCCAAAGCGCGCATCGGACGAAGAAACGCGCGAGGCGGAGCCTTCGAAAAAAACCCCTCGCAGGAAAACCGCAACGAAAAGTTAATAGTCTTCAGCGATGGCCACCGATTCTCCGGCAGCGTCCGTTGAGAATCCCGTGAAAACTAGCGGGTATGGTCAAGGCAAGGTTCGCGAAAGCGGCCGTTCTTACTCCCAGAAAAGCGGAGCTTATTTACCAGATATTCACAGGTCCCTTCCGCAGAGCCTTGATGCGGAGAAGGGGCTTCTCGGCTCGATCCTTCTTGCGCCGGGACGCGTACTGGACGAGTGCATCCAGCAGCAAGTCGGCGAGAAATACTTCCATCATCCTGCTCACGCCAGGATCTTCACCGTGCTGGTGGATATGCGCGAGGCGAACAAGCCCATCGACCTTATCTCCCTGACCCAGCTCCTGGAGGACCGCCATCTTCTCGAAGAAGTCGGCGGAGCAGCCGCGGTCACCGACTTGTTCACATTCGTTCCGACTGCCAGCAACGCCGCATACTATCTCGAAATCCTTCGCGAAAAGTATCTTTTGCGCGCGATCATCGGCACCTGCACCGAGTATGGCGCCCGCGCTTACGAAGAACAGGGTGACGTCCAGATTCTGCTCGATGAGGCAGAGCAAAGGATTCTCGCGATCGGTGATGATCGCCTCCGCGGCAAGGTTCCGGAGATGAAGGAGCTTGCGATGGAGGCGCTGGATAGCATCGAAAAGTTGTTTCAAAACCGCGGTGCATTGACCGGACTACCCACCGGCTTCAAAGGGATCGACGTCATGACGAACGGAATGCACGCCGGCGAGATGATTGTCATCGCAGCGCGTCCCTCAATGGGGAAGACAGCCCTCGCCATGAAC
The DNA here is from genome assembly GCA_045403045.1 of Terrimicrobiaceae bacterium. Taxonomy (GTDB): domain Bacteria; phylum Verrucomicrobiota; class Verrucomicrobiia; order Chthoniobacterales; family Terrimicrobiaceae; genus DASTFP01. The sequence continues at coordinate 6,497 of JAXIPG010000195.1, forward strand.
ATAGCCGAGCATGTTGCGATCGAAGCCGGAAAACCAGTCGCCGTTTACAGCTTGGAAATGAGCACTCAACAGCTCATGCAGCGCCTGCTGTGCTCCCATGCGCGCGTGGACCTAAAGAAAATCAGGGACGGCTTCATCGGGAAGAGCGATATGAAGAATTTAATCCAGGCCACGACAAGACTTTCTGAGTGCAGGATGTTTATCGATGATACGCCTGGACTGGGAATTCTCGAACTTCGCGCGCGCGCGCGACGCCTTAAGGACCGCCACGACGTCCAGTTGATCGTCATCGACTACCTCCAGCTTCTTCGCTCGCCCAGCCGGCGTGGCCAGGAAAACCGCCAGATCGAAGTTGCGGAAATCTCGTCCGGCATCAAGGCCCTGGCGAAGGAATTGAGCGTCCCCATTGTTGTTCTCGCCCAGCTCAATCGCAATCCCGAGGCCCGCACCGGTGATAGCAAAGGCAAACCACGCCTGAGCGATTTGCGCGAGTCGGGCTCTATCGAGCAGGACGCCGATCTTGTCGGCCTTCTCTGGCGCGAGGAATACTACGCGGACGACGACGAGGAAAAGAAAGAGATCGAGGGCAAGGCCGAGCTTGTGATCGCCAAGCAGCGAAACGGCCCGGTCGGAGGCGTGCCTCTGACATTTCGCAAGCACTTTACTCGTTTCGAAGACCGGGGGTCGGAGCGCGAAGAGCCCGGTCGGTAGCGCC
>JAXIPG010000085.1:0-26106 GCA_045403045.1 Terrimicrobiaceae bacterium
ATTCCAGGCGTATACGAGGGAGCCGCGGAATAGTCGGAAAAGAGCTCAGCAAGAACTTGCGGCGGAGCGTCCACCACTTTGTAGAGCTTGAGTCTCGGCCAGGGTGCGCCTGGAACATTCTCGCTTTTCACCACGGTCTGACCCCCAGCCAGTTCATCGCGGGCATCCTGTGGAACCTCATCGGCTCGGACCTCCGAGAGAACAAGCATCGCAGTCAAAAGATACACCGGTGCGCGCAGACCCATGACGATGTGACTACAGTGCCGGCAGAATTTTTGCAAACCGACAAAAGATTCCTGCGATTTTCTTCGCATCAAGGCTTCCTCGCAATTTGAAGACCAAGCTCCCGAAGCTGCCGGGGCTCAGGTGAACTCGGCGAATTCATCATCAAATCCTCTCCGCGGTTATTCTTGGGGAAGGCCACTACGTCGCGAATATTGTCCGTACCTGCGGCAAGCATGACGAGGCGATCGACACCGAGCGCGATGCCGCCATGCGGGGGCGAGCCAAAGCGGAAGGCTTTGAGAAGGTGCGGGAAGAGGATTTGCTGCTTGTCCGGAGGGATGCCAAGCACCTCGAACATCTTTGCCTGCAAATCGCGTTCATGAATCCGGATGCTGCCGCCGCCGATCTCGACGCCATTGAGAACAACGTCATAGGCTTGCGCCCGGACCTTGCCGAACTCCCCCGCCTCCAGCAAGTGGATATCTTCGCCTTTGGGGCGCGTGAACGGATGGTGCACGGCGTTCCATTTCTGTTCCTCGGCGCTGTAAGTCAGCAGCGGGAAATCCATCACCCATAAAAATTCCAGAGCGTTGGAATCTTTATTAAGGCCGAGGATCTCGGCCACCCGAAGGCGGATTCGACCGAGCACGTTGCAAACCACTTCCCATTGGTCGGCTCCGAAGAGGATGAGGTCGCCTTCCTCAATGCCTAGCCGGCTGGCCAGTGCGTTCTTTTCCGTATCAGAAAAGAACTTCACGATCGGCGACTTCCATTCTCCGTTCTCGACCTTGATGAAAGCCAGTCCGCGAGCGCCGTATTGGCGCGCGATTTCCGTAAGGTTCTCGATCTGTCCCGTGGTAATGTTTGCGAAACCCTTGGCGTTGACAGCCTTCACGACGCCGCCGGAATCGAGGGCCGCGCGAAATACCTTGAATTGACTCTCACGAAAAGTGTCGTCCAGCGCGACGAGTTCCATCCCAAAGCGGCGATCCGGCTTGTCAGTTCCGTAGCGGTTCATGGCTTCCTGATAAGTCAGGCGTGGAAAAGGACGTGAAACCTCTGCGCCACGTACGAGATGGAAAATCTGCGCAAGCAGGCCCTCAATCAGCGAAAAAATCTCCTCCTCTGTCACGAAAGACACCTCAACGTCGATCTGCGTCAATTCGGTGATCCTATCGGCACGGGGATCTTCATCGCGGAAGCATTTTGCGATCTGGAAATACCGCTCAACGCCTCCCACCATCAGCAATTGCTTGTATTGTTGTGGGGACTGCGAAAGCGCGTAAAACTTCCCCGGAAAGATTCGGCTAGGCACGAGAAATTCGCGCGCTCCCTCGGGGGTGCTTTTCGAGAGCACGGGCGTTTCGATTTCAAGAAAGCTCTGCGAATCAAAGTAGTCGCGGGTGGCCTTGGTAATCTTGTGGCGCACAGTGAGATTGCGCACCATCTCCGGGCGCCGCAGGTCCAGATAACGGTGTTCGAGACGCAAATCTTCACTGACCGAATCCTCACCCAAAGGAAACGGCAGAACATCCGCCTTGTTCAAAACGGTCAGTGCGTCCGCGACAACTTCAATCTCGCCGGTGGCGAGCTTGGGATTCTCGGTTCCCGCAAGACGCGGAGCAACCACTCCCGATATTTGGATAACATCTTCGCCCCGGAGTCCGTGGGCGGCCGAGGCCGCATCGGAATGTTCCTCGGGACGAAAGACAACCTGCGTGATGCCGTTGCGATCACGAAGGTCAATGAAAACGACGCCGCCATGGTCGCGGCGGGAATCCATCCAACCGCAAAGAGTGACACGCGCTCCAGAGTCCGCTTTGCGCAGAGCGCCGCAATGATTCGTGCGATAACTCATAAATTGAAAAATTAACCACAGGGGACAAAGAGGTCACAGAGGCTGAAGTTACTTCCTCTGTGTTCTCTGTGTGCCCTGTGGTTAAGCGTCTTTCTGTCGCTTTCGCAACCAATCTGCAAGCTCCGTGTGCGGGATCTGGTCCTCCCGACGTGTAGCAAGCGTCTTTATCTTTACCTGTGGCCATTCGTCTCCCACAAGCACAGCCAACTCCGCGCCGACCTGCTCGGCGCTCTGGAATTGCTTTCCGACCTTCGCAGCCATGAGCGGAAAATCAACACGCAGGCCGGCTTCACGAAGTTGCTGAACGATGGCCAGTGCCGCAGGACGCCGGTCTTCTTTCGCGATGACGACGAAGATATCGGCCGCGTGCTTTTGCGCGATCCAGGCGTCCATGCTCGCTTTGGCGTGCGGCGTATCCTCGATGAGATTTGCGAGCACCACATCGCCCATTCCGAATCCGAGCGCGGGCATGGCAACCTTACCATCGCTCATAAGGCCGAGAAGTTCGTCGTAGCGGCCGCCGCCAGCAAGAGCGCGCTCCCTTTTGCTTCGATCGAAGATCTCAAAAACAACGCCTGTGTAGTAGGCCAATCCACGCACAACGGAAAAGTCCACATTGATATACTTCAGCAAACCTCGTGGATCGAGATACGAGTGGAGAAGCTCGTGAAAGCGCGCCAGAGAAGTGCCTCCAGCAGCGGAGCCAGCATCAAAGATCTTCTGATTCCAGTCTGCCGCCCAGCGTTGAATTTCAGTGAAGGTAACATGAAGTGGTTCAAGTTGTTTATTAATCAGCGACTTCTCCAGCCTTTCAGCCTTGTCGACCACCGCGAGAAGCTGATCAACTTCTGCGACTGAGAAACCGTCAGGTCCTCTCTTTTCCATGAGAAAACTTACCCAAATTTCGCGGCTGCTGAGACGCACTACGAAATCTTGCTCCGTAAATCCCAGCTCGCGCAGGATATCGATTGCAAGCGCAATCAATTCTGCGTCGGCAGCGGGTGATGACTCGCCGACAATGTCGGCATTGAACTGGAAGAATTCGCGGAGGCGTCCGCGTTGCTGCTTTTCATAGCGAAAGAATTGCGGACAGCAGAACCACTTGAGCGGCTTTTTGAAATCCTTCTCACGCGCGGCTACCATTCGTGCCAATGTCGGCGTCACCTCCGGTCGCATGGCAACATGGCGGCCACCTTTGTCCACGAAATCGAAAAGCTGGCCGAGCAATTCGCCGCCGCTTTTCTTCTCGTAGAGCTCGATGGGCTCCAGGACAGGCCCGTCATACTCGACAAATCCATAGCGCCGGGCGACTTCGCGCCATGTTGAAAGAATGTAATTGCGGCGGGCGCAATCATCGGGATAGAAGTCCCGGAATCCCGGAAGGTTTTTCATTGATTCGTTTCCTGTCTGCCTCCGATCAATTCAAAGAAATGGGCCCTCTTCGTCAGATCGGTCTTTGTCCAGGCGAGAAATCCCGAGACGGCAACAACGACCAGCGTGCAAGCGATGACAAGCGGGCTCTTCAGAAGATGCTCCGGCTCGAGCTTGGCCCCCTCCTCGCTCATCGCCCGATGGAGATAGACGCAGATTGCAAGAACAACGAGCGGGAAGGCGAAAACGAGATTCGGACGGTACACCGCTATTGCAACACCCATACAGAAGCAGAAAAAATTGGCATGGGTCACCATGGAGAGAATGAGGGAGCGTTCCGTGTAAACACGAAAGGACTTTCTGTAATCGCCACGGCGCCGCGCGTCTCCGATAAAGCGGAATTCCGCATAGCGCTTGCCCGCCATGAGCAGCGCACCGAAAAACCACCACGCCAAAACGACCGACAATGGGGGAAAAACATTCGCGGGGAGCAACGCAAACCAGCCGAGCCAAAGACGAATGGGATTGTTGAAGGACTCCGCGACCACGTCGAGATAGGCACGATCCTTGAGCCGGATAGGTTCGACATTGTACACAATGCCGCTTAGCAGCAGCAGCGCGAGAGAAATGATGTAGCCCGTGTTAAACCAGCTTGCCGCGAGCGCAAAGGCGACCACGGTAAGCACTGCCATGATCATCCAAAGAATCGGGACTTTCACCGTGCCAGCGGGCACGGGACGCAACCGCTTCGTAGGATGCATGCGGTCGAAGGGCGCATCGAGAATCTCGTTGATGATATAGTTCGCCGAGGCAATCAAACACGCGGGGACCAGCGACAAAACAATGCGTGTGGCGAGCTCCAGCTTGTTCTGGGGCACCTCGTCGGGAAGCAGCGCGATGGCAACGAGGTGCCCAAAGAGAATAAAGATATTCTTCAGCCAATGATCCGCCCGGAGAACCTTGAGATATTCGATCATCGCCGGAGTTTTACCTCCCTCAACTGCAAATCAAGCAACAGTTCGCCCGTGTGCGGTTTACCTTGCTTGAAACCGCAAAATCGGCCAACCCATCAGAAACATGGCACCGAGTCCCTTAGAAAAAGCCATTTCCGCGGCAACTATCGGCTCCGCAGGATGGAGATTTTTCCTCTATGAGACGGTGGCATCGACCAACGATCTCGCCCGGGAATTACTTCCCTGGAGCGCGGTCCGCGCCCTGGCGCAAACGGCGGGACGCGGACGCTTCGGACGTTCCTTTGTTTCCGATCCCGGCGGCCTGTGGCTTTCCGCAACACTCCCCGCTGAGGGCGGCGCCGGTCGGTGGGGTGGGTTCTCGCTAATGGTCGGTTGTCACCTGCTTCGCGTGCTCGAGAATCTTGCCGTCCCGAACGTACGGTTGCGCTGGCCGAACGACCTGATGAGCGGAAATAAGAAACTTGCCGGTCTTCTCATTGAGCAGGGATCTCGCGAAGCGCTTACAGTGGGCATCGGCCTGAACGTCCTCAACGCGCCATGGAATCACGATTCCTCCTTGGTGGACACCAGCACCCGACTGGCCGACCTCTTGCCCGTGATTCCAGACCTTGAGACGCTTGCCGTCCTCATTCTGGACGCTCTTGGGGATGCTCACCAAGCAATGCTCGAAGGCGGCCTTTCGAGCGCGGTTCGGGAGCTTAATGCCCACTGGGCCACAGAGCGCCCAGTAGAAATTACTCTAATCGCCGGAGAGACGATTGGGGGAAGATTTATGGGGCTGGACTGTAATGCCAACCTCCGCGTTCTCGACCTGCGTGGACAAGAGCGCCTCGTGGCCCATCACCACGTTGCGCAACTCAAAGAACTTGCTTGATTACGTTGTCGCTCAAAATCGCTCAATCGAAACGCAGGCTTTCCAATTCCCCAAACACATAGCCGATAAAGATGTCCACTTCCGCGCGCAATGGAATCCTGTCCTCATCATCGGAGAGCCAGACCGATCCGCTCCGAAACTTGCCATGCGGAGCAAGACGGTCCTTGTTCTTGACGTCGATTCGCTGAATTTGGAAATCGAGTTTGATCGCCTTGCGAAGCGCGCCAGCGATCTTGATTTGCTCACGCTTGGCTACGGTGACCTCCACCAGAAACGGCGCATCGCCCGGAAAGGCTACGACACCGATCCTGTCTCCATTGTTCAAGCCCTGACTGCGGATGAGCAGCATGGCAGAGATGATATCGCGAACAGGCTCCACCTTGATTCTTTTCCATTTCGCCACGTTCTTCGGATCGGGCGTGACTGCGCGGATGCGCCAAAGACCATCCGGTTTGAAAACCGCCTCCGTCCTCACCCTTTTATTGGCGTATTTCTCGAGCTGCTCGAATCCGACCGGCTTGAGACCCTCCATGAGAATTACGGCCTTGTGCCTTGCGTCGAGCTGCCAAAGCGCCCGCGCCAGACCGTCCGTTCCTCCCTCCACTTCGACGATGATCTCGTCCCCGGAATACCCGAGGCTGGCCTTCGCACTCGCGGCCCCGATGTCCGACCAGCCAAAGCGGAACTCTCCCGAAAATGGCCTTACCAGTGGAAAGGGACCAGGGGTTTCCGGACCGATTCGGTCGCTCCATGGCTCGGCAGACTGGCAGACGGAAAGAACCACCGCGGCCAGCATGACAACCGCGGAGGTCAGCTTCACGCAGTAGGCACCACGGCTTCGAGCGATTTGCTTGGAGCCCATCCTCTTTCCCCGCCCGGCACGCTGCAGAAAGTCCACTCGCCGATCCGCCGCAATATCCGCAGAGGCGCAGCGCCGGGAAGGCGCAAGACCGCCGCCGACTGGTCCGCGGGTGCGGAGAGAAGGGTAACTCCTTCCTTTTCGGAAACCACCGCCGCGTTCCGCTCGGAAACACGCGGATCGGCCAGGTAGCCGATCAAGAAGATCCCGGTTCCGGCCGCGACGAGCCCTACTGCACCGGCCAGAGGCAACAAGCGACCGGCCTTTGCGAAAACGACAAAAAGAAGCAGGAAAGCTCCCAGCCAAGCGAGGGCGCATCCGGTGATCAGGAGCGCCTTCAGCGGCGCTCGCTCCGCTACGAATTCGCGCCAACTTGCCGGAACGGAAGGCACTCCCTGTGAACGTTCGATCTCTGAGAGAGCCATCCGCGCATCCATCATGCGAGGATCGAGCATGATGGCCCGGCGGAGGTTCACCGCAGCTTGCGCACGCTGTCCGTCCTTTTGCTCGGCTATTCCGAGGCTGTAATAGAGCCCGGCGCTTGGCCCTTGAGTCGCCAGAGCCGATTCGAAGGCGCGGATTGCCGCGGGAAAATCGCCTTTGGCAAAGGCAGCGTTGCCGTCCGCGATCGTGTCAGCCCGGACGCACACGGTCGCCAAAAAGAGACAAACGAAAGACAATTTACCTGCGCAATTCATGGTCAAAACTCTTGAGTTGATCGAGAATTTGCTCGCGTTCCCCAGCATCGAGCTTCGCGTGCAGATCACTCGCCGAATATTTCCATTCATCGTGCCGGTTGAGAACGGCGCGAACGGTCGACTTGGTTTCATCGCTTGCACTCGAATTCTCGAGCAATTCTCGCACATCGGAGTGCGAACCGTTGGACGTAAGCCGCGAATGCACAAATTCCTCGGCCATATGGAAGAATTGTTCCGGACCGCATTCGGGATCTTTCATCTTGCGAAGGAGTTTGCGGCTGTCCCGTCGCGCAGCGGATTCCCTCGCGAAGGAAGAGGCAGCTACCGCACGCCCTAAGCCGAGCATCAGCGCAGCCGACCAAGCGATGGCCAAAGCACCATTCACTACGAGGAACCGGTGATCGTGAGCGAAAGACGTGAAGGATGCAGGCGAGAAATTTGACGCGAGCAGGCTTTCCTTTTTCGGCGTGGAGACAGAGGCCGGGGTGGGCTGAGGCTGAGGAGCAGGCGTCGCGGCCGCGACTGCGGCCGGATCAGCCGTTCCCTTTGCGGCCACTTCGATAGCGCTGCTTTTGATCGTCACGTATTTCTCAAGCGATGGATCGAAAAATGAGAGCTGCGCCACAGGTGTCTGCGACCGGTCTTCGCGCGCGACGAGCATGTACTCGAAGTGCTTCTCGCCATTGAAGCCGATGGGATCGCTCGGGCTGGCCTCGAACTTTTCACCGGGAGGATACGTGCGCCATCCATCGGCCTCGAGCAAGACAGGCGACCCCACCGCGTCGAAGTTTCCGCGCCCGGAAACCGTAACATTCAAGGAAATCGGGTCGCCTGCTGCAGCCTGCTTCGGCGTCGCTGATGCCTGCAGAGAGAACTGACCGATCGCACCGCTGAAGTCTTCGGGCCGGCCCTCCTTCGGCAGGGGTTTGACTTCCAGCTTCGCAGATTGTGTGGGCACGGTAGTCTGTCGAATGTCCCCAGACGACATCATGCTCCCGAAGAAGCTACCGAAAAAGTCGTCCATTCCCGACGGGACTCTGCCGGGAAGTTGAATTTGGCAATCGAGGCTCGCAGGCGAAATTTCCAGAGTCCCTGCCTTCGCAGCTGAAATGGCTGTCTGGAAAATGACAACGTTGTAATTCCGTCCGTCGACATCCTGCTGTTTTTCAATGGGTTTTGAAAAACGCATTACCGTAAATCCGTCACCCGAGAAGGAAGGCCGATCTGGCAGACGCACGGGATAGCTCGCGTCGAAATAAAACCGGAGCTCTATCGGCACAACCTCGCCAACATAGACTGTTTTCTTGGGAATAATCAGATCTCCAAAGGCAATCTTTTTCTCGTCGGATTGAGAGCCTCGTGAGCGGGGCGCCACTTGCGCAGGGGGCCCAGGCGAAACGCTCTGCCGCCCCGTCTGACCTTGAGGAACGGGAATGGCCGGCAAGACTGGAACGCCTTGACCTCCGGAGACGCGCAAGGTGAGCGGTGATGTCTTGACGGTTTTCCCACCAACGGCAACCGGAATGGAAGGAATCGTGAACTCCCCTTGCCGCAGTGGAACGATCAGGTAGCTGTAGACGGACGTCGAAGTGGAGTTGACTCGCCCTCCGTTCATCTGCCACTGCATCTGTTCGGATTTCCCGATAAAACGAGCGTCAAGGCCGTCGATCTTCAACTCCTGGGGAACCTGGGCGCCACGCGCTCCCGTAACCGAGATATTCAGTCGCACAGGCTGACCCACCCCGGCATAATCTTGCGACAACTCGGCCTGCACTTGCTGAGCAGCGCCAATCCGGATCAGGCCGAACATGAGAAGGGCAAATAGGCCAAGAAGCCTTTTCATTCGAGTCTTCATTACCAATCTTTCAATGTATCCTCCATTTCTTGCCCTTGCATCAATCGCACGCGTTGCTCTTCCGAGCGAAGGGAATTTAGCAAACCGTTCGCTTGAGCGGCGCTCATCTCGCCCTCTTTCTCAACAGGTTCGGCCTCCGAACCCGCGCCTGCGGCAGAGTCGGGTTTTTGTTCCTCTTGATTGGGCTTCAGGTCGCCCCGCTTCTTTTCACCAGGTGTCGGCTGCGGAGTCGGTTGCGGCTGTTGGCCTTTGTCTTGCGTCCGGTTCTGGGCCATTTCCTGCCGCCCCTGATCCTTCTGTTCATCGCCATTTTGATCAGGCTTCTCTTTTTCATCAGGCTTCTCCCGATCCTTCCCGCCTCGCTTGGGCTGATCTTGCTGTTCCTTCTTCTGATCGTCTCCTTCCTGTTCCTTTTGGTCACGGCCAGACTGGTCTTGCCGCTGGTCATTATTCGCCTGCTGCTTCTGTTGCTGGTCCTGCTTCTGTTGCTGGTCCTGCTTCTGCTGCTGGTCCTGCTTCTGCTGCTGGTCCTGCTTCTGCTGCTGGTCCTGCTTCTGCTGCTGGTCCTGCTTCTGTTGCTGGTCCTGTTTCTGCTGCTGGTCCCGTTTCTGCTGCTGGTCCTGTTTCTGCTGCTGGTCCTGTTTCTGTTGCTGGTCCTGTTTCTGCTGCTGGTCTTGTTTCTGCTTCTCTTTCTCTTCCTGCTTCTGTAGGTCCTCGAGCATCTTTTTTACGATGTCGCGGTTTTCCTCCGCCTGTTTGTTTTTCGGATCGAGATTCAGAGCCTCTGTGAAGTGTTGGATGGCGTTTTTCCAATCCGCTTTCTTTTCCTCATTTCCCTTGGCCGCTTCGCCGCGACGCACCAGGGAATTGGCAAGGTTATACGAGGCATCTTCTCGCAGGTTTTGATCGCCGCTTAGCAGCGCCTTGGTGAAATGGCCGACTGCCTTTGCGAAGTCGCCTAGTTTATATGAAGCAGCCCCCGCGTTAAAATGCAGTTTGTCAGACTCCGGCGCCGTCTGCAGACGCCTCTCGAATTCCGCCTTTGCCTTGTCGAAATTTCCAGCCTGGTATTCTTCAAGACCCGTGGCGGCTGGGGAAGCAGAGACGGAGAGTGTTAGCACGCTCGCGGCAACCGCAGCTCTGCGCAGAGCGGAGGGTCTCTTCCTGTCACTCAGCATTAGCCAAAGCACAAGCAAGCCAACGGCAAAGCTCAACGGCCATTGATAGCGTTCGATGGGCTGCCGGGAAGTCATGATTCCGGTTTCGGCTTCATCGAGCTTAAGAATGCCCTTCTCGAAAATCTCGCGCGCAGCATCGGGGCCAAGCGGCTCATAGAATCCGCCGCCAGCCTCGGCGATATCCCTGAGCCGCTTCTCATCCAATCGGCTCTGGACGGGCTTACCGCTTGTGTCTCGGACGAAATCGGTTCCGCCATCTTCGGTGCGAACAGGAATGAGAGAGCCCTCGCCGGAACCGATTCCCACCGTAAAGATGCGCACGCCAAGAGTCGCAGCCCTCTTTGCGGCGGAAATCCCATCTGCATCCAGTTCTTCGCCGTCGGCGAGGATGATCAGAGCACGGGTCTGCCCCTCTCCCTTGCCAAAAGCCTGCTCGGCGGTGCGAATTGCTTCCGAGATGTTTGTTCCGCCCTTAGGGATCACTGTCGTGTCGAGTTCCTCAAGCGACGTTTGCACCGCGTTATAGTCGAGCGTTAGCGGAGCCTGCAGAAAAGCCGAGCCAGCGAAGGCGACCAGACCGATCCGATCGCCGCGCACCAAGCGAAGCAAGTCCTGCGCGACAAGTTTCGCTCGCGCAAGCCGGCTCGGGGCGACATCTGTAGCGAGCATGCTGCGCGAGGTGTCGATCGCGACGATCACATCGCGGCCTCGCTGCTTGACCTCGCGTTGGATGAATCCCATTTGCGGCCGCGCAAGAGCCACGGCGACCAGACCAAACACCGCCAGGATCAACACCGACTTCAAGGTCCGCCGCCCCATGCTGACCGCGCCGGCGAGCTGCGCCCGCAGTCGCGGAGCAACGACCTTCGACAACAAAGCATCACTCCGCCGCTGCGACCAAAAGTAAAGTCCGGCGATGATCGGGACAATCGCCAGAGCAAAAAACCAGGCAGGCTGGGAGAATGTCAGGGAAGACGTTTCCATACGGTTTGGGAAAGAAGAACCTCCGACCCAAGCAAAACGAAACCCGCCAGGAGAAAAATCGGGAATAGGTCACGATAATCCGATGTCTTCTCGACACTGACCTTTGTCTTCTCCATCTGGTCGATTTCATTGAAAACCTCCTTCAGGGAATGCGTGTCGGCCGCGCGAAAATACTTCCCCTTCGAAATCGAAGAGATCTGCTTGAGCAAATCGTCGTTGTACTCCATTCGAACATTGCGATAGACGGTCCTGCCAAACGGATCATTGAAGGGAAAGGGCACTTCTCCATTTGTGCCCGCTCCGATCGCATAAATCCGGATTCCGAGCGCCTTCGATGCTTCGGTTGCGGTAAGGGGAGTGACACGTCCCGCGTTGTTGTCGCCATCGGTAAGCAAGACGATTAATTTGCTTTTCGCCTCTTTATCCTTCAGGCGGTTTGCAGCTGCTGCAATCGCAGAGCCGATCGCTGTACCGTCTTCAACCATCCCAATTTGAAGGCGATCAAGATTATGGATCAGCCAGTCATGATCGAGCGTGAGCGGACTGACCAGGTAAGGCCTCCCTGCAAAAGCCACGATGCCAATGCGATCGTTCGGACGTTGTCGTATGAATTGTTCGGTGACCTGCTTGACCGCATCGATGCGATTGGCTCGCTGCGCTCCTATGTTGTAATCCTCAGCAAGCATCGAACGCGACACATCAAGAGCCAGCATGATGTCCACGCCACTAGCCTGAATTCGGGTGAGAGTGCGACCAAGTTGAGGGCGGGCAAGCGCCACGATGAGGCTCGCCAGGGCGAGATGGGTCAGCAACGCCAGCAACGCCCCGGCCCGTGAACGGCGCCGTCGCCCTAAGGCAGACAGCGCGGAAGTACTCGAAAACGTCACGCCGGGGGTCCCCCCGATACGACCCTTCAACACGGCTAAGATCGGCAGCAAGAGCAAGAAGAACAGCGCCCACGGGTGCGCGAAACTGAAACCGAAAGGACTACCGTCACTCATTTTGCCGCACTCGCTTGGATGGCATTTTCCCCCCGGACCAGACGCTCGGCGATTGCGAGCAAAGAGTGAATATCTTCCGCAGCGGCGGGCAGTCGCGCGTACTTGAGCAAATCAACGGATTCGAGAAACTCAGAGAGAGCCGCCTTCTCGTTGTCCGTGAAGGCCGCATTTTCCCGCAGGGCCTCGAGAAACTCGACGGACGTGCGCGTCAAAGCGTCGAGACCGTGCTGATCGCGAATGTAGGTGCGCAAAGCATCGGAAACCTTCACGCCAAACGCGTAGCAATCGGCCTCCGGGCCTTCGCGCTGCAACTCCTCGAGCACCGCCAGAGCGCGTTGCCGGGGTGTTTGCAGGGGAGCGGGACGCTTACGCCGTGTCAGCCAAAAAACGAGGCCGATCAAGGCGAGAAACGCGAGCGCTGCCGCGACGACCACCCAAATCGGATAGGGAAAGAGCCAAACCGGACCGGCAATGTCGTGGATGGGCGCGAGTGTTGGCTGCGGCGTCGGGGGCATTATGCGGCCAACCTCCTTTCACGTCGCTCGAAAAATGCGCGAAGCGCGACGAGGTAGTCTTCGTTGGTGGCGAGCGGCACGACATCCATTCCGCGCGAACCAAAGAGTTTGTCGAGATTCTTGCGCCGGCGCTCCTCCTCGGCGGCGAACGCACTACGAACGGCGGAACTGGACGTGTTGATTTCGATTTGCTCGCCGGTCTCCGCATCCTCGAAGGTGACCAGGCCCACGTCTGGAAGCCGTTCCTCCCCCGGATCAAGGACGGGCATTGCCACCAGATCATGACGGCGGCTCGCAACAGTGAGGGGCTTCGTGTAATCGGGCGCGAGGAAGTCCGAAATGACAAACACCACCGCGCGGCGTGAAATGACCTTGTTGAGATACTCCAGCGCCGCAGCGAGATTGGTTCGCTTGCCCCTGGGTTGGAAATAAAGCATCTCGCGAATCAAGCGCAGCGTATGAAGACGTCCCTTCTTCGGGGCAATGAAAAGCTCGACCTCGTCGGAAAACAAAAGCAATCCGACCTTGTCGCTGTTGTTGATGGCGCTGAAAGCAAGAATCGCTGCGACCTCTGCGGCAAGCTCCCGCTTGCTCAATTCGACGCTGCCGAAACTTCCGGACGCACTGACGTCCACAAGAAGCATCACCGTAAGCTCACGTTCTTCGGTGAATTTCTTGACGTACGGCGCGTTCATTCGCGCGGTGACGTTCCAATCTATGCTGCGGATTTCGTCACCAGGCGTGTATTCGCGGACTTCCTCAAAATTCATGCCGCGGCCTTTGAAGACGCTGTGATAACGGCCCGAAAATGACGAATTGACCAGCCGCCGCGTGCGCAGCTCAATGCGGCGAATTTTTTTCAGGATTTCGCGTGGGTCTTGATTCATGGGACTGGTGACTCGCGATTGATATTTGGTCCGCTGTTCAACGGAGCCGCTTTGCGAATGAGTTACGAACGGTCAGCGCCGGCCGGTTAGGGCACCGCGAGACCAGCGAAAATCTTCTCCACAATCATCTCACTCGTTACCGACTCCGCTTCCGCCTCATAGCTTACTTGGATGCGATGGCGAAGCACATCAAGGCCGATGGATTTGACATCCTGAGGTGTCACGTAGCCGCGCCCCGCGATGAACGCCTGGGCCTTCGCAGCGAGCGTCAGGTAGATCGTCGCGCGCGGTGAGGCCCCAAAGCGAATCATGCCATCGAGCTTGAGTTTGTAAGCTGCGGGATCGCGAGTCGCCCACACAATGTTGACGATGTAATCCTTGATGCGATCATCCACGTAGATTGAGTTCACCACGCCACGGGCGTGAACGATCTCCTCGGGAGATACAATGGCCTGGACGCTTAGCAGCGGCGAGGATGTCGCCATGGTATTAAGGATCTCCCGCTCCTCCTCGCGAGTGGGATAACCAACGTTTACCTTGAGCATAAAGCGGTCGAGCTGCGCTTCTGGAAGCTGATAGGTTCCCTCATGCTCGATCGGATTTTGCGTCGCGAGAACAAGGAAGGGATCGGAGAGCGGGTACGTGGTGTCGCTGATTGTCACCTGGCGTTCCTGCATCGCTTCAAGCAGCGCGCTTTGGACCTTTGCGGGTGCGCGGTTGATCTCGTCTGCCAGGATGAGGTTTGAAAAAATCGGCCCTAGCTTGGTGGTGAACTCACCGTCTCTCGGATTGTAGATAAGCGTGCCGATCAGGTCGGCTGGGAGAAGATCCGGTGTAAACTGAATACGCTGAAAGCCTGTCCGGATACACGAGGCCATCGTGCGAACAGTCAATGTTTTTGCGAGGCCCGGAACGCCTTCAAGAAGCACATGGCCGTTACACAACAGCCCCGTAAGGAGACGGTGGACGAGCCTTTTTTGGCCGACGACAACCTTGCTGACTTCTGAAACCAGAGGCTCAACCCACTGGCGCGCCTCTTGAACCTGATTGTTTGTTTGCTGTGCAAGAATACTCATGAGAAATACCAGAAAGAAATTGTCAGGGTATTTAAATCCTGAGACAGCGAGCCTGGAATGGCGTTCATTTTTTATTCACGGACCAGATAGGGTCCAACATCGAAGGAATCGCCAACCTTCAGGGCATTGTAACGCTGCTTATCCACCCAAACATTGTAGGGCTTTTTCGTTCCGCCAGCAATGCTAACCTCGACGGTAAGGATGTAATCCCCCTCGGATTCCTCAGCTGTCAAACCGCCCCTGCGACCAAGCGTAACCTGATGCTCCGGTCTGGGCACGAACTCCTTTGCAACGATCTGACCGGTCATTCTCGCTTTCTCGATTTGCGTCCCGCTTTGCCAGATCGCGAGGACGATAAATCCGACGAGGAACAATCCTATCAACACAGCCGCGACGATGACGCGCGCAGGATTTCTCGCCTTAATAGCGCGCGGATTCATTTGTATTTACGATAGCAGGCCGGATGATGCTTTGAATCAAAAACCAACCCGCATCAATCGCCGAGCCGCTTTTGAAAGCTTGCGATGACGCTGAGGGCCTCTTCCACTTGAGCCAGGACGGCGACGTGTCCCATCTTCCTCCCTGGGCGGGCCTCCGCCTTGCCGTAAAGATGGAGCTTTGCCCGGGGCTCGGAGAGAATCACATTCCAGTCCGGTTCGCCCTTCTCCCACAAATGACCCAGAAGATTCCACATCACGACCGGAGTGAGTAAAGCATTCGAGCCCAACGGAAGGCCGCAGACGGCCCGCAGTTGCTGCTCGAACTGGCTCGTCACGCAGGCATCGAAGGTATAGTGACCCGAATTGTGAGGGCGAGGCGCCAATTCGTTCACAAGCAACTCCCCATCTCGCGTGAGAAAGAATTCGACAGCCAGCAGTCCCACGACATCTAGCGACTCCGCGATGTCCGATGCAAGCCAGACGGCGGCTTCGCACACCACGGATGAAAACCGCGCGGGTACAATCGAGATGTCAAGAATGTGACGCTTGTGAAGATTTTCCGATGGCGGAAAGGCGACCATTTGGCCGTCAAGGCCCCGCGCCACAACCACGGAAAGCTCCGATTCGAACGGTATCCATTTTTCGAGCACACCGCGCGGCGCATGGAAATCCTGCCAAAGCCTCTTGAGATCGACGTCTCCTTCGAGCTTCAATTGACCTTTTCCGTCGTATCCGAAATCCGCTGTCTTCAGCACCGATGGCGTCCCGATTCTCTCGAGCGCTGCACTTAGACTCTCCGGAGAATCCACCACGGCAAAAGGCGCATGTGGAAAACCGTGCTGGGCCAAGAACGCTTTCTCTCGCTCCCGGTTCTGGCAGATATGCAGCACTTCACCACGCGGACGCAACGGACGCAGGCTTGCAACTTCGTTGATCGCCGAGAGGGGAATGTTTTCGAACTCGAACGAAATGACGTCCACCTGCCGGGCAAAGCGCTCCAGCGCCAAGGAGTCCGTGTAGGGCGCATTGATTTCCACGTCACTGATCTGCCCGGCAGGACTATCGGGATTCGGCTCGAAAGCATGTACCCGATACCCCATCCTGCGCGCTGCAATCCCGAACATGCGGCCAAGCTGCCCGCCGCCGAGAATTCCCACTGTTGAGCCCGGTCCGATGGAAAGTCCTTCCGATGCGGTATCTGCACTGCTAAAATATCGTACTTTTTTCTGCATGTCGGATCGCTTAATTTATTGGCTTGCGCTGGGCGCGATCACTGTGATCCGCCGGCTCCCCCTCGCGGTATGCTTCGTGCTCGGCCAGGTCATTGGCGCCTTTTTGTGGGCGATCCTGCCCCGCTACCGCAAGCTCGCAAGGGAAAATCTTTCCGCAGCCTTCGCAAACGAAAAGTCCTCGTCGGAGATCCGGCGACTGACGTTCCGTCATTTCACGACGCTCGGCGCCAACGGCATCTGCGCATTCAAATTTGCCGCACTTCCGCAGAATGCCATCCTTCGTATCGCGCCGTTTGAGAACAGCGAAGTCGTCGAGAGGAATATTTTGCGCGGCCGGGGTGTGCTTGTCGCCATAAGCCACATGGGCAGCTGGGAGCTTTACGCGCAGGCTGCCTTCCAGCGTCCCGAGACGCGTTTCGGGACGGTCTATCAGGCCCTGCGCAACCCGTATTTGGACGAGCTCATCAATCGCGACCGCCGCAAAGGCGTGGAAACCTTTGATCGAAAGAAAGGGTTCCAGGCCGCCATCGCCTTACTGCGCAAACCGGGAGCCACGGCAGTGCTGGTGGATCAAAGTGCAGGCCACGGAGGAATCTGGATGCCGTTCTTCAACCGCTTGTGTTCGACCTCTCCTCTTGCAGCCGCCCTGGCGATCCGCACGAATTCCGCTGTCGTGCCGGCTGCAATCTTTACTTCCGGTTTCGCCCGTTGGCGCATCGTCTATGATGAAGAGATCCCCTATGATCGAAGCAACCCAGAGCAACTTACTGCGGACATCAATGCGGTTCTCGAACGCCAGATCCGCCAGTCACCTGCGGATTGGTTCTGGGTCCACAACCGTTGGAAGACACCGTGGCCGAACCTCCTCATCGCCAGACAGAAGCGCGGGGTCTATATGCCGCCCGGCACCGATCCAACGACGCTGCACCCCTTTCGTTTCATTGTGCGCTCACCAAACTGGCTCGGCGACGCCGTCATGAGCCTGCGCGCCGCTCGTGCATTCAAGCACGGCCGCCCAGACGCCCGGCTTGCCGTCCTCACTCCGGCAAAACTCGAAGCGTTCTGGAAATCGATTGCCGAGGTCGATGAGGTGATCTCTTTTGCACCGGGGGATTCGCTATTTGCCATTGCGAAAAAGATACGCGGACGTTTCGAGGCTGCGATACTCTTCCCGAATTCGTTTCGCGGCGCGGCCGAAGCATGGCTTGCCGGCATCCCGCGCAGGGTCGGCTTTCGCGGACACCTGCGCTCGATGCTCCTCACTCAAATCATCGACGAGCCCAAGAAAAAGAAGGCAGCACGGCCCAAACATCAGGCTGATCTATACTTTCACATTGCCGAACGCTGCGGCGCTGTGGAACCTCCTCCGATCTCCGTTCGGCCATCACGAGCAGTCGACGACGATATCGTCCTTGGTGTGTGCCCTGGCGCTGAGTACGGACCGGCCAAGCGCTGGCCCACCGAACGCTTCCGAAAGACCATGGAACTCGTCTCGCAAAAGGTCGCGTGTTCATGGGTGATTATTGGAACCGACAATGACCGGAGCCTCGCCGCTGAAATCCTGCAGGGGTTCGACGGAAAAGCCGAGGATCTCACGGGCAAGACCTCGCTCGATGAATTGATCGAGCGGCTTCGAACCTTCCGTGTCCTCCTTACCAATGACACTGGAACCATGCACCTCGCCGACGGTCTTGGAATTCCGCTCGTGGCGGTTTTTGGCTCAACCGAACCACGATTGACTGGCCCTCGCTCCCCCACAAGCACCGTCCTGCGGCATCAGGTCGAATGCAGCCCGTGCTTTCTCCGTGAATGCCCGCTCGATTTTCGTTGCATGCACGCGGTCGCCCCTCAAGAAGCCGCAAGAGCCATTCTTGCGCTCATGGAGCCTCGCTGACTTGCGGCGCCAACCCGCCCCCCGCTCTTGTCAATCCACCCGTTTTCTAGCTCCGTAGGCGTTGTTCCGATCCACCATGAAGAGGTTTGCCCCACGGCGTTGGAGCACAAATGTGTTGTTGTCACCATACTTCGTCCATGGCCCGGACGGAACATCCCGCGCCTCGACGAATTTCCAATCGCAGACATCCTTGCCACCCATTCGAAGATAGTCGCGCACAGCCGGTGAAACATCCAGTCCCGCGCCCTGGTTCAGATTCGGAAGCGGCCTCTGGTTGCCGAACACGTACTGCCAGTGGTCAGTGCGGAAAGGACCACAATCCTCCCACTGCGCATAACATATTTTGCCGCCCCGTTTGATGGCAACCCAGCGACCTTTGAGCACACTTTTCCCGGGCCGTTCGAAGGCCTGCTTGAACCAGGGAATTGCCTTGCGGGCATCAGGTTTGGTCGTGCCCCGGGTCACGTCATTATAGGGAAGCGCAACATAAAAGGGATTCTGTCGGGGAATGAATCGAGCGGGAATATAGTTTCTTCTCTGGGAGGGATCTGGGCTGTCAAGGCCACCGTAATTCTGAGCCCATCGAGCGTCCCACGAACTCTTGTAATTGGGAACAGGGTTATTTGCCGTCGGACGTTCACCGACCCAGAAAACGGTCGTCACGATGCCGCGCTTCCATGGATAGCGATTGAATCCGGAGCGGAAATTCGTCGGCGCGATGACCTGAGGTTCAAGTCGGAGCAATGCGTTTTCACGCAGCCGCATGGCCGCTCTCTGAAAATCCGTACTCGTAGAAATCGCCGACTGCGCTTCGGAAGCCCTTAGTGTGGCAGTTACAAAAAGTACTGCCAGTATGGTTGGAGCGAATTTCATGACGAACTGGTAGGGGCGCCTACTATCGCTACTCAAAGGCGATCCCGCAACACAAAACAGGAACCCCCTTACGTCCGGCGCATTGCGGTATCACGAACAAAACGGGCGTCGCCCTCCGGATAGTCAAGCGTGTAATGCAGACCGCGACTCTCCCGGCGGCTGATGGCGCAATCCACGATTAGTGAGGCGACCGCGACGAGATTGCGAAGTTCCAGCAGTTCGGTTGAGACCTTGAAGTTCCAGTAAAACTCCTGAATTTCCGCATGAAGATTGCGTAATCGGGTAGCCGCACGCTGGAGGCGCTTATCCGTCCGGACAATGCCGACATAGTCCCACATAAGGCGTCTAATTTCGTCCCAATTGTGATAAATGACGACGAACTCATCCAAATCCTGCACGTGCCCAGGGCGCCATTCCGGAAGATCAAAGTCGACGCGCGGCTTGCGATTGCGGGTTGATTTTTCAAATGCCCGATGAGCAAGCACGAGCCCTTCGAGGAGCGAATTGCTGGCGAGACGGTTGGCGCCATGAAGGCCGGTGCAGGCCACCTCGCCGATGGCGTAGAGCCCGCGCAGACTGGTCTCGCCGTTCAGATCGGTCTTCACGCCGCCACATTGATAGTGGGCGGCCGGGACGACAGGGATCGGTTGCGAGGAGATGTCGATACCGTAGCCGAGGCAGGTCTCGTAGATGGACGGAAATCGCGACTTCACAAAATGTGCCGGCTTGTGAGTGATATCAAGAAAGACGCACTTGCTTCCTGTCCGTTTCATTTCCGCATCGATGGCGCGGGCCACGATGTCGCGCGGAGCGAGCTCCTTCTTGGAATGGTAGTGCTCCATGAAGCGGCGTCGCTTCCCGTCGAGCAGAATGCCTCCTTCGCCGCGCACAGCTTCTGAAATGAGAAAGGACTTGGCCTCAGTATGATAAAGACAGGTTGGATGAAACTGGATGAACTCCATGTTCGCGATCACCGCACCCGCGCGCCATGCCATTGCCACTCCATCCCCTGTCGCGATGTCTGGATTCGTTGTGTAGAGATAAACCTTCCCACATCCGCCAGTTGCGAGCACGTTGATGTCGCTGCGCAGCGTCTCGACCTCGCCGCTCTCCTCATCGAGCACATAGACGCCCACACAACAGTCCTGCATTGCGTAACCCAGCTTTCCCGTCGTTAGGAAGTCCACAGCCATGTGATTTTCCAGAACCGTGATGCTCGAGTGACCGGAAACCTGCGCAACAAGGGTTCGTTCAATTTCGAATCCCGTGAAGTCTTGAAAATGAAGCACGCGCCGCTTGGAATGCCCGCCCTCTTTGCCCAGATCAAGTTCGCGGACGCCGTTTTCCAGCTGCCTTTCGTCAAAATGCATCCCCAGTTTCATGAGTTCTGCGATGCGGGCGGGACCTTCGGTGATGACAACGCGCACGGCCTCCTCGTTACAGAGGCCGGCGCCCGCCGCGAGGGTGTCTTGGATGTGAAGATCAAACGAATCCTCCTCGCTCACCACACAAGCCACTCCGCCCTGCGCCCAGGCGGTATTCGAATCCGCAAGCGTGCGCTTTGTCACAAGCGCCACGGAGCCCTTTTCGGCTGCCTTCAAAGCAAACGTGAGTCCGGCAATACCGCTTCCGATCACTATGAAGTCAAACTCTCTCATTGTCGCAGGAAGAGGCTGCGAGGAAGGCGAATGGCACAACGGATCTCGAAAGCGGCGTCACAGATTTTGGGGCCGTGGGGGCACCACAATGTTATCAATCAAACGCGCTTTGCCGAGAAAAACCGCCACCGCAAGTCGCATCGGACGCCGAAAGTCCTTGGCCGGCTGGATCGTCTCGGCGTCAACGAGCTCGAGATAATCGATCCTCGCGCCGGGAATTTTTTCGATCATGCGGCGTCCGGCGTTTAGGATGTCCACGACTCGCCCTCCGGCAGCCGCCTTGCGGAGCGCAGCGTAGATATCGGGCGCAACGGCGCGTTCTTCTGGAGTGAGATATTTATTACGCGAACTTATCGCCAGTCCGTCTCGCTCCCGAATCGTCGGATGTCCGACGATCCGAATCGGAAAATCCAAATCGCGCACCATCCTGCGGATGATGGCAAGCTGCTGCCAATCCTTCTCTCCAAAAACGGCTACATCCGGTCGAAGAATCAAGAATAACTTGGCAACCACGGTGCATACCCCGCGAAAATGACCGGGCCGCGAAGCTCCACACAGACGTCGTGACAGCGAACTTTCATCGACAAACACGGAGCGGCCATCATGATACATTTGTTCCGCGGAAGGCCTGAAAACGAGATCCGCTCCACAGGCCCCGCAAATCTCCAGATCCTGGCTTGGCGATCGGGGATACTTTGAGTAGTCCTCGTCCGGTCCAAATTGGATGGGATTGACAAAGATAGAGACGACAACATTTCCGCGTTTTTCCGCGAGCTTTCGAGCACGCCGAACCAAGGCGGCATGGCCATCGTGCAGTGCACCCATCGTAGGAACCAAAACCACGGGGCGCTCCGCTTCCGCGCAATATTCACGCGCGGATGTCAGAGACTTCGCGATTCTCACCGTTCCAGCCGAGAAAGAGCCCTATGAGACTGTTGAAAAACCCACGCACGTCACGCGTGAGATCTTTGGGGCAGATATCGGTGGAGAGACGAAGGAGCATCCCCTGAAGGGGCTGTAACTGAGGAGCGACGCCGAGAGATGCCCCAAAGAGCTCACGCCCTCCGGGTTGCGCCTATTTTCGGCTCTCGCGGTGTCGCCGAGCTTGTCCGTAGCACTGGGGCTACGGCCTGCCCTCGGCTCCTCGCGACCTTCCGAAAATTGACAGCAACGTGACATACGTGGGTTTTTCAACAGTCTCCTAGCAGGCTGTCGGACTCGGAAGTCCGCATCGAATTTTAGCAGCCTGTCAGCCCGGGAAACCTTGTTTCTCAACCACGGTCTATCTATAAAATGGGAGTTCGATTTCAAGTCCGACAGGCTTTTAGGGCGCCGTCGCCGCGGGGCTTGCCGCCGGCGAAGCTGCTTCCCCGGAACTTGCCGCCGGCGTAGCCGTTGCCTCAGGCGCAGCTGTGGTCGCAGAAGCCGAAGGAACCGCGGCATTCAGCAACTCTTGTTGAACCCGGGTTCGCCCGCGCTCCCTCTGTGAATATGCAATGGCGAGCATGAGGGTGATCGCAAAGAATGCCACGCCCAGCCAAACGGTGAACTTGGCCAACACATGAGTCGTCTGAGCACCAAATATGTTCTCTGTCACGGCGCCTCCAAACGCGGCCCCAAGTCCTTCGCTGCGGGGAAGCTGCATCAAAACGACCAGCACCAGCAGCAGACAGACGACCACATGAAGAGCCAGCAGGACGGGGACGATGAACCACATATCGGAAAAAGCCGAAAACTGCTCCATCGCGTTTCATTTGTAAAGGTCCTTCCTGCTGAATCTCTTGACCCGCCGCGCGCATCATGAGAATCTCCTTACCCCTCAAGTCTTGCTGCCTGTGGACCTCAAAGAGATTCGAACATTGATCGACCTGATGAAGAAGAACGGCCTGTCCGTCTTCAAAATGGAGCGCGAAGGATTCAAGATCACGCTGAAAACCGGCAGTGCCGACAGCGCGCAGATCATCGCCGTGTCACCGGCGCAAACCCCTGCAGTTAGCTCGCCACAGGCCGCAGCAGAAGCTTCGCACCACAAGGAAATTAAGTCGCCGATGGTCGGAACCTTCTACGCGGCGCCATCGCCCGAGGCGGCACCCTATGTTACGGTCGGTCAGGAGATTACCCCGGACACTGTGGTCTGCATTATTGAAGCCATGAAGGTGATGAACGAGATCAAGGCGGAGATCTCCGGTGTCGTCGCCGAGGTGTGCGCCGAAAACGGAAAACCCGTCCAGTTCGGACAGGCTCTCTTTCGCGTGAAATAGATCGGAGACACCCAGCGCGCGAACGTCTGGGAATCCGAGCGACCGTCAGCAATGTTCAAGAAAATCCTTATCGCCAACCGCGGCGAAATTGCCCTGCGGATCATTCGGGCCTGCAAAGAGCTCGGCATCCAGACTGTCGCCGTCTATTCCGAGCCCGACTTGGAAAGCCTCCATGTCCAGCTTGCAGATGAAGCCATTTGCATTGGACCCGCGCCCAGCCCGCAAAGCTATCTCAAAATCGATCGCATCATAAGCGCCGCGGAGATTGCCGACGTTGACGCAATTCATCCTGGCTACGGCTTCCTCGCGGAGAACGGGCATTTCGCGGAGGTATGTGCGAGCTGCAACATCAAGTTCATAGGTCCTCCCGCCAGTGCCATTCGCCTCATGGGCGACAAGAATTCCGCCCGTGAGTGTGCCCGCAAGGCCGGAGTGCCTGTATCGCCAGGCAGCGAGGGAACGGTGGACGGCGAGGAAGAAGCCATCACGATCGCGCGAAAAGTCGGCTTTCCCGTCATGATTAAGGCGGTCGCCGGCGGCGGAGGGCACGGGATGCGCATGGCCAGCAATGAAGGAAGCCTCGTGCAAGGCTACCATGCCGCGCGCCTCGAGGCGGAAAAGGCTTTCAACAATCCTGACGTCTACATTGAAAAGTTTATCGTGAATCCTCATCACATAGAGTTTCAGATTTTCGCAGACGAACATGGTCGCGTCGTTCATCTCGGGGAACGCGATTGTTCCATCCAGCGCCGCAATCAAAAGATCGTCGAGGAGTGTCCCTCCCCGCTTATGACGCCCGAACTCCGCGCAAGAATGGGCGCTGCCTCAGTCAAACTGGCAGAGAACGTCGGGTACGCCAATGCGGGCACGATCGAGTTTCTCGTGGACGATCACGGCCATTACTATTTCATGGAGATGAACACCCGCATCCAGGTTGAGCATCCGATCACCGAGGAAGTCTACGGATGCGATCTTGTCAAACAACAGATTCAGGTCGCCGCGGGAGATCACCTTTCCAACCATCTTGTCGATGCTATCGCAAGACACCACTCCATAGAATGCCGCATCAACGCGGAAGATCCGGCCAACAACTTCATGCCGTGTCCCGGAGAGATTAAATTGTATTACGCGCCCGGCGGGCGCGGCGTGCGAATCGACTCTCATGCCTATGCCGGATATCCCGTCCCGCCGCATTACGATTCGATGATCGCCAAAGTCATCACAACCGCCTCCAGCCGAAAGGCGTGCATCCACCGAATGTCTCGTGCCCTCGGCGAATACATGATCACCGGCGTTAAGACGACCATTCCCTTCCAACAGGCGATCATGCAAAATGCCGATTTCCGGCGCGGCACGTACCACACCGGCTTCGTCGAAAAGCTTTCGCAAAGCGGAATTCCGATGGTCGAACCCGGATGAATCACGCATTAATTCGAAAGTCTGCGGTTCTTCGCGAAAAAGGCGTGCTAACCCTTTGGATTGACGCCCTGGCGCTTACCGTCCAGTATCACCGCCCCTGCTGATCCATGCGCCACACGATTTCCATCCTCGTTGAAAACAAGTTCGGGGTTCTCGCCCGCATCGCTGGAATGTTCAGCGGGCGCGGCTTCAATATCGACACGCTTAACGTCGGCCCCACTCTTGACGCCACCGCCTCCCGCATGACAATCGTCGTCCGCGGCGACGACAAGGTGCTCGAGCAGGTCACCAAACAGCTCGAAAAACTTGTCGACGTGATCGACGTGCAGGATTTCCGTGACGAAGAGTATGTGGACCGAGAACTCGTTCTCCTCCGCGTGACGGCCACTTCGAAAACCCGCTCTGAGGTGATGCAGATCTGCGATGTTTTTCGCGCCAAGATCATTGACGTGCAGCCTGAAACGCTCGCCATCGAAGTAACCGGCACCGAGAGCAAAATGGAAAAATTCCTCATGCTCATGGACCGCTTCGGTATCAAGGAACTGACCCGCACGGGAAAGGTCGCGCTGCCGCGCACAAAAGATTGACCTTCGCCAGGAATCCCTACTATGCCCGCTAAAATCTACACCGACAAAGACGCTGATCCAACGGCTCTTGAAGGCAAGACACTCGCCGTTCTCGGCTTCGGCTCTCAGGGTCACGCCCATGCCCTCAACTTAAAGGACAGCGGCTGCAAAGTCATCATTGGTCTCTATCCCGGCAGCAAGAGCCGCAAAGTTGCCGAAGACTACGGATTCCCAGTTTACGACACCGCCGAGGCCGTGAAACTTGCCGACGTGATCATGGTCGGCATCCCCGACACCAAGCAGGCCGCCGCCTACAACAAGGACATCGGCCCAAATCTCGCCAAGGGAAAGACGCTCCTCTTTACCCATGGCTTCAGCATCCACTTCATGACGGTAGTCCCGCCGAAAGACGTGAACGTCATCATGGTTGCTCCCAAAGGCCCCGGTCATATCGTTCGTCGACAGTTTACGGAGGGCAAGGGCGTACCGGCTCTCATCGCCGTCTATCAAGATCCCGGCAAGGATGCAAAAAAAATCGCCCTCGCTTGGGCTAAAGGCGTTGGCGGCACTCGCGGCGGCGTGATTCAGACGACTTTCAAAGAGGAAACCGAAACCGACCTGTTCGGCGAGCAGACAGTTCTTTGCGGAGGAGCCTCAGCACTCGTTCATGCGGGATTCGAGACGCTCGTCGAAGCCGGCTATTCCCCCGAGATGGCTTACTTCGAATGCCTTCACGAATTGAAGCTCATCGTGGATCTTATGAATGAATCAGGCATCGCGGGCATGCGATTTTCGATCAGCGAAACAGCCAAGTGGGGAGACGTTACCGTCGGTCCAAAGATCATCGATGCGTCAGTCAAAAAACGGATGAAGGCCGCCCTCAAGAACATCCAGAACGGCAAGTTTGCGAAGGACTGGATTAAGGAATACGAGGGCGGCTACAAGCGCTACGGTGCGCTCCTCAAGGCCGGCGAACAACATCCCATCGAAAAAACCGGCGCCCGTCTCCGCGGCCTGATGCCTTGGATCAAAAAGAAAAACATTCGGGGTGCACAGGCCGCCTACTGATCCAGGCGCCTCGCTTGCTCTTCGGATCGACGGAGACTGACATCTTGCTCGGGAAGCTGCTCAGGGCCGGAAATGTTCTTGGCCAGTAGGCTGCTGGGAGAGCTTGCTCAAGGCCGAAGCCCTTGAAATCAGGCAGCCTGGGGAGACAACCTCCAAACTGATCGCGATCCGAAGGCAAAAAAAACTTCGGGCTGCATAGATTTCGAGCCGTGATTTTCCTGGCGCTTTGGCCCAAAGGTACCGCGTGAAATACGATTTTGTCGTAATTGGCGGCGGTAGCGCCGGCTATGCTGGCGCCCGAACAGCCTCAGCTCTCGGCATGAAAACCTGCGTCATCGAG
>JAXIPG010000009.1:0-3360 GCA_045403045.1 Terrimicrobiaceae bacterium
CTCATCATCGACGACCTGATCAGCACTGGCACCACAATTGCCCGCACCGCTCGCGCCTGTCACGCGCTGGGGGCAGCCAGGGTGTTTGCAGCGGCGACACACGGGTTGTTCATGGAGGGCGCGGAGGCAGCTTTGTCGGACAGCGCATTGGAGCGGATTGTTGTCAGCGATACCGTACCGCCGTTCAGGCTGAAGGATGGTCCTGTCAAAGCAAAACTGACCGTCCTAAGCAGCGCTCTGCTGTTTGCCAAAGCGATCCATCGACTTCATGTCTGCGGCTCAATCACGGAGTTGTTGGAATCCTGATATGGGTTCAATCAGCACCGACACATGCTGCTGGGCCAACTGCAGGTATTCTTCGGCGCGGCGGCGCCATTCAGGCGAAAACCGAAAGGTCTCTTCGTTGAGATGCCGGATAGCGACTGTTGCGCGCAGACTGGCGCGACAGCTCTTGTAGAAGTGTATGAGCGCGATGTTCGGCCAATCGTCTAAAATTTCGCTATAAGTGCGCAGGAGGAGATTTCCAAAGCCAGTTGCGCCAAGCCTTTCGCACTCCAGTGCGAGAAAGGCAAGTTCGTCTGCTGTATCGACAATCCTCAAGTCGCGCGAGAATTCGAGACAGTCGATTATCGGTAGTTCCGGCTTGAGACAGATGTGCTCGGGCCGAAGATCGCCATGACCTTCTACAATCCTTCCCGCCTTGACGCGTTCGTCAAACAAGCCAGCCATTTGCTTCAGAACGGCGCGCTGCGCCGAGCAAATACCCTTAACTTGCTCGACAGGAAGCCGATAGGCAGGCAGACTCAATTCTTCGAGAATCTCGTCAATTTGACGCTCGAATCTCCCGCGGTATTCGACCCGATTGATGGCGATCGGCGGGCAAGTCTGGTGAAAGCTGGCAAGCCGTCCTGCGACCCTGGAGCCATCCTTCCGGCTCGCTGTCCCGTTCTTGAGGCAGTAGTCCAGCATACGATGCATCGGCAAGCGGCGCATTTTAATCAGCCAGTCGATAACTGTTCCGCGGCCGTTCAGCTGCAAATGACCTAGCGAGTTTAGCGTGAGTTCCACAATGCCCAGGTAAACCTCGGCGGCTAGGCGCCGATTCAGACGCAGCTCTTCTTCGCAATAGTGGCGCCTCGCATCCATTGTGCTGAAGTCGAGAAAGGAATAGCACACCGGCTTTTTCAGCTTGTAAGCATGGTCATGCGTCAGAAAAACCCAGGACATGTGCGTCTCGATCGCCTCCACGCGATATGTCGATTCCTGGAAACTCGTCGGCTGCCGGAAGAATGCCACCTTAGATTCAAGTGTCACTTCAGGAACGACTGGCGACGCTACAGTGCTCATATTCGATTTTCATGGCTTTGAAGATTATGCCTCAAGCGCACGTGCATCTTCCTGGATTTTGCAAAAGGATACCCGTTCCTTGTCCGGATCGCCGTGGCCCGCGCAGCATTACGCGCATTCCATCCACCCGAGCTTGCTACCGGCCATTCCGACTATTCTTCGCCACCTGTTTCAACCTCGCCTGCGACGTTGGGTGAGGCTGTGCACAATCTCGCGCGTTCGAGCAGGTCAGTGACCTCCGCGTCGCTCGTCTGGCTGAAATCCTCATACCACTCACCGACTCCATGGAACGGCGCCGGCGTCATCAGCGCCACGAGTTCATCCACCTCCGGTCGCAGTTCGCGGTAGGCGGAGCCGGCGGCGGTCGGCACAGCGACGATTAACCGCGCGGGATGTTGGGCATTCAAAGCGCGCACCGCCGCTCGCATGGTCGAGCCGGTGGCGATCCCATCGTCGATCAGGATCACCGTTTTGCCGCGCACCTTCGGCTCGGAGTAACTGCCCCGGTAGGCCAGTTCGCGCCGTTTCAATTCCTGCGTTTCCTCCGCCGTCACCGCATCGATCACCTCCATCGGGATACCCAGTTCTCCCACGACCTCTTCATTGAGCACGCGGACGCCTCCGGTGGCGATGGCGCCCATGGCCAGTTCGCGATGGCCGGGCGTGCCGAGCTTCCGCACGACGAAAACATCGACCGGCGCGCGCAGCGCCTTTGCCACCTCGAACGCCACCGGCACGCCGCCGCGCGGCAGCCCGAGCACGATGACGTTCGGCTGATTCGCGTAACGCATCAGTTTCCCGGCCAGGAGCTGGCCGGCTTCGATTCGGTTCCGAAAGATATCTCTCGTAGGTCAGCTCCGGTGTGTGGGGTACTGGAAACGCCGTTCAATCGGTCGCTTGCGAATAGGTGTGGAAGTGCCTGCGAAACAAATCGGCCGCCAGGCGCGCGACCGCTTCGAGCGCGCCGGGTTCTCCAAAGAGGTGCGTCGCGCCGGGCACGATTTTCAGCTCCTTTTCGCAGCGAAGTTCCGCAAGCGCTTGCTTGTTCAGCCGGATCACCGCGTCATCGTATCCACCCACGATGAGCAGTGTCGGCGACTGCACACGCGGCAACGCATCACCTGCGAGATCGGGCCGTCCGCCGCGCGAGACCACGGCATCGATCCGCTGCCCGACTTTGGCCGCGGCCACCAGCGCTGCACCGCCGCCAGTGCTCGATCCGAAATAGCCGATGCCGAGATCGAGCGCCGCTGGTTGCGCGACGAGCCAGCGCATCAGTTCCGCGAGCCGGCTCGCCAGCAGGCCGATGTCGAACGCAGACTCCACGTGAGATTGTCCTCGATCTCCTCCTCCGCGGTCAGGAGATCGAAGAGCAGCGTGCCATTGCCCGATTCGCGGATGACCCGCGCGAGACGAATTGATTGCGAGGACTGTGCCGGCTGCTGCCGCTAGCGTGCGCGAAGACCACGATCAATAGCCACGCGTCTTACTCGCCGTCTTCGCGAAGAACGACTCGATGACTTTTTCCAAGTCGGTGCCCTGGCATTTCGGACAGTGCACCTTCTTCGTCTCGTGTTCTTTGATGGTCAGCACTTCGGCAAATTTGTTATGGCACTTGCGGCAGACGTATTCGTAAAGGGGCATAGGTTGGTCCCGGTTAGTAGTTGAGGGTTCGGTTATAATCTTCTTAGAAGCCGTCTCGCGCTTCCCGCTCCTTGCCAAAGGTTCACCGTTATTTGTCCTGCGCAATCGTGGGCATTGGTCATACGCAATCGCCGAGATGTGAAAGTGATCGTGAACCCTGAAAACGGGGCGCGCTCCGTGCGAGCTTTCCGCAACGGTCACGGTTTCCTCGCGCTCGACGCGGGGTGCCGTCACTTGGTGCGAGCCGCGAGGTAAGCGACCATTTCGTCGAGGGTGTTCAGCTTGCCGTAGTCGGCTTCGGGAATGTCCACGCCGAGCTTTTCGTGCAGGCCGATCAGGAAGTTGAGAAAGTCGAAGGAATCGATGTCG
>JAXIPG010000074.1:0-7330 GCA_045403045.1 Terrimicrobiaceae bacterium
CGCGTCGAAATAGCGGAGCACCAGCATGACATCTTCAGAGTCTTCCGGGCGCGCATCGAGGTAATGAGCGATCTCCGCGCCGGAGCCCGATTTCACGAGGAAATACCGCCCCTCCGCCCATCCGAACGTCGGGACGCCCACAACGAGGAGATCCGACGCCCCGAATAGCGCCTCCGCCATGAGGGCGATGCCGCCTGCGAAGCTGAACCCATAGGTCAGGTGCCGGGTTGTTCGCTCCTTGAAGAGATCGCGCGCTATCTGCATCGTGCGGAGGTAATCGCAGACTGCGCCGCGAAGTATAGACGTCTCGGGAGAGGCGATCCCGGTGAGCACGTAGCCCCAGCGGGATTGCGCGGGCGCGGCCGCGGCCGATCTGCCGAAACCGCGAATGTCAATGCCCACGACGTTGCACCCTGCTTCCGCCCAATTCCATTGGATGCCGCACCGCGAGCAGTAACCGTGGCTGTGCACGACGAGCGGTCGCGGTTCGTCATCCTGCCACCCGATGCTGTAGCCGGCGACCTCGACGCCGCCGAGCGAACGAAATGTTAGCCTGGAAAGTTCGAGCGACGGGCGGCACTCGCTGTTAACGGGTATCCGGTGGACGTCCGGTTCGACCGCACTCAGTTTCTCGCATGTCTTCGTCCAGAACGACTCGAAGTCCGGGGGGCGGGTCAGTGTTGGGCGTAGATCGCGTTCCATACGATGCGCTGGGCGGACCGCCGGTTGCCCCGCCGTTGCCGCTCATCTATTATCCAAGCATGACCCCCGTTGAACAGGTAGTCCAGATTCCGTTTTTTCAGGGACTTCCGGCGGAAGCATTGCGGGAGCTCGCCGCCGAATCGACCGTGCTCGCGCTTGAGCGCGGGAGAACCCTCATCTCTCAGCACGACGCCGCCGAGCATGTATTTTTTTTGATCTCCGGCGCTGTGCAGTCCTACATTCGTTTTCACGGCGTTGACGATTTGCTGGTGGGCACAATACGCGAGCCGGGGGCTCTGCTCGGCTGGTCAGCTTTTCGCCAGCCCCACCGCTACACCGCGACGGTCCGATGCGAGGAGGAATGCCGGGTGCTGCGGCTACCTCGCGAGGTCATAGTGAGGCTGGTGGAGACGCAGCCGCGTCTCGGGTATCTGTTGCTTAAGCGCGTCGCAGCGGTTCTCGCAAACAGATTGGAACAGACGCGGGACATTCTCGTCCGGCCGGAGGCGACCGGCGAGATGCCCAGCTCAGGCGCCTAATGAAATCGACCACAGAACTCCTCCGGGAATCGCCGTTTTTCGAAACCTTCGCGCCGGATGACATCGATGCGCTCGCCGGGCACGCCGCGATGCGCAACGTCTCCGCCGGGGAGGTGATCCTGCGCGAGAATGAGCCAGCCGAGGCGCTCTTCATGATTGTGGCAGGGAAGGTGCGCCTGTCATTTGAAACGTCCGAGGCTCTCCTTAAGCCTGGAACGCCCGGCGACGACCATGTTCTGATCCGAACGCTGACGGAACCGGGACGGGTCATCGGGTGGTCGGCCGTCGTCGAGCCTTATCATTATCGCGACACAGCCACCGCGATCGAGGACACGCGCCTGCTCGTTTTCGAACGACAGTGGCTCGAGCGTCGCGCGGAGGAGAATCCCGAGTTCGGCGTCAAACTGATGACACGAATCCTGTGGGTGCTTGGAAACCGGCTGCGCGAGGCACGGATCCGGCTGGTGGCGAGCCGTTACGAGAAGGAGGCGCTCGCCATTCGCGCCCTTCTAGAACAGAGCGCGTCGCAGCTCAGCGTCAAGTCCCCGCTGCACAAGCTGCCCATCTATCTCGAGAGCCGGCTCACCCTTTCCGATGCCTTTCAGACACTCGAGCTCCTGCGAAAGCATGGCGATCCTTTCGAGGCAAGTCTCGCGCGAATGTGTCTCGAAATTCTGGAGAATGTCCGCAAGGAGCTGAAAGTTTATCGCCGGCTCCAGCAAATCTACGAAGCGGTGAGCGAGGCGCCGGCCGACGCGACACCGGAGGAAGTTCGCGGACGGTGCTGCGTCGAGTTCCGCAGGCTGTTTAAGCACGTCGATCACATCATCGAGGGCGAGGAAAATCTGCCCCGGGAATCCGGACACATTTTCATCATGAACCACCTCACGAATCATCCCGATAACACGTTGCCGAACGATTTCCAGCTCACGCTGGACACTCATTTCATCTCGTGCATGGTGCTGAGCCGGAAATATGGCGAGCCGCCGGTCCGCGTCGTCCGAAAAGCGCATCCCGAAGAATACGGGCACCAGAAGTATTTCGACCGGCTAGGATACATCTATGTCTATGCGAAACACGTGGATGAAGACGAACGGAACCCGAAGCTGCTGGCGGAGCATCGGCGGCGGGCGTTTTTCGAGACGGCGGCGCGTTATCTTCGCAACGGCAAGAACCTCGTGATATGTCCCGAGGGAACATGCACAGTGACCGAGCGGTCTCCGCTGCCGCTCAAAGCGGGCGCCTTCCGCCTCGCGGCGTTCGTGGAACCGGAGCCGCTCATCGTTCCGGTCGTCGTGGCGAATTTCGACCGCAAGATCACGCGGACAACGCTCGTCGCGAGCGTGCACGAACCGTTTCGGCTTTCAGATCACATCCCGAAGCCGATTCAGGACGACGCGCTCTATGCGTTCATTGCCGACTTGGGGGAGCGGATGCGCGCCTGGGTGCGCGACGCGTGCGAGCGCGCCTCGTCGGGGGCGTCACGTTGATCGATCTGCTCGGCGAAAGTGACGAACTGACCGTAGTCTTTGTCACGACATCAAGCAGGCACGCCACCAAGGATAATCTTCTTATACGAAAAAATGATGCGTTGGCACTACCCATCAAGTCTCCTCCCATTTGGAAGAGCAGCGCGCCGCCTCCTTGTAGCAGCGATGTCCTCATCGCCGATCATACGGAGTTTACAGACCCAGAATCGTTTTCGGCAACGGGGTCGTATATGAAGGCGACTTCCGGAAGTATTCGCCTGTCAGCCAGTGATCTTAGCAATCATTTGGCTTGCCATCATCTGACGTCGCTGGATCTGGCTGTGTCGATTGGCGCGCGATCTGCGCCGACGTGGCATTCCCCTGACGCCCGGATGCTCCAGGAGCGCGGTATGGCGCATGAAGATGCCTATCTCGCGCATCTGAAGGACCAGGGAGTGTCCATTCTCAATCTACGGGATATCGATGAAGCGGAGAGAACACTGGCGGAAACTCGCGCTGCGATGGAGAGCGGCGCAAATCACATCACCGAGGTCTGCGATGCGGCCTGACCTCGAGCGACTGCTGGAGGCGAGCTATCGGACAGTGGTCGGCCGGGACCTACGCACCGATGCGGGCGGCGATCCATACGATGCACCGGCGGCGCTGCTGATGCACGGTAACGAGGCCGATCCGGTGTTCTGCTACGCCAATCGCACCGCGCAGGGTCTGTGGGACCTGACCTGGGACGAATTCATCCGCCTGCCGTCGCGGCTCTCGGCCGAACCGCTGGTCCAGGCCGAGCGCGACCGGCTGCTGGCGCGCGTGCGCGCCCATGGCTTCATCGACGACTACCAGAGCGTGCGGATCGCGAAGGACGGCACGCGCTTCCGCATCTCGGGCGCGGTGGTGTGGATGGTGGTGGTCGAAGGAGCGACGCATGGGCAGGCGGCGTTGTTCCGGGAGTGGGCGCCCGCCTGAGCCGGGACCTCGGTCGCCGACGGTGCTGAGCCGGGGCTGATCGAGCTGGTGCACCCGAAACGCCGGCCCACTGGTCGGACTGTGTGGCGATGACCTGCTCGTGAACCGTGACCACGTGCCACAGGGCGACTCCACCCGCGTGAGGGACTCGAACAGCAGAAGATCGAAGGGGATCCGTGGTTGAGCGAATCGGGCCTCCTGTTCGTTCCAGTCCATCATGATGGAAATTGGGACGCCTCGGCGGAAGGGGTTAAGTGTATAAACGGCCTTGTTGCCAGTCTTGTGCGATCGGGCGTGAATTGGGTCGACGACAAGGGGCGAGCCGTCCGCTGCGGTTGGACGACGTGCTCATTGTCGCTCCTTACAATCGCAGGTTTCAGATCTGTCGAAGCGTATTCCGAACACACGCGTAGGCACGGTGGATAAATTTCAGGGGCAGCAAGCGCCGGTAGTTATTTACTCGATGACGACCTCATCGCCCGAGGATGCGCCGAGTGGAATGGAATTTCTTTACAGCTTGAATCGGCTCAACGTCGCGACCTCGCGTGCTCAGGCTGTCGTGATTGTGGTCGGTAGCCCCCGTCTTCTGGAACCCGAGTGCCGCAGTCCGCGGCAAATGCAGTTGGCGAATGCGCTTTGCCGGTACGTAGAAATGGCTCAAGTTGTCGAGACGTCATAGCGAAGCGCCTGGTCTCTCAATAGTTAATTCAGTGAGGCTAGTTTTCTGAATCCGCAGATGACGCAGATTGACGCAGATGGAGAAAGGGGCGGATGCACGAACGGACGCATGACAATCGAGCGATCCGAGAGTGTGCCAAGCCCATGAGGAGAATAACATGAACGACCCAAAAGATGCCGGCGTGTCGCTGCCCGGTGGCGTCCGGTTGGAAGCCGAAGCCCCGGCCCCGTCACCCCGCGTCGATCCTAGAGATGCGGGTAAGTGGCATTATCTTAACATCTCGACTAGCACTTAAGCGAAAACGGGAAAAAAACATGCTAAGAGTGCTTGAATTTCCGGAGTGTCCAGATTTTCCTTAGTGATAACCGCGGCCCCGGTATCGATAACCGTGGGCACCGTTTCTCCCTTCATTTTGGCGACCAGAGCCTTCACAGCTTCATGGCCCATCTTTTTGGGGTTTTGGGCGACGAGCGCTTGAATCTCACCTTTTTTCAAGCCTTCCATAAGTCCCTGCGACGCGTCGAAGCCGACGAGCTTCTTGCTGCCCGCCAGGTTATTCCGCTTGAGCGCAGACAACATGCCCAAAGTGCTCGGTTCGGTTGAACAGAAAATTCCGTCCGCCTCCTTAAGCTTGGCCAGCATTTTCAGCGCAGTCGATTGAGCTTCTCTGGCGGTCGTGCCGGAGTAGCGATTGTCCAGAATAACCTGTATGTCGGGAAATTTGTTGATCGCTTCGAGGAAGCCCGCCTCCCGCTGACTCGCGCTTGCCGAACCCTGCTTAAAACGAAAGAGCACCACCTTGCCTTTGCCGTCTAAAAGCTTTCCCAACTGTTCGCCAGCCATTTCTCCACCGCGGTGGTTGTTGGTCGATACCGTGCTGACAAAGTCCTTGACGGGCTCGCCCTTGAGCGCCGAATCCATAATCACCACAGGGATTCCTTTCTGCATGGCAGCGGCGACTGGGCGCTTGAGCGCTGTGTCATCAATCGGCGCCAGAACAATGCCGCCCACTCCTTCGGAAACGAACTGCTCAACGAATTGGATCTGCTGCGCAGGGTCGTCTTCCTTGAGAGAGCCCTTCCATACCATCTCCACGCCAGCTTCTTTTGCTCCTTCACGTGCTCCCGCTTCGACCGCTTTCCAAAACACGTGTGTCGTGTTCTTGGGAATCACAGCGATTGATTTCATGGGGGAAGGTTTATAGAGGAGAGGGTTGAGCTTCAGGACTGCTTTATTCTTGCTCGCAAACCCATTGTCTATTTTTTTTGATTCGGCCTCGGTGTCTCCGGGACTTGGGAATTTTTTCTCAGAAGCAGCTCAATGACGATATCAATCCAATGCGAGGAATGGGTTGACGACCTTCACTCCGTCGTATTCCTGCCCGTCCGAAAGATCTTCAGAGTAGAGGGTATGGGCACCGAGTTCTTGCGCGGCGGCGACAATCGCCACGTCATACGGATGAATTTCGTAGCGTCGCGACAATCGAAACGCCTGCCGGTACAAATCAGCCGCCCCAGGCACGCAGGGAAAAGCCAGCACTCGATCAAGGAACACGGCGACCTTCTGTTCCGGAATGGGTTTGGCCATTTTTCGCGTTGCAACAACCCACGTTTCCATCAGCACTTGGTAGGATGTTCCAAAATCCTGTTCCGCGAGCAAGGTTGCGGCTGTATTGCGCTTCTTTCTCTCGGACGGGGCGTCCGAGAGCGCATAGACGAGGACATTGCTGTCCAGCATCACCTCAGCGGCGGGCATTCCTCTCCTCCCGGGATGGCATCACACCAACTCGACCGCCAAAGGAACCAATCATCGCCTGTATTTCCCGTCGCGCCTCCTCCCGACGCTCGCTCGTCTTCGTCAGGTGCTCGAGCGCTTCCCGCACGAGCGCGCTCACGCTCGTGTCCCGCTCCGCGGCCAACCGCCGCGCCGCGCGCCAGGTGTCCTCATCAATCGTCAAATTTACCGTCTTGATATCAACAAAGTATCTTTGTTTCTTTGCTGAGTCAACATGGCTCGTTCGCAACCCAAGGACGCCCGCGCGTCTGTGTTGCGAAGCGCGGAAAACTCGACTCCAAAAGCGCTGGACTACGTGCAACTCATGGAACCATCGAACCGTCTTCCGAACGCGCGAGCAGGCACGGCGGATAAATTTCAGGGGCAGCGACGAGCAAAAGAAATGAATTCCTACCGTGGCGATGCCTGGTAAGGCAAAAGAGCGTCAGCCGATACTTCGCCGTCGCCTGCTGCGGCACCATCCGTCGGCGGAAACGGCCGGGGCGGTCAGCCCCGCGTCGGCATGATCGACGGACGCAGCTGCGCCTCTCCGCGCCCGAGGGCGAGCCAGCGGGCCTCGATTCCTCATGAATTCGCCAACGCGCGCGCTCTGGACAAACCAGCCGGTCAAGGCGAAAATAAAAACATGGCAGCGGTGGAAAAGCAGTATGAATGATACGTGACCAGCGATCCCGAGATTCTCGGAGGAGAGCCGGTGCTGGTCGGTACGAGACTGCGGCTGGAAACCGTGCGTCTGAAGGGTTAATTAAAGAGTTTCCTCCTTGTATTTGAAGTCCTGCACGACGAAGCGAAACCGCGGCAGGGATTAGAAATTGCTAATGGCGTGCGCCGGATGCAAGTACGGTAGGACCAACGTATATCCAAACTATCATTTGGCTTGCCATCATCTGACGTCGCTGGATCTGGCTGTGTCGATTGGCGCGCGAGCTGCGCCGACGTGGCATTCCCCTGACGCCCGGACGCTCCAGGAGCGCGGTATGGCGCATGAAGATGCCTATCTCGCGCATCTAAAGGACCAGGGAGTTTCCATTGTCAATCTACGGGATATCGATGAAGCGGAGAGAACACTGGCGGAAACTCGCGCTGCGATGGAGAGCGGCGCAAATCACATCACCGAGGTCTGCGATGCGGCCTGACCTCGAGCGACTGCTGGAGGCGAGCTATCGGAC
>JAXIPG010000169.1:0-23544 GCA_045403045.1 Terrimicrobiaceae bacterium
ATCTCCCGCCGCTCGCCGTCTCAGGATTTAAACTCAAGGACTAACGCAGCAGGTCGCGGTCGTCAGAGCAAATACTCTAGTTGTAGAGGCCCTTGTGCCAAGGGCCTGTGGATAGGCAGGCGGTTGGCACAACCGCCTCTAGTGCGCCCACGAGCGCACTCCAATAGTTGGGTGAAAGTCCCGACCGGAGGGGAAGCTGACTCTTCGTAGCTGAAAGTAACTGCGTCGCTGAGAGGCGGGGTGGGGAGCAACTGGAAGCGAACGACCAGCCCGTAAACACTACCATGTTAAACTCGATTCGGTTTCAGAGTACGGCGAGCCTACTAGAGAAGGGCGAAGCCCGAGAACCTCACGCCCACCGGCAAAGGAGGAGGCAACTGAGGCAGTCCACCGCGCCAACAGCGAACGGGCGGCAGGAGAGCTCTGGGATGGTTGGAGACAGGATGGTTGGAAGTTGGAGTGAGGTGAAGTGGGGAACGCGATCCGGGCAGGGAAGCGGAGTTCATCCCCGAGAACGGGGCGAAGAGCCGCGCTCGGAAGGCGTCAGAGTCCTCGTAGTAGCGAAGAAGTCCCGTAACGGGGATGGAGCCAAGGGGGACAGGAAGGTGGAAGCGTGAAGGAGACAGACAGGCAAGAGACACCGCCGCCAGTGGCTGGGGGAGAGCCCGAGCCTCCGCAAGGCGGAGACATCCGAGCCCGATGGGCATGGGTGGAAGCCAGCGTGTGGACATCACGCATGTTGAAGGCCCTGGAAACAGGGATGGGAGAAGGAAAATGGTTCCGGCTCATCGACAAGGTGTGGTCGGAAAAGAACCTGCAAAGCGCGCTCGAACAAGTCGTTTACAATGGCGGAAGCGCCGGAGTGGACGGACGAAGCGTGGCGGCAGTTGGAAAACAGAGCGAAGAAGAAATCGCCATCCTACACAGACAACTAAGGGCAGAGAACTATGAACCCGCCCCGGTCAAGCGCGTATGGATACCCAAGCAGGGAAGCCCTGAAAAGCGACCACTGGGAGTGCCCATCGTGAGAGATCGGATTATGCAGACGGCTCTGCGCAACGTGATCGAACCCATCTTTGAGCGTGACTTTGCGCCACAGAGCTACGGGTTCCGACCGGGGCGTGGGTGCAAAGATGCGCTCAGGCGGGTGGACGAACTGCTCAAGGAAGGACGAGTCTGGGTGGTAGACGCTGATATTAAAGGCTACTTCGATACGATTCCGCACGGGCCGCTCATGGAGCGGGTCGGGCGAAAGATCGCCGACGGAAGGGTGCTCCGGCTGATCGAGGGTTACCTTAAAGCCGGGGTAATGGAGAGCGTCAAAGGCTGGCAACCTACCGAAAGAGGCACTCCGCAGGGGGCGGTTATCAGTCCCTTGCTGGCTAACATCTATCTCGATCCCTTGGATTGGGAGATGGCTCAAGGGAGTCAGGAAATGGTACGCTACGCTGACGACTTCGTCGTATTCTGTCACAGCGAAGAGGAGGCCCAGCAAGCCTTGGGGAGAATCCAAGACTTCGTGAAGGCCAATGGACTGACGCTGCATCCGGAGAAAACCCGGATCGTGGATGCGCGAGAGCCAGGAGGGTTCGACTTCCTTGGTTATCACTTCGAGCGGGGCATGAAATGGCCGCGCAAGAAGAGCATGGCCAAACTCAAGGAAGTGCTCCGCGCCAAGACACGGCGCACAAACGGGCAGAGCATGACAGCGATCTGTCACGAGCTCAACGGCCTGCTGCAAGGCTGGTTTGAATACTTCAAGCACAGCAAGAGCAACGTGTTTGCGACAATCGACAGCTACACGCGAGGCAGGCTGCGAAGCATCCTGCGCAAGCGCCGCGGAGGCGAAGGCCGAGGCCGGGGCAGTGATCATCAGCGGTGGTCCAACGACTTCTTTCACGCCCAAGGCTTGATCTCCCTGAGTCAATGCCTGCAGGCGATCCATCGATCTCCGTAAGGAGCACCCACCAACTGGAGAGCCGGATGCGGGAAATCCGCCTGTCCGGTTCGGGAGAGGGGGCGGTTCTATCCCGTCCCTATCTCATCGACCGGAGCCTTTCTCGGGCTTTCGCCGTCTGGACTGGGGCTCCCTGCGTTTCGGGGCATCATCTCGTGGGCTCTTCGCACACGTCGCGAATGGCGCGCCGGATCGCATCGATCGCCTGTTCAAGTTGCCCCTGCGTCGTGCACAAAGGCGGCATGAGGACAATCGTGTCCAGGATTGGCCGAGTGAGCAAGCCGTACTTGCGCGCGACGATGCACACCCGGGCGCCCGTTTGATTTTGCCATGGAAAGGGTTTGCCGGAATCTTTCTGGATTTCGATTCCGGCGATGTAGCCACATTGGCGAATGTCGCTGACGTTGGGGAGAGCCCGCAGACCGTCCAGCAATTCGCGCAGAAGCGAGATTTTTCCCCTTAGGGTTTCCAGTGTGTCTTCCTCTCGGAAAATCTTCAGACTCGCGAGGGCTGCTGCGCAGCCGAGCGGGTTCCCGCAATAGCTGTGACCGTAGAAGAAGGTCTTCAGCTCATGGTATTCGCCGAGGAAAGCGTCATACACGCGCTCGGTGGTTAGCGTGGCGGCAAGCGGCAGACAGCCGCCGGTAAGGCCCTTGGCCAGGCAGAGAAAGTCGGGCAGGACGCTCTCGTGTTCGCAGGCGAACAGGCGCCCTGTTCGTCCGAACGCCGTCAACACTTCATCGAAGATGAGAAGCACATTGTGTGCGTCGCACCACGCGCGCAGGGCCTTGAGCATGCCTTGTGGCCAAAGACGGATCCCTGCCGCGCCTTGGACCAGAGGCTCGATGATGACGGCGGCAAGCCGGCCGGGGTCCTGCTTTGAGAGGGTCTCGACATCCGCGACTCGTTCGACCGGAAAGTGGATTGCGGAGAAACGACTGGTAAACGTGCCAACGCCTCCCAGGCTCGCTGCGCCGGTCGTGTCCCCATGGTATGCTTTTTCGAAAGCGACGAAACGCGTCTTCGCCGCGCGGCCGCGCAGCTGCCAGTATTGAAGCGTCATTTTCACCGCCACTTCCACGGCTGTTGAGCCGTCGTCGGAGTAGAAGATCCGCGTGAGAGTTCGTGGCGGAAAGCATCCGGCGAGTTTCTCCGCGAGTTCGATGGCTGGGACATTGGTCGAGCCCAGGAACGAGACATGCGCTACCTTATCGAGTTGGGATTTAATGGCGGCATTGATCGCGGGATGGCAGTGACCGTGGATGTTTGTCCAAATGGAGGAGTTTCCGTCGATATATTCGCGACCATGGCTGTCCCGGAGGATCGCGCCAGCGCCCTCGACGAGCACGAGCGGGTCGTGCTCTGGCGCGCACCAAGCCTTCATTTGCGTAAAGGGATGCCAGAGATGCTGTTTTTCGGCGGCGATGAGAAGGTCGGTTTCCACGTCCGGAAATAATGGAGCGGTTGACACCAGGGGCTCTACAACATTTTCTCTTTGAGGTGCCGGCGCTGGGGAAAATTCTTCTTTATCTTGTCGTGGTTGTGCTTCTAGGCGCCCTGTTGGCGCCGCCGATTTACTGGACGCTGCACGAGGCCGTGGATTTTCCATTTTATCGTTACCTCAATCGTGTGACGCAGGTGACGGCGTTTATCCTGCTTGGTCCGCTCTTGTTCTGGCTCGGGATTCGCAGCACGCGCGAGTTTGGCCTGGAGCGAAATCCCCGTGCCGCGCGGGACGCGTTGACGGGATTGTTCATTGCGCTGGCGCCGGGAGCCTTGTTCGGAGGCGTTCTTCTCATGCTCGATGTGTATCGAATCAAACAGGACTTGATGCCTTTCCTGCTGTTGCGCATCGCGTTGACGGCGGGATTTGTCGCTGTGGTCGAGGAATTTCTCTTTCGCGGTGTCTTGCTCGGTCTTGCGGCCAAGTCATTCGGCAGGTGGCCGGCGGCGTTCGGTGTCTCCGTGGTTTTCGCGGGAGTGCATTTTTTGAGACCGGGCAAACAGGCCGACTCCGGTGTGGAATGGTGGACTGGCTTGGCTCAGATCCTGCGGGTTTTCGATGTCGCGCCACCGCCGTCGCTTTGGATAGCGGGGTTTCTTTCACTCCTGACAGCCGGCATGATCCTGGCCTTTGCCACCTTCCGCACACGCTCGCTTTGGTTGTCTATTGGGCTCCATGCCGGATGGATCTTTTGCCAGCAGGCGTTGCAATGGCTGGCGAAATACCGTGTGAACCCGCCTGAGGCGCTTCTGCCCTGGATTGGGCCGAATGTGGTCAGCGGAGCTGTTCCGACCGGGCTTGTGCCACTAGGCGTCCTCTTATTGACCGGAGCGGGAGTCTGGTTTTATCTGCGGGATGCCTCTGCGGACTCGCGTGGTTCTTGAAACCCTTGGCGGGCTGTTTTTTCCTTCGCACTGCGCCGGGTGCGGGGAAGCGATACGCTCGGGCTGGCTCTGCAAGACCTGCGCCGATTCGCTCGTGCCTATCAGACCGCCGCGATGCGAAGCCTGTTCGCAACCGTATTCCGGGGCTCTTGACTCCTTCGTTTGTGCAAACTGCCGTGGAAAAGCTTTTCATTTCGTGTGTGCGGTGGCGGTAATGCAGTCCCGCGGGATTGTGCGCGACCTCATCCATCGATTCAAATACGGTGGCGAGGTTTGGGTCGGCGCCCTCCTGGGCGATTTTCTCACGCAAGGACTTCGCGACCCCAGATTGAAGGGCCGCTCTTTCGATGCGGTGGTGCCCGTGCCCCTGCACCCTTTGCGCAAGCGCGAACGCGAGTTCAACCAAGCTGAAGTCCTGAGTCGTGAGCTTGCAAGAAAGAATAAGCTGGCGTTTTGTGAGGCCCTCGAGCGTCTTCGCTACACGGTGACGCAGACGCATTTCGACCGGCGCCGTCGCATGCAAAACTTGCGGGATGCCTTCGGACTTCGCCGGAATGCCCCGGTGCAAGGAAAAGACCTGCTTCTCGTCGATGATGTGCTGACGACTGGTTCAACACTCGATGAGTGCGCCCGTGTGCTCTTGGCGGCAGGCGCGCGATCTGTGCGGGCCCTTACGGTGGCGCGTGGCTAGTCTAAGAGCGTAAGATTTTACCGCGGCTTCGCCTTGCGCTTCGGACTGCCTTCCGTCAGGCTGTGTTCCTCCGGCTATCATTGCTCTTCATTATGCCGATCTTTCGGAAACCCATTCTCAAAGCCATAGGAGGCAAGACTCGCGAAATGCCAGAGGGGCTCTGGACGAAATGCCCTTCCTGCGGAGAAGTGATTCACAACCTCGCCCTCGCCGAGAACCTTCGTGTCTGCCCGAAATGCGAGCACCACTTTACCATGAACGCGAGCGAGAGAATTGCCAGCCTGGCTGACCCGGACTCTTTCCAAGAGACCGATGCCAGTCTCACTTCGGTGGACACTCTGGAATTCAAGGGAGCCGCCACCTATGCGGACCGCCTGAAAAGCTATCAGGAAGCGACCGGCCTCAAGGACGCCGTCACCACGGGAACCGCAAAACTTCACGGCCATCCGATCGGGCTGGCGGTGATGGATT
Organism: Terrimicrobiaceae bacterium; assembly: GCA_045403045.1. Lineage (GTDB taxonomy): Bacteria > Verrucomicrobiota > Verrucomicrobiia > Chthoniobacterales > Terrimicrobiaceae > DASTFP01. Next base: position 5,508 of record JAXIPG010000169.1, read on the forward strand.
TTAACTTTCTCGCGGCCACGATGGGATCCGTTGTCGGAGAGAAGATCACTCGCACCATCGAGCTTTCAACAAAAAAGAAATGGGCGGTTGTCATCGTCTGTGCTTCCGGAGGCGCACGCATGTATGAGGGTATGCTCAGCCTGATGCAGATGGCTAAGACCAGCGGGGCACTTGCCTTGCACAGCGAGGCCGGACTTCTCTACCTGGCTGTGCTCACCAATCCCACCACGGCCGGCGTCATGGCCAGTTATGCTTCCCTGGGCGACATCATCATTGCCGAGCCGAAGAGTATGATAGGATTCGCGGGTCCGCGCGTTATCAAAGAAACGACCCATCAGGATTTGCCCGCCGGATTTCAGACGGCGGAATTTCTCGAGAAGCACGGCCTGATCGACATGGTCACACCGCGTTCAAAATTGCGGATGGTGGTTGGTCAGCTTCTCGACTATCTGGCGCCCTCACGGAAGTGATCTACGAGGAGTCGCTGGCGTGGCTTTATGCCACGCAGCAATTCGGCATCAAGCTCGGACTTGAGAATATTCGAGGCTTGCTGGAGGCTCTCGGGGATCCGCAGGAGCACCTGTCTTTCCTGCACGTTGCGGGCACGAATGGCAAGGGCTCCGTTTGCGCGATCTTGGATGCGATCCTTCGGGCCTCTGGCCGCCGGACTGGACTTTACACTTCGCCTCATCTCGTGGATTTTCGAGAGCGCATTCGTGTCGATGGCGAGAAAATCCCGCCGCAGGCTGTTGCAAACGGTTTGACAATTCTTCGCGAAATATCGGCCGGCTGGAGCCATTCGCCGACATTCTTCGAAATTTCGACCGCCCTCGCTTTGCATCATTTCGCTGAGGAACGCTGCGACTTGGTCGTTCTGGAAACCGGCATGGGAGGCGCGCTGGATGCTACAAACGCCGTGGTTCCGCTGGTATCGGTCATCACGCCCATCGCCCTTGACCATACGCGATGGCTTGGGGGTACGCTGGCCGAGATCGCGAGAGAAAAGGCGGGAATCATCAAATCTGGCGTGCCCGTTGTCAGTGCCAGGCAGGCGCCGGAGGCTGCCGCAGTGCTGGCTCAACGCGCCGCATCTGCTGGGTCATCGCTTGAGTTCATCGAGGCGCCGTTTGAACAAGCGGAGATTGGGTTGCGCGGTATTCATCAAAAGGAGAATGCGGCGGTGGCGGTTGCCGCCTTGCTAGCAGCCCACGTGGAGGTTTCTGACGAAGCTGCCGGGCAGGGATTGCGCGACGTCCGTTGGCCCGGGCGTTTTCAGGTCGTTGACGAACGCATCGTCCTTGACGCCTGTCACAACCCCCACGCCGCCGCGCAGCTTCTTGTCAATTGGAGGGATGCCTATGGCATGGAAAAGGCGACGGTCATTTTCGGAGCCTTGGGCGATAAGGATTACTCCGCGATGTTGAGGATTCTTGAACCAATCAGCCGGGAGGTCCTCCTTGTCCCCATTTCCAGCGAGCGATCGGCGGCGCCTGAAGCCCTTGCGGCAGCCTGCACGATCAAGCATCGAATCTTCCAATCGGTCAAGGAAGCGTTGGAAGCATCACGAGGAAGAATCCTCGTCACGGGTTCCCTGTTTCTTGTCGGCGAAGCGCTGCAGGTGTTGGGCGTCGAGTTGTAGATGGTCTAGATCCAGAGCGAATGCCGAAACAAAGTTCCGAACAGAGTTTCGTTCACATTCGGCAAGTCTACGAATAGCGGCTTTTATCTGTTTCGGGCCGACGGGCCAATTCGCCTCGGCCATTCGGACGTTTTTCTCGGCATTTGCTATCGTGGCAGCGGGGTGGAAATTGGTTTGGCTTCGCCGTTTGGATGAGAGAGCTTGCGATGATTCTAATTAAACAACCTGTCATCCTTGCGATTGAAAAACTTGGGAAATCCGTGGCCAAATGGGAGTTTGGGACTGCCGCGGCGCCCGCGCCCGCAAAGCGCGTTTACAAAACTGGGCTTTCACGCTGGCTATCGCCGGAGCAGCTTTTTTCCTGTGGAAGGTAAGCTCAAAATCAACGAGATCTATCTCTCTGTTCAAGGGGAGAGCACGTGGGCAGGACTGCCGTGCGTGTTCGTGCGCCTGACGGGGTGCGATTCACGGTGCAGTTACTGCGACACAGAGTACGCCTTTTATGAGGGCGCCAGGAAATCGCTCCATGAGGTGTTTGCTGAGGTGCAGGCCTTCGAGTGTCCGCTTGTCGAGATCACCGGAGGAGAGCCCTTGCTTCAGAAGAACGTTCTCCCACTGATGACCGCACTTTGCAATGCGGACCGAACGGTACTCATCGAGACCAGCGGTGCTCACGACATCTCGAGAATCGACCCGCGCGTGCACCGCATCATGGATCTGAAGACACCTTCAAGCGGCGAACTGGCCAGGAATCTCTATTCGAATATAGCGTTTCTCAACCATCGCGATGAGGTAAAGTTTGTCATCGGATCGCGAGGGGATTATGAATGGTCGCGGGAACAGATCGAGCGTCACGAGCTCGCGGAGCGCGTCAAGGCGGTGCTGCTCAGCCCCGTTTTCGGGCGCATCGAACCACGCCAGATTGTCGAATGGATGCTGCAGGACCGGTTGCCGGCGCGGTTTCAATTGCAGATTCACAAATTCATTTGGGAGCCGCGCGCCCGCGGGGTATGAGCCCGCTTAGTGCTCTCAAGGTGTCCACTTCCGATGCCCAAACGACGCAATAGGTTGGCCGTCCGGCGCGTTTTGCTGATTGGTTCCGCATTGGGTGCGGGAGCCTTGCTGCCGGTCCTTTTCCTGCCCGTGAGCCGCCGGCCATTTGTATATCATCCTTCCGCCAAGCTACTTCCATACGATGAAGCGGTGAGGGGAATCCAGACTTTGATCGCCGGTTCGCCCGCGAATGTACGCCCGGAATGTGCTGTTCAGCTTCTTGAGCACGGCCGTCCCACAGAACAGGTTTTCGTACTCATGCACGGGCTGTCGAATTGTCCCGCACAGTTTGCCGAGCTTGGACGGCTGCTTTTCGAGCGCGGACACAATGTCGTCATCCCGCGCATTCCTTACCATGGTGGGCAGGACAGGCTTGCCACGGATTGGGCCCGACTCACCGCGGGGGACATGCTCGACGCGGGAAATCAGGCGGTGGATCTGGCGCGAAGCCTTGGCGACAAGACCACAGCTGCGGGCCTTTCCATCAATGGCGCGACAGTTGCCTGGATGGCTCAGAACCGGAGCGATCTGGATCGGGCAGTTCTTCTCGCTCCTTTCCTCGCGCCGGCGGGTCTGCCAGACTGGACACTGACGCCGGTTGAGCGCCTGCTTCTTCGCCTTCCGAACATGTTCTTTTGGTGGAACCCAAAGCTAAAGGAAAATCTCCAAGGACCGCCTTATGCCTATCCGCGCTTTCCGACTCGGGTGATCGGCGAAACCATGCTTCTCGTACGGGAAGTCTTACGCGAATCCCGCAGCCGATCGCCTAGATCTGCCTCGATCCTGGTCGTGACTTCAGCCTCGGATACCGCGGCGAATAATCGCGTGACAAGCGAACTGGTGGCAAATTGGCAGCGCCTTTGTCAAGGCGGGATTGAAACTTTCGAATTTCCCGCCACTGATAAGGTTCTCCATGACTTTATCGACCCGAACCAGCCCAAGCAAAAAACGGCACTCGTCTACCCGAAAATCATCGAGTTGCTCGAAAAATAGCTGCAGCCTGAGAGTGGACCTCAGCGCAGGCGACTGCCTGGGCGCAAAGACATCGGCGCTTGCGAGGTGCTCGTACCCGGAACGCCTCTCGCTGGGCAGGCCCGATCACAGAGCACGTTCGCTCTTCACTTGATGCCGGCCGACGCCATAACACCCTGCGTCACCCGCTTCTGAAAAATAAGGTAGCCAACCGCCGTTGGGATAGAGGCCAACACGGCGATTGCCGACGTCTTTGCAAAGGCGACCCCGTAGGCGGATTGGACTTGAGTCATGCCAACCGGAATCGTGAGCATTGGAGTCGAGTTAGTGACGATGAACGGCCAGAAAAAGTTGTTCCATGCACCAATGAAAGTGACGATGGCCCTCGACCAAATGACGCTCCAGTTCAGCGGGATATAAATGCTAAGCAGGATTCTGAAATCCCCGGCCCCGTCGATGACCGCGGCATCGCGGAAATCTGTGGGGACCTGGTCAAAAAATCGCTTGAAAACGATGACCGATAGCGGCGTTGCAATCTGAGGCAGAATGATCCCAGCATAGGAATTTATGAGATGCAGCTTGTTCATCAGCATGAACAGCGGGATCGCCATCGCCCCAAAGGGAAGCATAAAAGCCGCCAGGCTCTCCGGCGTCAAAACCGAGAGACTCAATATTCGCTTACACAATAAGTCATCAACGTGAAGGCTACGCTTGCACACTTAGTGAACTTGATCAATTTACGACTTTCACAACGGTTGCCGCGAACACCTGGGATTGTGAGTCCATCGAGAAATATTCTCTCAAGGACGCCACAACTAAACCCGCCTCTGATTTTCAAGGCCGTTCAGCAGGCAGTAAAAGCCCTGCTTGAAAGGGCGATTGCCGACAATAGGCAGATCTTCGGAATTCCCTTTCCGGTTATCGTGCTCGCGATGGACTGGTGTTGATGGAAGTCTCAGCGTATTGGCAAGAGTTGATCATCGGCTGCATCATCGTGCTCGCAGCCATCCTCGACGTCGTTCGAAGCAAAAAAAAAGAGATAATATGGGTGAGGGGCTTCTCGAGATGCGCGGGATCGACAAGAAATTCCCGGGCGTTCACGCGTTGAAGGGCGTGGACCTCCGTTTGCGCAGACGGGAAATCGTCTGCCTGCTCGGCGAGAACGGCGCCGGTAAGTCAACGCTCAGGAAGATCCTTACCGGCGTCTATCCGGAATACGAGGGCGAGGTCTTGCTTGATGGAAAGCCCGTTCGGTTCAAGAACACCCAGGAAGCATTCGGACACGGCATCAGTATTGTGTTCCAGGAGTTCAACCTCTGTCCAAACCTGAGGTGGCCGGCGGATGGCTCTTTGAGCCGCGCCGCTGCGGGGAAGCCCTAAAGATTTCAAGATTTAATAAGACAATCTGATATCACATAATCGATTGATGATAAAGTAAATATGAGTATAACTCATCCACGATTGTTTCGTATTGATAAGAATTCTGTTGCATAACGCAGGCTATAAGATATTGTTCTATCTGGTTGGGGGAGTTTTCCAGTGAGGGTCGATAGGGGTATCGACAGGGCGGAAACAGAATGTCGCCGCGGTGTTCGAGAGGTGCCACGGCGACAATCTTTTTAGGGGTCGCCGTATTCAGATCGCGATCCGTGTCCGATAGCGGCTCACAGAACGAAGTCCGACAGCACTCATTTGCCGTCTTGCTTCCAACCGGAAACGCCGATTTGCGGATGAAGGTGAAAAAATTGTTCTAGTCTAGAGTTGTTTTAGCAGGATGTCGGGCGTGGGGCCTGTGGTGCGAGGCCGGATTTTCGACGAAAATTCTACACGGACTTCCGAGCCCGACAGCCTGCTAGGGGAACAGCCCGCGTACCTGCCTTGCGGCGAGCACTCGTTCTACGCCGATGGAGAGGGCGGACATCCGATGCGGGATCTTGCGCTCCTTCGAACGCTTGATGACCGCGGTGAAGGCATTGTCGAGAATGCGGTAGAGACGATCGGTGATCTCGATGTCCGACCAGAGAAAATTCTGCAAGTCCTGCACCCATTCGAAGTAGGAGACAATCACTCCACCCGAATTGCACAGAATGTCGGGGATGACGAAGATCTCCGCCCACCGTTGGTTGAGGATCTCGTCGGCCTCCGGCGTCGTCGGCCCATTGGCGGCCTCCGCGAGAATACGGCAGCGCAGGCGGCCGGCGTTCTCCTCGTTAATGACGCGCTCGACCGCGGCTGGAACCAGCACGTCGCAAGGCAGCGTCAGGAACTCCTTCGCGTCCACGCGCTCGCCCAAGGGAAAATCATACAACGTCCCGTGATGGGCGACGTGGCGGTCGGCGGCGGCGACATCGATGCCCTTCGGATCATAAATGGATGTCGTGTGGTCGCTTATGCCGACCACTTTCATGCCGGATTTAAAGGCCAGTCCGCCCGCCGTTACCGAACCGACGTTTCCAAAACCTTGGACGATCGCCGTGCATTGACTCGGTGGTATCTTCAAATGATCGAGCGCGCGATCGATTAGGAAGACCACGCCGCGGCCCGGCGCTTCACGACGTCCGGCGACACCGCCGAGCGAAACCGGCTTGCCAGTGACTATCTCGCCAAGGGCATATCCGGCATGGACGGAGTAGGAATCCATGAACCACGCCATGACCTGCTCATTCGTTCCCATATCGGGCCCGAGGATGTCCATCTGCGGGCCAATGAACGGGATCAATTCCTGCAAGTAGCGGCGGGAGACGAGTTCCAGTTCATGCTTGGAAAGTTTCAGCGGATCGACGCGCACTCCGCCCTTTGCCCCGCCGTAAGGCAGGCCGGTCAAAGCACATTTCCAGCTCATCCAAACGGCGAACGCGGCGGACTCTCCGATCGTCAGATGCGGCGAAAACCGCGTCCCCCCCTTGGTCGGCCCGATAGCGAGGTGATGCTGAACGCGGTAGCCGTGAAAAACGTCAACCGTCCCATCGTCACGATGGATCGGCAGGGCAACGGATACGGCGCGCTTTGGATAAATGATCCGCTCCCGATTGCCCTCGGCGATACCCAAAAAATCCGCGATGATCTCGAATTGCCGCCTCGCCATCTGAAAAAGAGGATCCGAATAGATCGGGTCGGAGAAATGAGAGCCGTTTGGCATAGGCTGGCACCCTACTTCGATTGCCTCAGTGCGCGAAGGAAAAGTCTCGTCTAGACGTTCTCATTGCGCCGGCACGGTAGTTCGCACCCCCCGAGCCAGGCTTTCGAAGCTGATGTCAAGAGGCGGGTAATTCTCCCAGCCCGTGTAGTCGTAGTGCCACCATTCGAAGGGAAACGGAATGAAATTGTGCCGTTTCATGGCGGCTTCGAGCTTGAGGCTGTTTGCCCGTTCCTCCGTAGTCCACTTGCTGGAAAATCGATGGGCCTTGTCGGAAAAGTCGTCATATCCGGTCGGCATCTTGAGTTCGTTTCCCATGCGATCAACCAGAGTGACATCGACCGCCGTGCCGCGGGTGTGCTTCCCCTTGCTCCTGTTGGGATCTGAGACGTAGCGTTCATCGGGAAGGAGCTTCCACATTTTCGTTTGGACGGAAAATGGACGGTATCCGTCAAAAATCTTCAGGCACAGGCCTTCTGCCTTGAGTTCCTTCTGGACCTTCTGCAAAGCGGCCGCCACGTCTCGGTGCACAAAGGCGGTGGGAAACGGATAGAGCACCTGTCCCGTGAAATTGCACATCGTAGCGTAGCGGATTTCCTGGAGAAGAGGCGGGTAGATCATCCCGACATTTACCAGGTTGTGCTCGATGAGGGCCGGCGATGGAGAGAGTGGAGCCTGCGGCTGCTGGGCATTGCAGAGGAAAGCAATCCCGAGATTGCACAGAGAGAAGCAAAGCGTTTTTGTCTTCCGTGCCATGAGGTTGGTGAAAATCTGGCGCTAGGCCGTTGGTTCATGCCACCCCGGATGGGCTTGTAAAGATTATTGGTGAGCAGACTGTCGGGCCCCTCATGAAAGCAGGGAAGGGCGCCTAGAAAATTCCGCGAGAAATCGGTAGCCCCTTCGACCAGCCTGCTACATTCCGCCGTCTGGGCGGGCGAGATGGGACTAAATTTCGACAGCCTGCCAATGTGGCTCCAATGGCTGGCCCTTGCGGATTGCCCTGCCCGCAGTCTATCTTCGCACCGTTTCAATTCTGTGAAATTTAGCTAGATCCAAATGGACCGCCTTTTGCTCATCGCGGCGACGCTTTGCTTTCTGACGAGCTTCGGCTACACGTTGTATGCTCTCGGAGCGGGGCGTTTCAGGCTAGGACGGCTGAATTTTGTCGCGATCTTGGCAGGCTTCGCTTTTCAGTCGGCGTTCCTGTACCTTCGCGGCAAGGCGGAAGGGTCCTGCCCCCTCAACAGTCTCTTCGATGTGCTGATCTTCCAAAGCTGGTCGCTCGTGCTCACCTACCTGATTGTTGGGCCGGCCTACAGGCTCTCTCTGCTCGGAGCATTCAGCGCGCCGATCGCGCTCATGCTCATGCTGATCGCTCTCATTGCGCCTATCGACCAAGACATCGTCAGGCGCCCAGGGATCAACCCCTGGGTGGAAACCCACGCCGCTCTCTCCATCATCGCCTACGGCGCCTTCGGACTCTCCAGCGTTGCTGGAATCATGTATCTTATTCAAGAACGCCAACTCAAATCGCGAAAAGCCTCCTCATTGCTCTACCACCTTCCCCCAATCAATGATCTCGCTGCGGCCATTGGCCGGCTCATGGGATTCGGCCTCATCCTGCTCACGATCAGTTTCGCCGCGGGCTTCATCAGCCAGATGCCGGTTAATACTGTAAAATTCTGGGCATCAGCGGCAATTTGGGTCACTTACGGCGCCATGGTCGTGATGAACCGGATACATTCTCTTGCTCCGAGGAGGCTTGCGGAGTTATCAATTGCGGTGTTCGCGGTTGCTCTCATCACCCTGCCGGGAATCCAATACCTTTCCTCAAGGCCATGAACATCCTTTGCGCCGGTCTCAATCACCAAAGCGCCCCGCTTGAAATCCGAGAAAAGTTCGCGGTGGGCAGCCACGGGATTGAGGAGGCGCTCTGCGCGGTTCGTCGAATCGACGGCCTTGCCGGGGCTGTCATTCTCTCGACCTGCAACCGCGTGGAATTTTACGCTGCCGGCCTGTGTCCTGTGCGCGCCTTCGATTCGCTGCAAGTGCTCCTTAGGGACCGCTCGGGCGTTGAAGCCCCGCTCTATTTTCACGATACCCCCCGGAGCGTGCGCCATCTCTTCCGCGTCGCAAGCGGACTTGACTCGATGGTTCTAGGTGAAACGGAGATTCTCGGCCAAGTAAAGAAGGCCTATTCGACCGCCGCCGAACTCGGCGCCACCAGCCGCCATTTGAACAAGCTGTTCCAACATGCCTTCCGCGTCGCGAAACACGTGCGCACCGAAACCCAGATCACCCGCGGGGCAACGTCCGTTGGCGCCGTCGCGGTGGAACTCGCGGGAAAGATCTTCGGAGATCTTGCCGGGCGGCGGGTGATGATTCTCGGCGCCGGGGAGACGAGTGAGCGAACGGCGAGAAGTCTCGTTTCGCGGGGAGTCAAGACGGTGATCGTTTCCAATCGGACCTTCGATCGTGCGGCAAAGCTCGCTGAGGAGATCGGCGGTCTCGCCATCCATTTCGATCATTGGCAGAATGCGTTCGCCGACGTGGACATCTTGATCTGCTCCACCGCCGCCCCCCACACGGTACTTAACCGAGAAAAGCTCGCGCCGATGATTCGCGAGCGAGCCGGCAGGCCCCTCTTCGTGATTGACCTCGCAGTCCCGCGCGACGCCGACCCCGCCATAAACGAACTCGATGGCGTCTTTCTCTACGATATCGATTCGCTCGAAGGCATCGTCCGGCAGTCTCTCGAAGTGCGCCGAAGCGAAATCATTCGCTGTGAGCAAATGATCGCCGATCACGTCGGTGCGTTCGTGTCCTGGCTGCGCCATCACCATGAGTTTCGCGGTTAGCAGCCTGTCGGACTTGAAATCGAACTTCCATTTTATGGATAAATCGCGGTTGAAAAATCAAGTTTCCTGCCTGACAGGTTGCTAGTGGGGTTTCTGATCTGCGAGAAATTCCTGCAATCTGTGGATCGCATCATTCTTGGAACGCGCGGCAGCGATCTCGCGCTCGCGCAAACGCGGATCGTCGCGGACAAGCTCCGTACGGCTCATGCCGGGCTGGCAATCGACATCAAGCTCATCAAGACGACCGGAGACAAGCGTCTTGATTTAAGTCTTTCCGGTCCTCTCTCCAGCGGGCTCTTCACCAAAGAGCTTGAGGAGGCCTTGATCGCCGGAAAAATCGACGCAGCGGTCCACAGTTTGAAAGATCTCCCGACGGACCAGCCCGACGAACTTGTCTTTGGTGCGATCCTTGAGCGCGCAGACTCCTCGGACGTTCTTGTTTCCAAGCAGCCGGGTGGCCTCGCTGGACTGCCCATCGAAGCGGTTATTGCCACCTCAAGCCCGCGTCGACAGGTGCAGATCCTGCTCCTGCGCGAGGACCTCCGGGTCGTGGAAATTCGCGGCAATGTGCCGACCCGCTTGCGCAAGCTTGCCACAGATCCTTCGCTTCAAGGCCTGCTTCTGGCCAAGGCTGGACTCGACCGCCTCGGTCATCAATTCGTCCCGCCCGGCCTGCACGTTGCGGTCGTTGAGCAAATCCTTCCTGCGCCTGGACAAGGCGCGATCGCCGTCCAATGCCGCAAATCGGATTCCGCTTCGGCTGGGCTTCTCCGTGCGATCCACCATGAGCCCACCGCTCTGTGTGTCGCGGCTGAGCGCGACTTTCTTCGAGCTCAGGGTGGTGGCTGCCACGTTGCCATTGCCGCGCGGGCTGTCATCGAGGATGGAAGGGTGATCCTTCGCACATTTCCACCTTCATGAAATCTGGCATTTGTTATCTCGTCGGTGCCGGGCCGGGCGATCCAGGCCTGTTTACCCTCAAGGGGCGCGCCTGTCTTGAGCGCGCCGAGGTCGTCATCTACGACTACCTCTGCAATCCCGCCCTTCTCAAATGGGTTCCCGACTCTGCGGAACGAATCTACGTTGGGAAAAAGGCGGGCGCGCACACTCGTTCGCAGGATGAGATCAATGCCCTGCTCGTCGAGAAGACCCGGGCTGGAAAGACCGTTGTGCGGCTCAAAGGCGGGGATCCCTTTCTGTTTGGACGCGGCGGCGAGGAAGCCGAGGCCCTTGCCGACGCGACATGCTCGTTTGAGATCGTTCCCGGAGTGACTTCGGCCATCGCTGGACCGGCCTATGCGGGCATTCCGGTCACGCATCGCGCGCACAATGCCGTATTGACGATCTTCACCGGCCACGAAGAACCGGGCAAACCGGAGTCCTCGCTCGACTATCAAGCAATCGCCCGTGCGCCGGGTACGAAGGTCATGCTGATGGGGGTGGAAAGGCTCAAGGCGATCACCGGCGAGCTAAGGACTGCGGGCATGCCTTCGCGAACCCCGGTAACCCTTGTACGGTGGGCGACCACGGGCGCCCAGCAGACCCTTGCGGGCACCCTTGAAAATATCGCCGAGCGCGCCCAGGAAACCGGCTTCAAGCCACCGGCTGTCGCTGTGTTCGGCGAGGTGGTCGCACTTCGTGAAAAGCTTAACTGGTTCGAGACGCTTTCGCTTTTCGGCAAACGCATCGCGGTCACGCGGACCCGCAAACAAGCGGGCGAATTCGTGGAGCGCTTGCGCGCGCTCGGTGCGGACGCCTTCGAATTGCCGACCATCCGCATTGAACCTCCGCTGAACAAGCGGGAATTCTACGAACTCGTAGCTGACTCCCACATATACGACTGGATCGTCTTCACGAGTCCGAACGGCGCAGACGCGTTTTTCAAAGCATTCTTTGAAATCTACCGTGACGCCCGGGATCTCGGCGGCGCCCGCATTGCTGCCATAGGACCGGCCACCGCGGATCGGGTGCGCAGCTACCGCCTGCAAGTCGACGTACAGCCGGAGAAATACGTTGCCGAAGCAATCATTAAGGCCCTTCAAAAGGAGACCAGTGTGGAGAACCTCAAATTTCTTCTCGCCCGTGCAGAAGGAGCTCGCGAGGTTCTGGCGCAGGAACTCACGCGTCTCGGCGCCATTGTGGATGAGGCCGTCGCGTATCGCACTGTCCCCGAAACCAATGATGTCACCGGTGGAATCCGGCGCTTCCGCGAAGATGGCGCGGACATGATCACTTTCACCAGTTCATCCACCGTCGAAAACTTTCTGGCGCTCAAATTGCCGATGCCTCCAGATATAAGGACCGCCAGCATTGGGCCGATTACGTCCAGGACGATGCGCACAGTCGGTCTGAGTGTGGATGTCGAAGCCAAACAGCACGACATCCCAGGACTTGTCGAAGCGATAACGAAGTATTGGTAGAGAAGCGGCCAGCCTCATTCCCCGCGCCTCTTACGGCGCCTGGCGAGAAGTCTCGCCGTCTGCTTGAGAAGAGGAAGATGAGCGACGTCCTTGGGGCGAGCCAAAAATTGCTTGCTCCTGATGATCTTCCGAAGGGAAAGCACCGCCACGTCCGTGCCTTGCCATTTCAAGCGAGCCGCTTGCGGGTACTCCCGCGCGAAATCTCTCAAACCGTCAACCCGGGGCAGGAAATTGACGATCGAGTCGTCTGACAACGCCGCAACGGTGGGCGCAAGCATGGAACCGGAAAGCTCCTTGACAATTGTGTAAAGCCGAACGAATTGACGCTCTGGTAATTCCACCCAGAAATCGGTGTCGAGAGTTGTTGCGGGAACGCCCTGCAGGATCGCGGCGGACATCCCAACTATTTGAAACCGAATGCCTTCCTCTCCGAGTGCGTAAACAAGCCGTGCGAGCGCAGAAACTGCTCGTGCGCCTGCCACCTTTCGTCGGGAGTCATGGTCAGGCTTCGAGCGAAGAGAACGCGTTCGCCGTCGCTGAGTGCCCTCACCCTTCTCAGATGCCGCAGCTCTTGGTGAAATTTTTTTTTGTTCACTGAAATCAATATGCGCCGCGGTAATTGTCGTGTCGAGATCTACGGAGTGTTCCTCGAGAGGGTGTTCATTCCACTACATAATTTGAGATGGCCGCCTGTTCCCCTGCCTGCGCAGAAACCGTCCAAGTCCCTCGTTCGAGAGGAATCAGCGGGCGCTCGAGCCTTTGGCCGTTGAGAAACCACTCGCAATCCGGCCACGAACTTTGAAGTGGGAGCATTTGCTGAGATTTGGGCATGGCGGCATTGTAGCAAAACGTTGCGCCGTCCTTTGGAAATAAGATTCTTAGCGGCTTAGTGTGCACCGTCGCGCCGAGCCTGTTCTGCGGCCCGGCACACCATGCGGCATATTCCGGTGGCAATTGCAGGACTCCGTCCATATACAGCGCAGATGCGTGGTCCACGGGCTCGGTTCCTGGCAGGAACCACTCGCGCATGACTGGTTCGTTGGGGCGCGGGAGGAGGCCGGTCTCGGCCGCAATCTCGACCCCATGGAGCGAAGCGCTTTCTTTCAATGCCGGCCACGGCCGGTCACCCGAGGCGTACAGGGATCTCATCATCGTCGCCCAAAGTGGCGCAGCGGAGCGGACGGCGAGAACTTCTCCCATTGGCTGGCCGTCCAGGTTACCCGCCCAAACCGCAACGGTGTGATCTTTATTGAATCCCACACACCATCCATCGCGAAAGCCGGAACTCGTGCCTGTCTTCACCGCTGTGCATTCCGGCAGGTTTAGCGGGGAGGACGCCCCGAAGCCCGCAAGGCGTGCCCGGTTGTCGCAAAGAATATCCGCGATGATTGCGCACGCGTCCGCCGAGGCCAGGCGCAGGCTTTCTACTGGATCCTTGGCGGTGAGCTTCGGAATCCAGGCCTCTCCGCCGCGCGCAATGCCTGCGTAGGCTCCGGCGAGTTCGAGCAAGCGCACCGGAGCATTCCCCAAGATGAAACCCGCTCCGAATGCGTCGAATGACCCAGGAAAATTCAAGCCCCAAGTCCTCAAATACTCAAATGTCTCACGCGCCCCAATTTGGCTCAAAGCGAAGACGGCTGGGACGTTGAGCGAACTGCCCAAAGCCTCGCGCACTCGCACCGGGCCGAGGTAGCGTTTCGAATAATTCTGCGGGTCATAGTCCCGGTATTCTTCGGCGATCGCATCTGGTGTGTCCGGCAACAAGGAAGCCGCGGTCAGCTTCCGTTGATCGATTGCAGCCAGGTAGAGGAACGGTTTCAACGTTGAACCACAACTCCGGGGTTCAATTGCGGAGTTGAGGGCGGAGCGCCTCGGATCGCCGGCGCAGGCCAGAGCGCGAACCGCGCCGGTGGAATTTTCGATGACAACCATCGCCGCGTCGCCGACACCGAGAGCCGCGGTGGCGGAAAGGTGTTCGCGCAATGCTCGCATCGCAAGTCTTTGCAGATCGAGGTCGAGTGAAGTTGTTATCTGTCCTGGCGCGATCCCGCCGGTGCGTTTCGCTTGGGAGAGAAGACGCTTCCGTGCAAGCTCAACAAACTGCGGCGCTTCGCTCGGTGGTTCGTGCTTTCCGATACGAGGAGGGTTCTTGAGCAGCGAGTCCATCGCGGCCTCAGGAGGAAACAGCCCGACCTCAGCAAGACGCTTGACATTCCGGCGGTAGCAGGCAATCGCTGCGTCGGGATTTTTCCAAGGATTCAGCCGCGCCGGGGATTGCGGAAGGCCGGCCAGAAAAATCGCTTCGGAAAGAGACAGATCGCTTGCAGGTTTTCCAAAATATGCCCGCGCGGCGGCTTCAGGACCAATACGGCGGTTGCCATAATCGAGGCGATTCAGATAGCCTTCCAGAACCCTTTTCTTGTTCCAATTTCTTTCCAGTTTCAGCGCGGTGAGGGCCTCGTGAAACTTCCCGAAGAGCGTTCTTCCATCACGTCGCGAAGAAATCTTGATGACTTGTTGAGTAATGGTCGAAGCGCCGGAAATCACGCGTCCATTTCGCAGGTTCCGCAAAGCCGCGCCTGCCGCCGCGTGAAAATCCACCCCGCGGTGCTTCCAAAACCGTGCGTCTTCGATAGCGACAGTGGCCGCCGGCAGCCATTCTCCCATGTCCCTTAGCTTGACGGGATAGCTTTCTCTGGCAAGGGGTGTCGGGAGAACGGCGATCGTTCTCCCCCGAAGATCCGTGACAATGGGGGTCGCGGGCGGGGGCTGATCCAAAGTCATAGGCAGTCTGGCGCTGCGGATCGAGCTTTCAATGATGAGCGCGAGAAAAAGTCCCACGGCAAGCAAAGCGAAAAAGAACAATCCGAACGTTCGCGCCAGGGGCTTGAAACAGCGGGCGACGGACGGAGACGCCTCCCGGATTACTGGGACGCGACGTTGCATTCGCTTGAGGCCGAGCGACCGAAAAAACGACTGTCGTACATCGACGAAATCTGCGTCGCCGGCCAGATGAATGTGCCTGCCGCAGTGGCACGGGCAAGCACGCTGTAGCTGCGAGCGCCGGAGGGCAAATCGTCAAAGTACAGATTGGTTTGCTGATCGCGCATCTCGCTATGGGACAGATCCGCTGTCTCGACGCCGGATTCAGCCGGTAGCGAATAGTACTTGCCAAAGAGGGCGAGATTTGGATTCACCACTTCGATACCGGCCGGGATCATGTCCTCGACCGCCACATAGCTCTGGGGCTTTTCGGAGGAAAAGCGATAGGAAATTAATATTTGGTCACCCAAGCGAAAGGGCGCATGGGCGCTGCCGTCGCGAGAGGCGTCGGTCAGGTTTCTCACGACCCGGTCGACTTTAACGCCTTGGGTGACAGGCTTCGTCTGTTTCTCCGCCGTGCGATATTCGGCTCTTAGCACGAAACTGCCTCCGGGTTTCAGACCGTTGACAGTGAAATCCGCCAACTTCGCAAGGTTTTGCTTTCTCCAGGCTGCGGAGCTTGCATTGGCAGAAAGGGTTTCGGGTTTGGGACTGGCTCCAGTGACTGGGGTTACAGGAGTCGCCTTCATCATCGCCTTGAACGCGATAAGCAACCAGAGGTTTTCCTGTGTGGAAAGGCTGGCGGAGGACTCCATTAGTCGCAATAAGCGGTCGCGAAACGCGCTCGAGACCTGCGCAGGATCGATAAGAAGCCGCGCCCAGGTGCAGAGAGCCTCGGTTCGCGTCCCTGAGGAGAATGTTTCCGGGTTGAATCCAATGTTGCCGAATTCCTTCGGAAGCTCATCTACGAGGAGGCGTTGCTTATCCTGTTGGATGCCGAGATTGTTCATCGCAATTGCCAGCATTGCCCGACCCTCGCCCGTGAGTTTGTCGCGTTGAAGGAAAAGCTCGTCCGCGGCGGATGTGAGCGTTTCGGTCGCTTCGTCGCCCGAAGTCGAGAGGACGAAGAGAGCGAAGGCCCGCAGCGTTGGCGACAAACCGCCCGTCTTGCCTGCAACCATTTTTTCCAGTGCATCCGAAAGCTCGGAGGAAAGCCGCTCGGGAACATCGAAGCCCGACTCCTCCGCCTGGCTGACGCACCAACCCGCCTGCATAGTGACAAAATCGTTTGCTTGCGTGCCGCCTGGCCAGTAGGAGAGTCGCCCGTCAGCAAGAAGACCCGTCTCAAATTCGCGCAGCGTCTCGTCAATGACGTGCTGGTAGGCGGCTTTTCGCGCCTGTGGATCGGGCAGGTACTCCAGAAGCCCCAGGAAGGTATATCCCAGCAGGCGAGAGGCTTTTTGCTCGAAGCAACCGTGCGGGTATTCAAGCAAAAAGGGCAAACCCATGAGCTTGTTCAACCAAGGCGTTGTTGAGACCGCGAGGCTGAACGTGCCGCGCCCTTGCCTCCACGCGGCAGGCATGGTGTCCTTTCCTGAAAACCTGGCGCCCGTCACGGTGCCCGAAACGGATTCCTTCTTCAGAATTACCGGCTCTGCCACAGGAAGCGTGACCTCAACCGCGTCGGCAAGCTGAGAAGTCGACACAACCTCGAACTTTACGCCCGCGGGCCCCGTGGATTTTGCGCGCGCCTTGAAATGGACAACGGCCGGCGTGTCGCGCTTGGCAGAAATCTCCCGCCGCGAGTCGCCGATCAACTCGAGACTTCCACCTGTCGCACAGCGGACGAGGAGCTGTTCGCTTTCGGATACTTTTTGTCGCGCCACGGCCCTCAATTCGACCTCGTCGCCATCTCGCAGAAAGCGCGGAAGCGCAGGCTCTATGAGGAGCTTCTTGCTTACGGCGAAAGTTGCGTCCCCCGAACCGAACTGGTTGTTCTTCGTTTGACCGACTGCGATCACGCGGAAACGTGTGAGATTGTCCGGCGCTTCGCATACAAATTTGGCGACCCCCTTCGCATCGGTCTGCACGCTTGGACGCCAGAGGATAAGCGGCTTGAATTCTTTGCGCGTGAACGTGACGTTCCCGAATTCCTCGGCGCCCGCATCGCCGGCGACGAAGCCTTTGATTGTCAGCCAGGAGGGAGCGATCTTATCCACATAGGCTTTCAGCGCCGAATATGTCACAACCGCGAAATTCCGCGCCGGAAAAAAGTCCGCCAGCATCTGCGGAAGTTTCCAGCCTCCAAGCGTGAGGATCGAATCGTCCACCGCATAGATCGCAAGATCAGCGCCCGCCACAGGATCACCGGCAGCTTTGACGGTCACTTCGCCGGAAATCGTTTCGCGCGGCTCATACTCGGCACGGGTCGTCCTTACCGACACATCGAGTGTGCGTCCGGGAGCTTGGACAGCCAACTGATCGTAGCCAAACATCTCGCCCGCGAGCTGGTCAGATCCGCCGGGACGCAGGACGTAAACGGAAACGAAGACGTTAGGCTCGTATTCGGGTTTGACAGGGATTTCGATGCGGCTCGTATTGCCTTGGATGGGAGCGGTAAAGGTGTCCAGAATCCTGTCGGTTTCCACGCTCACCCACGCCACGCCGCCGCTTGGCGACAGGACATTCAAGACGGCCTTTTCGCCGACAATCCATGGTTTGGCGCTTTCGCGTGCGCCCCCCTTGACGGAGATTACCGTTGCGGTTGTGTCCGATTCGACCGGAACTTCGGATTCTTCATCTCCTTCGAGGTAGGCTTGTTCACTTACCGGGAAGCCTGGCGCACCGGGCAGGGGCGAGACGAGTGCAACATAGCGCCCCGGCTTGCCCGGCTTAAACTTGATGGAATCTCCGGTCACCCGCTCGTGTTGCTCGACAAGCTCGTATTGGTCGAAATTCCGGTATCGATAAACATCGGGCGCAAGGCGTTCCTTCACCGATTTGGTTTGAACGTGGAAGAGCTGGGCGTTCACCGCTTCGGGAGCCTTTGCAAATTCCTCCTCCGCGTCCCAAAGAAACTCGATTTCGCCTTGTCCGCTCTCGCCGCGCCTTACTCCCAACAATACAGGCGCCATGG
>JAXIPG010000026.1:0-4119 GCA_045403045.1 Terrimicrobiaceae bacterium
CGAACAATGAGGCAATGATTCGTCCATGCTGATCGAAGGATTCCCGGTACTGCGTAAGGATGCGCTGATAGTGAGCGCTAAGGTTTTCCCGGCTCGCCGCAGCCGGAGGATCGACCGCGATGCGTTTCGAGAGAAAAAGAATCAGCTTTTCCCGGCGAAGCTGGCCGGCCTGCATCGCGCGCCAGTACCGGTTGAAGCGTTCGTTGCGCGCGATGGCCGCCCATGAATCCGGCTCGCAGCATTCGTCGGTGACGGTCTTGTAGGCGATGAGCGTGTGCCGGTAATTGGAATCGACCGACCAGCGGATTTGCGCTCGGGTGGATTCCTCCAAGGTTCGGAGGAATTGACGGACAGACTCATAGAAGCTGTCGAGAGCGTGTTCGCTGGCGTGCCGGAGATCGGGCACGTCGAGGGCGAAGCCCGCGGCGACGAATCCGCGCCGGTCGAGTTCGTTCCAAACCAGCAGGTCGTGGGAAATCCAACCGTTAGGCGCTTTCATGGAGCGGGTTCCTTGGTTGTCGGGCGGGAGCCATCCATCCTGCCCCGGCGATGAGGGTTTCGAGCAGGTCGGTGTCGTGGGACTTCGGCTTGCCCTGCCGCAACGCGAAGACGTAGGTGGTCGCGAGCACGAAGGGCTGCGCTCCCACCCCGACGCTGAATGTAGGGGAATGATGCCGGACGAGCAGGAGTGAAAGAGCGACGCTCAGGAGAAGTCCCGCGAGGATGAACAGGATGTTCATGCCCTCGATTCCCCAAATCCTGCCGTCGCTGTCGTCTCCGGCGTGCGTCTGGACGATTGCCTTGCTCATCGCGAAATGGTGATGGTGGGCATGCCGCCCGCGTTGAAGAGGGCCTCGGCGATGAGCACGGCCAGCCCGAGAAGAAGGCCGCCGACGATGGACATCTTGCCCATGTCGGCATTGCCGCTGCGCACCTGCCAGCCGCCATGAGCGATGACGACGACCGCGATGATGAATAGGAACTTTGCGATGACGCCGAGACCTTCGGACATCGCGCCGTCCAGCGAAGCTTGAGCGAGAATAAGGTTCATGGCTCGCGACCGTAGCCCCTTTTTCGAACCGCCCGGCCCCGAGTCCAGGGCAACTTAAACGTCGCCATGGGGGGATGCCTTCGCCGCGGTGATGGCGTCGTAGAGACGGCTCGCGTGCAGAATCCGGTCGGGATAAAGGTCGTTCGGCTCGACTCCCAGAACACGGGCAAGAAAGAGCATGTCATCGTCGGAAACCCAAACTTCGCGGGACTCTATTTTGCAGACTTTCCCCCGCGTGGCGTAATCCATCCCGGCGAGCTGCAGTTTGATCGCGAGTTGGTTTTGCGACCAGCCCCGCTGGCTGCGCAGCCTTCGGACCTGGGGTCCTATGACATTCAGGTGTCGCATAGTACGCGAACCACACTGAACGGTTTTTCCGGAGAGATTGTTCGCGTCCTAGAGCAACTTTATAAAGAAGTGAGCTCCAAAGCGCAGCCTAGCGAGTGCACATGATATGCCTGATGTAATCGTGCAGATCCTCTCTGCAAAGTTTGACTAAGGGGAAAACGTCGGAAATCTACGCGAACAATCGTAATCAACATAAGAGTTGGAGATTCGCGCACGCGTTCGATCCGCAGCTGATTTGCTGGCCGCCGCTCCGCATGTGCGTTGACGGTGCTATCTCATCCGAAAGACCGGCGCCTATCGCCAAATGGCAAAGTATCAGCCTTTGAGGGAAATATTTCGAAGTGTTTGGGCGATCTGTGCTTTCATCTTCTCAAGCTCCTCGTAAGTTACCGGACGCCCTTCAGCTCGCTCGATCAAATGGTCCAGCAGGATCTTGCGCCTGTCTCCTTTTCGACGGGCGGCGAGCGTCTTTCGCGTTAGCGCTCGCTGAATCTTAGATCGGCAATCAGCCGTAATCGTGGAATGCGGCCCACTGACGAGTAGATCGTAGCGAATCAGACCGGTGATATAAGCAGACAGTGACCGGTAACCCAGATCCTGCCAGCGCACGTCCGCGAGACGCCAAACTTGGTAGGGGAATGTTACTCGCTTGGCTACCGCGCTCAGTGCAGGCGACGGAACGTCGTGTCGGCTGCGGTCGGCTACGCCTTGCAAGGGGTGATTCGCAAGCCAGGCATCCAGACGCTGGAGCGTGCATTTTCCAAGCGAGAAAGGAGTATCCTTCGCGTTCTTGATCTGAGACATCGCGGTGCGCCCAACGCCGGACAGGACGCATAGCTCGGCGCTGTTAAACTGGCGGTGCGGAAATTTCGCTGCCAGAAGAAGCAAGGCGGCAATGGTTGTGGTCGAATAAAACGAGTCGTGCTCCACGGCTTCGGCTTCAATTGTGGTGGCTGATTTCGTCATTGGCTTTGGTTTTTACCCCGGCAGTTTGTGTTCTACTGAACGCCTTGGCAACGGCTCGCCAACGGACACTTCGTAAAGAGAAGGCGCCGTGGTCGCCACAAACGCGTTTCCACAGCGCCGAGATGTGCATCTCGCTTGAATTGCTGGATTTACCCAAGATCGGTCAAAGAATTTCGTAGGTCGCAGGAGAATGCCGGAGAACATGGAAGATCGCTGGAGAAAGATCACCAAACGCGAAAAGGATCGCTGAAAAACCCGGGTGTAGAGCCATCGCATCGCGCAACCGCCGGGGCAGATGCGCCGGGGCGAGCGCGGGAAACAAGGACCCGAAAAAGCACGACCATGACCGACAATATCCTCAAAAACCTCGTGACCGAAGCTGTCTCGCTCGATCGCGAAATCAACGAAAAGACCGATCGGTTGAAAGAACTCAAAGCGGAACTCATCGCCGAGGCACGGAGCCGCGAAAGCGAACTCGTTTCAACCGACAGCGGTGGCAGGCGCTGGACTGCAGAGGGTTGCGACGGCTGCATCGCCCGCGTCAGCTTCCCAGCACCGAGGCTCAAGTTAAAGATCGACGAGGAAGGGAAGGCCCCCGAGAAGATCAAGAAGCTGGCAGGCGAAGCTTTCACCCGCCTCTTCGTGCCGACTATCAGCTACAGGCCCATCGAGAACTTCCGTGAAGTAGCCACTGTGTTGCTACCGAAAACCGACACAAACAGGTTGATCAAGCTTTGCCAGAGTGCCAGCGCTCCTCGCGTCAGCTTCGAAACCACCGAACGCGAAGTCGCTTAACCGGAAGGAACTGCGATGCGATTTCACAAACAACATCGGTCCCCAGGTTCGCCGTCGACGCTACGCGCTCGGCTGGTCTCAAACCACTCTCGCTACAAAACTCCAGCTCTCCGGTTTCGACATCAGCCGTAGCGGCGTTTCCAAGATCGAATCACGACTCCGCTTCGTGGATGATAAAGACCTAATGTTCCTAGCGGAGGTATTGAAGATTGCCATCCAGGAACTCTTTCCGCGACGCGAGAGCGCGGTGCGGCTATCCGACTTTTTGGAGAAGCTGCAAACAACACGGTTTTGACAAAGCTTCGCCCATCTTCTTTGGCGCTACAGCCTTCGGGAAAGATCACAACAATAGGGTATTATTGTAAGCAGGAGGTCTTCTTTCGGAAAGGCGCGGCATCTGACAACTGCAAGAACCCTTGCGTTGCGGCGAAGCGCAAACGGCCGTCTTCGCCTGCGAATTCCTCCACAAGCTTGAGGTCGCGGAGCATCACGACGAAACCGCGCTTGTCCGTTGAAGAGGTGGTCGATTGCCCCTTGGCTGATCGGCTGCTTAAAAGCAATGCAGGCGAGCACTTCGAGGTCCGGGTCGTGAGATCCAGAGTTCCCGTTCGCCCCGTTGTGTTCACTTAGAGCATCTCTCGTTGGTCGTTTCCGTATTTGGACCCTTACTCGGCGTAAACTGCTTCCCCTTTCTGGAGGCGCAGGGCGACCGCACCGACTGGCTTGAACTGCGTCGTGTCGGGCAATGAGCAGCCAAGTGCCGGCAGATTGCTGCGTAGAGCAGTTCGCGCTCGGCGCTGGCCGGCGGCCATTCTTCTGCCTGGGTAAAGCCGGCTTCGAGAACCTGCAGACTATGGAAGTCCAGATCCTCGCGAACGGTAGCGAAAGTGAGCGTATCAATCAATTTTGCCTCTGGATGGCCCAGGCGCAAATAACCGAGCTTCCCCTCTCCTTCCTTT
>JAXIPG010000211.1:0-26241 GCA_045403045.1 Terrimicrobiaceae bacterium
GTGCGGTTGAGGGACTTTGAGCTGCAGCGCCCGCGGCAGTGGGGCGCTTGCTGGTTGTTCACAGAACTATGGAAAGAACTGGGGCTCGAAGAGTTTTGGCGACCCCGGCTGGGTTGCTCGCGCGAGGGCACCGACTGGGAGCACGTGCTCCAGACGCTGTGCTCTTACCGGCTGCTGGATCCAGGCAGCGAGTGGCGGCTGCACCGGGTGTGGTTCGATCAATCAGCCATGGGCGACTTGCTCGGTGAGGACTTCTCGATTGCGGCCAAGGACACCCTCTACCGGTGCTTGGATCGGCTCTTGGAACACAAGGGGAGCTCTTCAGGTTTTTGCGAGAGCGGTGGGAAGACCTTTTCGGAGCAAATTCGACGTGTTGCTCTACGACCTAACGAGCACGTATTTTGAAAGCGACCCGCCTTTCCCGGAGGGCGACAAGCGCAAGTTCGGCTACTCGCGCGACAAGCGTTCCGATTGTGTGCAGGTGGTCATCGCCCTGATCGTCACACCCGAGGGCTCCCCGGTGGCCTACGAGGTGCTGGCGGGCAACACGGCGGACAACACCACCCTTGGCGGCTTCCTGCAAAAGATCGGGGACCAATACGGCAAAGCCGGGCGCATCTGGACCATGGATCGGGGCATTCCCACCGAGGAAGTCCTTGCCGAGATGCGCGCTTACCATCCGCCCATCCATTGTCTGGTGGGCACGCCCACGGGCCGCCTGGGCAAACTGGAGGCTGACCTCCTGGGCTCTCCATTATCGAACTTCAAGCAGGAAGATCAAGTGTCCGCTTCCCCATGCGGGGCCTCGGATATAAAGTGGCGCCTCCTTTGCCAGCTTCGCCTCGGTCGTGAGCAGGAGGCTTTTGTCGCGATACAACTCGATGCGCAGCGTGTAGAACGTTGATTCCTGCGAAAGGCATTGCACTTTGAAAAAGAACTCCTTGCTCGGAACGAGCCACCCCTCACCGCCTGAAATGAGATCGCGCTTTTTTTCTCCAAGAAGATAGAGGCTGTTGTAGCCGAATATCTTTTTGATCGCTGGCGCGAATTTCCCCAGCGCGACCGGAATCGGGGATGGAGGGTTTTCCTTCGTGGCAAGCACCAGTGCGCTCCAAATGCGGTCTCCTTCCGCGCGTGCCTCCGGCGCGCCACAGGCCAAGAACATCAAGGCGGCCGCAAGCGCTCGCCTCATCTCACGGAGTTCTCAGCAGGAATGTAATCGGCACCTTCGATCCAAATCACTACGCCACGCTCATCAGGGATACGAAATTCGGAGACGGAAAGCTGCGGAATTTCGGCCCGGGCAGAGATGACCTGTGAAATAAACTCGGCATCGCTTCGTCTACCGGCTTCGCGCGGCAGAAAAACCATTGTCAGTAATCCCGCGCAAAATATCGCCGCCACTCCCGACCACGCAAGCCAGCGCAACGGAAAAATCGCCGGACGCGGACGTTCTCTCAGGCGCTCAATCTCTTCGAGAACACGGTGATTGACGAAGTCGGGATGCTCGAGCTGAGGAGCCGTGAGATGTTCCCGAAGCAGGGACTTTGTCTTGGCCCATTCTGTTTCGTCAAAGTTCTTCATGGAGATCGCGAAGGAGAGTTTGGAGTTTCTTGCGCGCGTAAAAGAGCCGGGACATAACGGTGCCCAAGGAGCAGCCGAGATGCCGGGCAATTTCCTCGTAGGAAAGATCCTCGATTTCCTTAAGCACGATGACAGCGCGGTGCTCGGGGCTCAATGCCGAAAAGGCTTCCTCAACACGACGTCTGATCACGGCCCGGTCAATGCTCGCCCCCGGCGCCTCCGGCTTCGAGGGGGTCGTGCGGGATGCCGGATCTATCTTCATCGATCCAGACCCAATTTCGGTCTGTGGACGGATTCGCCGGCGACGGCAAAGATCAATGGCCGCATTCGTTGCAATCCGGTGCAGCCAGCTCGAAAGAGTCGCCGTTCCATCGAAGCCCGCCAGTGATCTCCATGCCCGGATGAAGGTTTCCTGTGTGAGATCGAGTGCATCTTCTTCATTCCGGATGATTTGAAAGGTGTGCATGTAAATTCTTTCCCGATAGAGGGTGATCAGATTGTCGAAAGCCACCGTGTCACCGTCTCGGGCGCGAACCAGTAGTTTGGCTTCCTCGGGATCGTCACCCATCCGTCTATGACGCACGAAACGGGAAAATATTCGACGATCAGGAGTTACCGTAGCGCTTGCGCCACTCGGCGCGATATTCACTCATCAGGTCAACAATGCGGTCGCGCACCTTGAACAGCAACTTGTTCAGCGTCATCCGCTGGCGAACCGCCATCTTTTTCTCTTGCGCAAGGCGGGCTGCGGCATCCAACGCATCATTAGCGGCCTTGAGCCCCCGTTTGAGATAGGCGATGGTCATGCCCAATTCGGTGCAATCATCGCCACACAGCGCAGCGGCAAGCTTTGCGCCACAAACCGCGGAGCGCGTGGCCAGTCGAATCGCCTCGGGGTGATCCTTTAGCGATTGCTCGCGGTCAAGCCAGGAATTTATCCACGTATGCAGCTTCAGGGTATCTTGGTAAATTGGGGACCTGGCAAACTCCTCGAAATCGCCTTCAGAGCATTCCGGCTCCTGCTGCGACAGGCTCATTTCCTCCTCGCACAGGCTTTCAGCCACTTCGTCCCACTCGGCGTCCCGATCCTCGTCGAATGACTCCCATCCCATCTCCTTGGCGATGATGTTATCGCGGTCCGGATGGTCGAGATACTTCTCCAGCAAACCAAAATACTTTTCCGTATTGCGGTCTTGTTGCTGGAGGAACCGCTCCCATTGGTACTCGTCCCAAATCTCCGGCGTCTCGAAATCGTCGTCAGCCATCCCAGAAACCCTTACTGCACCACAGTTTCGGACGCAACGGGATTTTCAGGGATAAATTTCCCTTTGCATGGCGGGTTTTCGAAGAGAAATCCCGCTCGGCCCTCCAAGTCCGAGAAACCAGTCTTCGTTACGATCGGCTCGCCTCCTGCAGGCGCAGCTGACCGCAGGCGGCGGCGATATCGTGGCCCTTCTCGCGCCGCAAGGTGGCCGAAATATCCCGCGTTCGGAGGAGGCTCAAGAACCGTTCCTGCACGGCTTGAGTCGGACGCTGCCAATCCAGACCTCCGACGGTATTGTACGGGATCAGGTTCACCTTGGCCCTCAGGCGGCGCGCATGCGCGGCGAGGGCAAGCGCTTGTTCATCGGAATCATTTACGCCACGTATCAGAATGTATTCGAAGGTGAGGTGCTGGTTCTTGCGTGAGGAATAGTGCTCGCAGGCGTCAAATAGCTCGCTTAACGGATACTTGCGGTTGACAGGCATGATCTTACCGCGCACCGCGTCCGTGGCGCCATGCATTGAAATCGCCAACCGAACTTGGAGGGGCTGATCGGCGAAATCCCGGATGCGCGGAACCAGCCCGCTTGTCGAGACCGTCATGTTTCTGGCTCCCACGCCGACGCCCCATTGGGCATTCAAAATCCCTATCGCTCGCATCAAATTGTCGTAGTTGGCAAATGGCTCACCCATTCCCATGAAGACAATGTTGTTGATTTTCTCTTCGGACAACTCTTCCACTGCGAGAAACTGCGCGACAATCTCGCCGGGCGTCAGATTGCGCTTCAATCCGTCGAGTCCGCTCGCACAAAACTTGCATCCATAGGCGCAGCCGACTTGGCTTGAAATGCAGACCGTCCGGCGGTCGGCCCGCTCTCCGTAGAATGCGGGCGATGCAGGAATGAGCACGGTTTCGATCATCTGCCCGTCATGCAGACGAAACAGGAACTTTCGTGTCGTATCTTTCGAACCCGTCTCCTTGACTTTCGTTAGCGGTCGCAATGCGAAGCGCTCTGAGAAACCTGTCCGCAAAGCCGCGGGCAAATCCGTCATCTCTTCGAATGTTCTCGCGCGGCGCTCGTAGATCCAGCCGCAAAGCTGCGCCGCACGAAAACTCGGTTCCCCGAGTTCTTCGAGCTCGCCTGCCAGTTCATCCCGTGTGAGCGAAAGCAAGTCCACCAGTCGAATTTGCCAGAAATTGGCCAACTTTCACGTCTTTCTGTGGAATGGAACTTGCTCTTGAGAGATCCGCTCGCATGGCCATCCACGTTGCCCTCACCCATCGCACCACCTATCGATACGACCGCACTGTCAGCCTTGGACCTCAGGTAGTCAGATTGCGACCCGCCCCCCATTGCCGGACGCCGATCTTGAGCTATTCGCTGAAAGTGGAGCCAGTGAAGCATTTCATTAACTGGCAGC
This sequence comes from Terrimicrobiaceae bacterium, assembly GCA_045403045.1. Lineage (GTDB taxonomy): Bacteria > Verrucomicrobiota > Verrucomicrobiia > Chthoniobacterales > Terrimicrobiaceae > DASTFP01. The sequence goes on from JAXIPG010000211.1 coordinate 4,270, forward strand.
AGGATCCATTCGGCAACTATCTTGGGCGTTTTGTGTTTGTTGACCCAACCGATCACCTTGAAGCGAATGTTGAGGTCGTCGCTGAGATGGCCGTCTATAACCCGTTCGATTTTTTTCTCGAGGCAACGGCGGAATTTTATCCTTTCAACTATGAACCCGGAGTCGCGCACGATCTCGCTCCCTATTTGAAACGCGAGGCGGAGGGACCGCTCTTCGAAAAGCTTCTTGCCGGCGTTGATCGCAGCAAGCAGCCGACCATTGATTTTCTGGTCGCTCTCAACGTCCAACTCCAGAATGAAATCGCTTACCTCGTCCGGATGGAGCCGGGAGTTCAGTCTCCTGAGGAAACGTTGACGAAAGCGTCGGGTTCCTGCCGCGACTCGGCGTGGCTGATGTGCCAGATTCTGCGCTCCTGTGGAATCGCGGCGCGGTTTGTTTCGGGCTATTTGATCCAGCTCAAGCCTGACGTCAAATCACTCGATGGTCCGTCGGGGGCGGAAAAGGACTTTACGGATCTGCACGCTTGGACAGAAGCGTATTTGCCTGGCGCGGGATGGATCGGTTTTGACCCCACTTCGGGGCTCCTTGCCGGCGAGGGTCACATTCCGCTCGCCTGCACGCCGGAGCCGTCTTCCGCCGCGCCCATCACCGGCACGACAGAGAAATGCGAGATACAGTTCGATGTTGAGATGTCGATACGGCGCATCTACGAATCGCCTCGCGTCACTAAACCGTATGCCCAGAAAGACTGGGACGAAATCCTGCTCCTCGGCCATCGTGTCGACGAACGGCTCAACGCTGGTGACGTGCGCCTTGCAATGGGTGGCGAGCCTACTTTCGTTTCCATTGATGACATGGAAGCAGAGGAGTGGAACGCGGATGCGCTCGGGCCGACAAAGCGCAAGCTCGCCGGCGATCTCATTCGTCGGCTGCGAACACGGTTCGCACCGGGGGCATTGTTGCATTTTGGACAGGGCAAGTGGTATCCGGGCGAGCGATTGCCGCGATGGGCCTTTGGCTGTTTCTGGCGCAAGGACGGCGTGCCCGTATGGGAAAACGTCGATCTCGTCGCAAAGGAGGAAACGGATTACCGAGTCTCGGCAGACGATTCGGCGCTCTTCATCGAGGCACTGGCGAGCCGCCTCGGGCTTGACACAAAGTACATCATGCCGGCCCACGAGGATTCCTGGTACTATCTCTGGAAGGAACGCCGGCTTCCAGCCAATGTCGATCCGCTGAAGTCCCATCTTGAGGACGAATTGGAGCGGGCGCGGCTTGCGCGCGTTTTCGAGCAGGGGCTCGACAAGGTCGTCGGGCATGTGCTTCCTATCAAACGCGAGCACAACGCGGACGGGGCGACATGGATTTCCGGCGCCTGGTTTTTGCGCCCTGAAACGCTGTATCTTGTCCCTGGCGATTCACCCATCGGATTTCGGCTTCCGCTGGACTCGCTCCCTTGGGTCACCCCTTCAGAATACCCTTGGTACTACGAGCCCGACCCGCTGGCCGAGCGCGCGCCGCTTCCTGCACGACAGGCCCGCGACCCCCAGTCATACCTGCGCGCTGGACTCCCGGAAGACTATCGAAAATTCGTCAGCGACGAGGCGATGCGTCCAGGGTTCATTCCACAGGGCCGACCGGACTTCGCCAAGGGCAAGCCGCTTTCCGGCCGCGTGCCACAGCAAGGAGAGTCCGCGCCCTGGATCGTCGGAACCGCGATAGCCGTCGAGTCGCGTGACGGAAAGCTTAACATCTTCATGCCGCCAATCGCAGAGTTGGAAGACTACCTCGATCTTCTCGCAGCGGTTGAAGAGACTGCTCAATATCTTGGAATTCCTGTGCTCGTGGAAGGTTATCCCCCGCCGGGCGATCCGCGTTTGAATGTTATCAAAGTGACTCCAGATCCCGGAGTGATCGAGGTGAACGTCCATCCCGCCAACTCCTGGAAGGAGATGGTTGAAATCACGACGGGTCTTTATGAGGACGCTCGTCACACGCGGCTTGGGACTGAGAAGTTCATGTTGGACGGACGCCATAGCGGAACCGGTGGCGGCAATAAACTCGTTGTGGGAGGCTCAACTCCCGCGGACAGCCCTTTCCTGCGCAGGCCCGATCTGTTGCGCAGCCTGGTTAACTATTGGCAAAATCACCCCTCGCTTTCCTACCTGTTCTCGGGTCTTTTCATAGGACCCACTTGCCAAAGCCCACGTGTTGATGAGGCACGCAACGATGCGCTCTATGAACTGGAGATTGCATTCAACCAGATTCCCGCGAAGGGCGATGTGCCTCCCTGGCTGGTCGACCGGATTTTCCGCGATGTCTTGGTGGACGTGACCGGAAACGCGCACCGCGCCGAGTTTTGCATCGACAAACTCTACTCTCCGAGCGGCGGGTCAGGGCGTCTCGGACTTCTTGAGTTGGGTGCCTTTGAGATGCCCCCGCACGAGCGGATGAGCCTCGTCCAACAACTCCTCTTGCGCGCGCTCATCGCGGAATTCTGGGATAAGCCATACCGGCAGCCGCTCGTGCCATGGGGAACGGAACTGCACGACCGGTTCCTGCTGCCGCATTTTGTCTGGCAGGACTTCGGCGATGTAATCGCCGACCTCAACGAAGCGGGACATGCGTTCCGCACCGAATGGATCTCTCCCCATCTCGAATTTCGCTTTCCGCTCGTCGGTGAGACCAATTACCGCGAGTCCCGCATCGAACTTCGAAGGGCAATTGAGCCATGGCATGTTCTTGGAAAAGAGGGGCATATCGGAGGAACAGGTCGCTACGTGGATTCCTCGCTCGAACGCCTCCAGATCAAAGTATCCGGGCTCGTTGGTCCGCGCTATCAAATCCTTTGCAACGGCATTCCTGTACCTATGCATCCAACCGGAGCAATCGGTGAATACGTTGCGGGGATCCGCTATCGTGCATGGCAACCGCCATCCTGTCTCCATCCCACCATCGGCGTGCAGACACCGTTGGTCTTCGATCTCTACGACAATTGGAACACTAAGACCGTAGCTGGGTGTACGTACCATGTCTCCAATCCCGGCGGACAAAACCCGGCGACATTTCCAGTCAACGCCTATGAGGCCGAAAGTCGGCGCCTTTCGCGCTTTTCCCCATACGGTCATACGCCGGGATCGTTCGAACCGCCCCCCGCATCAAAGGGGAAGGAATTTCCGTTTACGCTCGATTTGAGGGAACATTCCAAGGCCTAATTGCGGCATGGCCGCAACCGACGCGCCGCTTTCAGCTCCAAAGTGTCCTTCCTTGCTGGGCTATCAGCTTCGCCTTGCCTCGCGGGACATGCCTTTCGACGAGTTGGTGGGGCCGGACGGCAGCCTCCCCTCGCACTGGCGCGACGTCGGTCGCATTCTTCGAGCGACTCGGTTCCGAGGAGCTCACTCGCCGCTGGAACCAGGCGCGGAAGATTCTTCACGCCGGATATAGTCACTGACCCTTCTGAAGCGGCTCTCCGGCAGCATTCCAGCCCGCAAGGCCTGGCGCGAAGCGCTTCACATTGTTGTATCCCAGATGCTTTGCGGCCTTCGCGGCCCGGGCGTAGGCGCTGCACCCCTCGCTCAAACAATACGCAACAATGAGAGCATCCTTGTCAGAAGGAAGCTTGGAGGCGATATCCGCTCTGTTGGAAATAAAGTCGATGGCACCGGGAATGTGGCCTCGTTTGTAGGTCTCCGCGCCGTTCACATCGAGAATGGCAACATTTTTGTCCGCGATGGCCTTTTCCAGAGACTCCAGGCTGATGTCCGGAAAGGAATCGGCAAATGCGGCGGTGGCAAGAACAAGAGCGCTGAGGAGAACGAAACGCTTTATCATAATGGAAAGTAGCCCAGATTCGCGCAAAGGGAAAGCCTGCCAGGCCCGTGAAACGGTATTGAGCCATAAGAAACAATCGGGTATAAGGCAGGAATGTCAGATGGCCATCTTGCCGAGCGCGCAGCCCGCGCACAAAAGATCATCGAAGCGCCTCAGAACTACAAGGTTTGCGAGGGATGCGAGTCGATCGTTACGCGTCGCGTCGCCACATGTCCAAATTGCCATGGCTATCGGTTCAATTCGGATGAAGGTGAAATCATTGCTCAAGCCAAGGTGCTGGCCTCGCGTCCGCAAACGAGCGTTACGGAATCGGACATGCAGTAGGCATCATGCTTTTTCCAGAAAGGTCGCGACCTCGATTTCAGCGGTTTGAGGAAACATGTCAACCGGACATGCCCGGCGAAGAGCGTAAAGGCCGCCCAAATATTTGATGTCGCGAGCGAGAGTTGCGGGATTGCAGGACACGTAGATCAGCCGCGAGGGCCGGCGCGACGCAAGCGTCTCGAGAACTTCCTCGCCAAGACCTTCCTCGGGCGGGTCAAGCAGAAGCGTGGTCCTCTCCGCAGGGGCGGCCGCGAGCGCGGGAACCAGATGGCGCTTCACATCCCCTAATAGGTATATCTCGCGAGCCCCCGCTCCCTGGCGCGCGGCCCGAATGGCATCCGCGCTCCATTCGATCCCGATGGTCAATTCAAAAAGAGCGGCCAGCCGTCTCGCAAAGAACCCTGCGCCGCAATAAGCGTCCACCAGCAGTCGACCGCCAGGCCGCGCCATTTCCTCGACAATCTCCAGGAGACGGTCTGCGACTGCATCGTTGACCTGGCGGAAACCTCGGAATTCCGACGGCTCGCGCAAAGGATGTTCGCCATCTTTGGGGCGTGATGCGCGCAACGCGGTAAGCAGCGCGTTGACGCGTTCGGTAGCGATCGGACACTGCGAGACTTCGACGATCCGACGGCTGCGCGGGCCGAAAAAACCAACACGCCCGGATTTCGAATGCACGGTGATGCGGTTCCGATAGTGAAACTGGACCGGAGATGGCACAGTCGGTTCGACCGGAGGATTGGGGACTCCTCCCAATCGGCGCAGCACTTCGGCAACCTGCTCACTTTTAATTGCGAGCTGCCTCGGATAGGAGAGATGCTGGTAGTGGCAGCCGCCGCAGCGACCGTAGACCGGGCACCTCGGCTTCACGCGATCAGGCGAAGGCTCGACAACTTCTTCAAGGTCCGCCTCGACATAGCTCGCGTGTTTCGTGCGTATAAGCGCCTTGACTTTCTCGCCGGGAATAACGCGAGGAACGAAGCAAATCTTGCCATCCGCCAGGCGGCCAATTCCTGCTCCGCCAAAAGCCAGACGCTCGATAACCAACGGAATTTCCAAGCTGCGCTTATTAGCCATCCCCTGCAGGTCCTCAAATGAATTCGCTCTCATTCACGCTTTTCCTGGAGCGGCCTAAAACCGGCGTCCCACGCCGGCTTCCAAAAAAGGCTGGCCGGACCCGGTTCGCCCCCAAGGTCAACATCATGCCAGCCCGGTTGCTGAACTCGAGTCTGTTGCAGGACCTTGTCGCCTTTGAGGACCACATAATCGCCCGAGATCATCACGGGCGCCCGCGCAGCAAGACGTCCGCCTTCTTCATAAAAAAGAAGGCTTCGACCTGCCACACGCAATCTGCCATCGCCGGCGAGCATGTAGTTTTTTCCGATGAACCGTCGCATCTGGTCCGTTAATCCCATGGACTTTCCAATAGCAACGGCTGTTCCCGTCCTGGAAAGCATCGCGGGATCAGGATCGGATAAGCGCCCTTCCTTAATGGCCCGTACGGTTGCGTGTTGATAGACAAGATAGACCGGCCGTCGGCGAAAAATTGTCTCGCCCTTGCGATCCATGAGATAATCCCCAGGACGGGTCAGCCTCAGCGTGTCCTTGAGAAGCTCTTTTTGATCGCGAAGCCCGTCTTCCCACAATCTTCCTTCTATCATCAGATGCATGAACGCCACGCTGCATACCGCCAGACCCACCGCGGTAATGGCTTCCGGCCGGCGATGGCGGAGAAAGTCAGCACCGTACTGCCACGCAAATAGAATGAAAATCGGATAGACCGGCAGCAGGGTTTGCTTTCTCAATTCGGGACTGAATCCGATCAGCGCCACCGTGTAGATGGCCGCACTGAGAAAAACCGCCACCGCGATCCCCGGAACGCTCCGGCGTCTCATTCTCCAGGCCACCCACAAGACGATTGCGCCAAGCGCCAAACTCTTCAAGATTCTCCCCAGTTCAAAATCCGCGCGATTCGCTTGAAAAAGGCAAAATTCAAGCGTCTCTATGCTTGTTCCCTTGGAAATCAGCCAACCGAAAAGCGCCGCCGGCACCATGAGAAATCCGGCGCCAGCCGCCAGAGCGCACCATGTTGCCTGCTTTACAGGGAGAGCACGTCTGAGGTCGGCGCACAGAAGCCACGCACCGATCCAACCTAAAACGAGAGCAGGCACGAGAAATGTGGTCTTGATTGAAACGCAAAGCGCCGTGCCAAGAATGACGCCGGCGAGAAGAAACCTCCGAATGGTTAGCTGCTCGGGTTCCCTCGCAAGGATCCAGATTGCAAGAAACCAGCAGCACGACCACAGTACGTCCGGACGGAACTCGACGGATTTCAGGGACCAATCCCCCCACGCCAATGTCGTTGCCAGGGTCCAAAGAGCGACCTCCCAGTCCGCAAGCCGTCGTCCAATAAGGTAGATCAAGCCCAGCATTCCCAGGCTGATCGGAAACTCGGCTATTCTTGCCAGGAGAATGATCTGGGGCGTCTCACCTGCAAGTACCGCCAGCGGCAGAAAGATCAGATAGAGCAGCGGTGTGTGGTTATCGAATCGGTCCCGATACGGAAGCTCACCGCTGAGCCAGCCGTAAATCATGTGCAGGTGCTGCGCCTCATCGGAATCGGTTTTTAGCTGGATGACTGCCACACACCGCACCACAAGAAGCACGCCGATGACCGCTAGCGGAACAAACACAGAAGCCCGTCGCGGGAGCGGATTTGCCCGACCCTGCATGATGGAGATGCTTCCTTCTCTAAACAGACCCGCCACAAATCGCATGCTTCATCGCAAAAAGATTGTGAGATAACCGGACGGCTCAACGAATGCCGGAGCTGTAGCGACCGTGTCCCCATGGTCGGCGATGAGGACATCGCCGCTACAATTCGCTCTCAAGTGAACAGTGTTGAGGCTAAATCCTTCAAAGCGCAAGGATCGTCCGATCATTGACAAAAAAAAATCCCGCCCCCCTTGAATGAGGCGGGATTTTGTGGCGCGTTGCCCGAAGGCAAGCGGGCCTCATTTCAACCAACGGTGATCTTACGCGGCTTGACTGCTTCGGCTTTGGGCAGATGGACAGTCAGCAGACCCTGTTCAACGCGAGCGCTGATTTTCGTCGCATCGATGCTGGGATCGAGATCGAAAACGCGGCGGTATTCGCCAGCCTTTCGTTCACGATGCACGGATCGCCCGAATTCACCCGCCAGCGGCCGGTGGCCGCCGAGGACCAATTTGCCGTCCTCAACGGTGATTTCCACGCCTTGCTTGTTCACGCCAGGCATTTCCACTTCGAGAGTGTAACCGTCAGCATCCTGGTGAAGGTCCACACGAGGCGTAAAATACTCCACGCGTTGTCCCACCTCGCCCCCGGTCTTAGATGTCGCTAATGTACTCATAGTCGTCTTGTATCTTGGACCCGTCCGCCTTCGAGGCGGGCGAGTCATTCTGCTCAGTTGAGGTTCACCTGGATCTTTTTCGGTTTGGCTTCCTCGGCCTTTGGCAATGTGACAGTCAGGACTCCATCCTCATATGTTGCCTTGACCTCTTCGGCTTTCACCGGCGAAGGCAAGGTAATGCTGCGGCTGAAGGCCCCGAAAGACCGCTCACTGCGGAAGCTCTCGCCCTCGCGTTTCTCGCTTTCGGATTTGCGCTCACCAGAAATTGTCAGCATGTCATCCTGCAGTGAAATGTCGAAGTCTTCCTTCTTCATGCCGGCCAATTCAACCTGCACAGTAATCTTGTCTTCGTCCTCAAAAACATCCAACGCCGGAACCCATCCCGAAGTCGATTCGGGTGCGGAACTCGCCAGTTGGAATGCGGAATCCAGGAGATCCCGCAGCGAAGACAGCCGGTCAAACGGTGACCACGTCGGCAATTCAGGGGTTTTGTATCGAATAATGCTCATAATGTTTTTCTCCTTTCATTTCCATACGAGCGAGAACCATACCCCCCGTAAGCCTCAGTCGCTTCCAACGTGTATATAGCAGATAACAAGTATCTTATGTCGAAGGGCTATTGAGCGCATCATTTAATAAGCGTCACTTTGTCACTTCAGTGAGACCAAGAATCGTGCACTGATAGCGTCATTATGACTCATAATTAAGAATCGAATTTATCGAATTTGCGACAGCCAAAGCGGTCTGAATGATGCGCCAGCCGATAAAGAGAACGATCAAGATGTAGAGGATTCTTGGGGTCCATTGCGCAAGCGCGTCGAGCGAGCCCAGAGTTTTTTCCTTGAAGATCTCGGCGGCCCGGCGCGTCTCCTCGTCGAGGCGCCCGGAATGCTCTCCCACCTCGATTGCTCGCTCGAGAAGTTCAGGGATGGCCTTTTGTTTTCTGAACGCCTCGGTCAGACCCTGCCCAGCTCGGACGAGCGATATTGCGGAAGCACTTGCCGATCTTAGGAGCGCATTTCCGCAGCATGAGCCTGCAATTTCGAATGCTCTCAAGAGGCCTCCGCCTACGCCTGCGTAGAGCGAAAGCACGGAAGCGAATCTCCACGCTGTCCAATCTCGCAGGAAGGCGCCGAACAAGGGGATTCGCATGAGGAGGCGAGCCGCTCCCCTGTCACGAGACAGAAGTGCTCGCACGATGCGCCAGAAGACTGCTCCGGCGAAGAGTGCGGCATAGAAGGCCGCGAGAATCGGCAGCGCGTGAGCAAAGAATGCGGGCCAGCCACCCTCCATGATTGCCGGAGGGATCGCAAGCAGCACCGCTCCAAGATGCAGCACAATTACAGGGTAAAGCGACTTCGCGATGATCGTTCTCCGCGCGTTTGCAAGTTGACGGTAATACGCCTCGAGATCGAGGAACACCGTATCCAGCCGCCCAGTCGCTTCGCCGGCTTCAATGACGGCGGCATCACTTTCGGAAAGTCCGGCTTCACGGAACGCCCGGCCGGCCTCGCCGGATGACTTAAGGTTCTCTCTGACGGCCTTGAGACAAACCCTGATTTCACTGCGAGGATTGCGCGAGAGGATCTCAAACGCGTGGTTAAGGGGCACTCCGCTACGCGCGAACTGAGCCAGCTCATGAAAAAGCTGCTCCCGCTGCCGGAAGTTCAGGGCGGCCACGGGCGCAACTCTTAACTTTCATCGCTCGCAGCTCAAGTTTTCCGTTGAATGCCGGGCGCAGAATGTCGAGCGTTGCGTGCCGATGACAGTTGACGAAGGATTCATGCACGAGGCGCTTCTCGAAGCACAAAAAGGCGTCGGCCGCACACATCCAAATCCGGCTGTTGGCGCCGTAATCGTGTCAGGCGGACGCGTTCTTGCACGAGGATGGCACAGGGCAGCGGGAAATTTCCATGCGGAAATCGAGGCCTTGAGGAAGGCGAAGCATGCGGCGCGCGGAGCAACCCTGTACGTGACGTTGGAGCCCTGTTCGACGCACGGCCGCACGCCGCCATGCACGGAATCCATCGTTCGAGCCGGATTTGCGCGTGTCGTTTATGGCGCAACCGACCCGAATCCCAAAAATGCTGGACGCGCAAAGAAGATTCTGTCCCACGCCGGCATTGAGGTGTGCTCCGGCGTGCTCGCCATCCCTTGCGCCGCGTTGAACACCGCATGGAACAAATGGATCGCGACCGGCATTCCCTTTGTGACGGCCAAGGCGGCAATGACGCTGGACGGTCGCATCAATTCGCCGCCCGAAAGCCGTTGGATCACCAGTGAGGCCTCACGCCGGGACGGGATGAAACTTCGGTCTCGCGTTCAGGCGGTGCTCGTCGGCGGCGAAACCATACGCGCGGACGACCCGCAATTGACCGTACGGGGCATTCGAATCCCCCTTCAGCCTCTGAGAGTGGTCTGGACAAAGTCCGGCCGCCTGCCGAAGACCGCGCAAATCTTCACTGATGAGCACCGGGATCGAACAGTTGTCTTCAGCAATGTCAGCTTGCGTTCCGTGTTGCGCGACCTGGGACGCTGCGGAATTGCAAGCGTTCTTGTAGAAGGGGGAGCGCGCGTTCTCGGAGAGGCCTTCGACCGTTCGCTCGTGGACGAGGTTTACTTCTACTTGGCGCCAATGCTTGCCGGCGGTCCGGTTCCGGCCGTCGGGGGCCGCGGCTCGGCAGACGTCGAGCACGCAATTCATCTTAGCGAGCCCTTGTTTAAGCGCATTGGACCGGACGTGAGGCTGACGGGCGCGGTGCTTAGAAAGTGATGGGCTCGGGCGTCGGCGCCTGGATTGATGGCATATCGAGCGGGGAGTCCAACGGCCGCACGGCTTCCGCCTTGCGCACTTCAGGTTCCCCAGCGGGCGCCGTCTCCGCGGCTTGGTCCTTCCCGGAGGCTTCCACGGCAGCACCATCGGCATCTTGTCCGTCCGCAGCGTTTACGGGAATAGCCCGGGCGACGGGAATCGTATCGTCAAACCTCTCTGCCGCCGGCCTCACAGAGGCATAGACGTCACCCAGGCCAAGGAGAGTCGGTGCGACGACAGCCACGGGTCGGATCGTCGAGAGATCAATTGCGGCTGCAGCCTTCGGCCATTGCTCCTTATCATATTCCCGCGCGTAATTGCGGACTCCGCCACCGTGAATATCACAACGGATTTCTGGAAGCTGGGCCGCCGTGCCGTACTCTGTGAACGTTCCATGTCCCTTTCCATCGGGGTCGGCCTCGCGTGCACATCGCGGCGTTGCCAGCAGCCCGGAACGCCGGCAGATTTCGACGGCCTTCAGAGTATCCGGTCTCGGCAACTTGACGGCGGGCAATTCGTCGGCGGCAACGTTCATGATGTTTGTCCAGATCGGCAGCGCGAGATCCTTGCCGAAGGCGCCGCGATAAATTTGGGTCGGACGGTCAAAGCCAACCCAGACACCGCAAGTTACCGAACTGTTGTAGCCAAAGAAATAGGTGTCGGTGAAGTTGTATGACGTTCCCATCTTGCCCGCGAGGGGCACGTTCTTCAACCCAAATTCGGTAAATGCGATTGAACCCACGCCCACGCGCAAAACATCCTCCAGCCCTTCGTTCACCTGCCAGGCGGCCTCCGCACTGATGGCCTTCACCTTTTGCGGTTCCGCCTTGAAGATCTGCTTGCCTTCAGCATTCTCGATCTTTTCGATAATGTGCGGCTGCTTGGCACGCAGCCCGCCGTTCGGAAAGATCGTGTAGGCGAGAGTGAGTTCCTCCAGAGTGGCCTCGCTGCTGCCGAGGAAGGCATTGGCATAGCTCCTCAGCGGAGAGGATATGCCGGAGCTTGAGGCGATCTTCTTTACCTGATCGAGGCCGGTTCGCAAACCCAGGCGCACGGTGGCGGCATTCTTGCCTTTGGCCAGCGCCTCGCGGGCGGGAATCGGGCCTTCGTATTCGTTTTCAGCGCGCTCGATTCCCCATTCACCCAGGATGCCGGAATCGCCGCCGACCATCACGAAGCGATTATCAATGCACGCGTCGTCGACGATTTCGCCGGGAAAAATTCCCTTTTCATATGCCGCGGCAAACACGAACGGCGTGAACGCCGTTCCCGCCGGACGGCGGGCCATCGTCGCACGGTTGTACTCGCTATGCTTGAAATCCCTCCCCCCGACCATCGCCAGAACGCCTCCTGTGGAGTTCTCCATGGCCAGGACGGCTCCCTGCAGATATTTCGGCTCGGGCATTTTTATGAGCAAGTTCCCACGATTGAGCTCTGCTTCGATCGGTTGGACAAACTTGCGATAGGCTTCGAACGTGACGTGTCCGTAGTCTGGCCGGCTTTCCACTCTTGAAAGGGTCTCGCGGACCGATTGCTCGGCCGCTCTCTGGAGCTTCGAGTCGAGCGTGGTGTAAATGCGGAAGCCGCCGTTCATCGCACGGCGGAATCCCAGAGCGGCCACTGCCTGCTGCCGGATGTAGTCGACGGCATAAGAAACCTTGAATGGGTTCGTTCTCTTCATCACATAAAGAGGCAACCCGATCTGCTCCTTGTACTCGGCGCCAGAAATCAAGCGCTGCTCCCTCATCCGTTTGAGCACGAAATTCCGGGCCAGTGTGGCGCCCTCCTTGTTGTTCCACGGCGACAGGAGTTGCGGGCTCTTAAGCAGGCCGGCAAGCATCGCGCCTTGGCCGCTGTTGAGCTCCTTCGCGCTCCGCCCGAAATATCCCCGCGCCGCCGCTTCCACGCCATAAAACCCGCTGCCAAAATAGACGCGGTTGAGATAGAGCTCCATGATCTTGCCCTTCGGAAAATTCTTCTCTATTCGGAGCGCGAGAAACATTTCAACAAGCTTGCGCTGGTAGGTGCGCTCCCGCAGCTCGAACGAGTTGCGCGCGAGCTGCTGCGTCACGGTACTCGCTCCTTGAGAGATTTTTCCACGACGGTAATTCGTAATCGCCGCACGCACTACGCCCACATAGTCCACTCCGTGATGCTCGAAAAATTTGTTGTCCTCGGCCGCAACAACGGCCTTCACCATCATCGGCGAAATTTTGTCCAGTGAAATGGGATGCCGGTTCTGAATGAAGATCTTCCCAAGTTCCTTCCCATCGCGATCATAAATCATCGAAGCCGCTTCCATTCGTTCCAGTTGTGTCAGGTCGAACTCCGCAGCCCGGCGTTCGAACTGAGCGCTGAAATACGCCCACGCTGCCCATCCCAGCATGGCAGCAAGGGCAACCAACCCCACGGGCCAGTAAAACCACCAGCGCAAAAAGAATGGTTTTTGCCGCCGGCGCCTATGACCCCTCTCCCAACTGAATAACGCTCTGATGGGCTTATCTTCCATGTTTGAGGCGGTGGAGCAAACTAGAAAAACTAATGAACGTTGATGAGCATGCTGATGAGGATTAGCTATCCATTCCCTCGTCCACAAAATGCAAGACAGAAACCAACGTATTAATTGAGATTGCAAGTTATTTGCGCTTGACTTTTCTAAGGTGGAAGGGATTCTCGCGGGCCGATGCTGCCATCATTGAAAAAAATCCTTCTTTTCCTCTGTGTGAGTTTTTCCGCGGTCATCGCGGGTAATTCCTCATCCGAACAGATCAGCAACGACGCCGACCCATGGTGGAAGTGGGACTACGCGACAGGCGACTGGTTAGGCGTCCGAACCACGCTGGAAGACAAGGGCGTGGAAATTTCTGGCGGGTACACGGCAGAAGTTTGGGGAAATACGACTGGAGGCCTCAAGCAGGGGGCAGTTTACACCGGATTGCTTGATTTCGGCGCGACGGTGGATCTTGAGAAGCTGCTTGGTTGGAAGGGCGCCAGTCTGAGCACGACGTGGCTTTGGCTCAGCGGGCGGGATGCCTCGGAGGACCTTGTCGGCAACTTTCTCACAATCTCAAACATCGCCGGGTTCAATACCCTGCGGATGCTTGAGCTTTGGTTCCAGCAAGATTTCTTTCAGCGCGGAGACGACGGGCCTCCGGGTCTTTCCATTCGGGCCGGACAGATCACCGCCGACAGCGAGTTCGTCATTTCCGACTACGGCGCTCTTTTCACCAACGGCACGTTTGGATGGCCCGCTTTCCTCTACACCAACATTCCCGAAGGCGGTCCGGGCTATCCCATGGGCACCCTCGGCGTACGCGTGGCAGTGAATCCGTGGGAATGGATGACCCTGCAAAGCGCCGTTTTCCAGGGCAACGTTTTCGCGCAAAATGTCAACCGTCACGGTTTCCGATGGGATCTCAATCCTGATCTGGGCTATTTTTGGATCAACGAACTTCAGGTGCGCTGGAACCAGGGCGACGATACAAACGCGCTTCCGGGCCAGGCCAAATTCGGCGCATGGTTCCACACAGATAGCTTTGCCGATCCCTTTTTCGACGAGAACGGCGTGCCGCTGGCTGACGCAGATTCCAGCGGCAACCCGGAAACCCACCCTTGGAACTATGGATTCTACTGGATCCTGGACCAGATGCTTTACCGTGAGCCGGGAGAGCTGGGGACTGCCGCCAGCCTCAGCAAGGACGGAAAGTCCGTCGCGGCCACCAAGAGAGGCAAGCAAATCGTGGAAAAGCCTTCCAAGCAGGGCCTCGGCTGGTTCGGGCGCATCGCGTTCGAGCCGCAGAATCGCAATTTTGTCGGCTTTTATTTTGAAACCGGCCTGGTCTATGCCGGGCTGATTTCTACCCGCGATGAAGACGAGCTTGGCATTGGCTTCGCCTATGCGCAGTTGACCAACGGCGCACGTCAAGCATTGGAACTCGAAGGCTCAGGCGGCGTTGGCGCGGAGATGGTTCTCGAGTTCACCTACAAGGCGATTCTCACACCATGGCTGTATATCCAGCCCGACGCGCAGCTCATCATCAACCCTGGCGCCACTCAGGATTTGAACAACGCCTTTATCATTGGTGGGCGCGTGTCGATCAACTTTTAGCCCATCTTTTAGCCCGGATTCAGCTGGCGCCTTTCTGCTGCCCGTCCTCGAATATCATGGAAAATCGAGGACGAGCACGAGGGAAATTTAGTCAGCGGGAAGTCTCACGCGACGGGCGTCCGCTGTCGAAGCCGCTGCCTTCCTCCATTCTCACAGGCCTTCCCTCGTCTGCGTCAATGTAATCGAACATAGTCCGGATGTCGTCACGATCCCAGAGGCCGCTTTCCCTCTTTCGCCGGTTGAGGATCTCGGTCGCCTCGTCATTCCAGCCGCGTTTGCGCATGAATTCGTTCCAGATAACGATCTCGTCCTCAGCTGGTTTGCGACCTGTGGCAAAGCTCCACTCCAAGGCGTCCGGATCATCCAATCCCTCTACGACCCTGTTCGCGAGCTCTTCGTAGGATGCATGAAGGAAATCCACGCATCTCTTGTCGAATCCGATGCCAAGGTTTTGATGGAGGTCCGGATGAAGCTCGCCGGCCGCTTTGAGGCGTATCTTGTCGAGCATGCGCCCAAAATACAGGATTCCGCCGACTCTTTCGTAGGGGCTGCGGGGATATTTCATCAACGCAAAGATGGCTGAGCTTTCTTTCGTTTGCCATCCAGGAATGAGCCAAGGATGAACAATCCCGCCGCAACGCAGATGCAGGAATCGGCCACGTTGAATGCAGGCCATCGGCCGTACCAAGGCAGAATGACGTCGAGAAAATCCACCACGTGACCGTGCAGAAGGCGGTCGGTCAGATTGCCTGCAACTCCTGCCACGAGCAGTGCGCCCGCCCACCGCGAAGTCCAATCCACAAAGACACCCTTCCACGCCAGAATCGCAAGGAGGATCAAGGCGGAAAAAGAAAGGGCCACGAAGAAAAGATTGTTATCCTTTAGCATTCCGAAGGCCGCGCCGGTGTTGTGAACCTGGACAAGATTAAACAACCCCGGGATGACCGGGATCATCTCGTCGGTCGAAATGTGGCCAAGGACCAGCGCTTTCGTGAGCTGATCCAAAATGTAAAGGGGCAGCGAGACGAGCAGCCAGAGCTTCATGGTTCAACGCGAGCCGCCGAGAGATTCGTTCAGACGGTCGGTACAGCCGCCTCGGCGAGCACATTCGCGCAGCGACCGCAAAGGGTAGGATATGCCACGTGGCTACCCACGTCTTCTCGATGCCTCCAGCATCGCTCGCAACGGGCGTTGGATGTTTTTGAAACCTCAACGGAAAAATTCGTCGACTCTTCAAGCGTCAGGTCACTAATCACGAATATCTCATCCAATTCCGCTCGATATTTTCTGGTTACCTGGACCTCATTGCTCTCGCAGACACGCACAACGACTCTTGCCTCGAGTGTTCCCCCAATAGTCTTGGCCTTCTGAGCGCTTTCCACCGCCTGCATGATTTTCGCCCTTAAGTCCAGCAGCATGTCAAAGTCCTGGACGACGAGAGGGTTCAGCCATTCGGGATCGGGCTCCGGAAAGAGCTGCAGATGCACCGAGTCCTCCGGCCGGAAATACCCCCTCGCCTCTTCCGTGGTAAACGCCAGGATCGGCGCCAGGAGCCGGCATAGCGCATCGAAAACCGTGCACATCGCGAATTGCGTTGCTCGGCGTCGCGGGGAATCGGGCGCGTCACAGTAGAGCCGGTCCTTGGTGATGTCTACATAGAGGCTGCTCAGGTCCACCGCGCAAAATTGGTTCACCGAATGATAAACGCGATGAAACTCGAGCTTGTCATAGGCATCACGGCACGTGGCGATGAGCGTCTGCAATCTTGCGAGAATCCACTGGTCCACCAGCGTGAAATTCTCACGCCGAGGTTCGCGGGCCACATCGTAGTCATGCAAGTTTGCGAGCAGAATGCGGAGCGTATTGCGAATGCGCCGATAGGCGTCCGCCAGCCGCGTGAAAATTTCCTCGGAGAAGGGAACGTCATCGGTGAAGTTTACGCTGCTGACCCACAACCGCAGCAAGTCCGCGCCGTATTTGTTCACATAGTGGTCGGCCTCGGACGGCTTTTGGTACGCGGCTTGCGCGGACTTCGAGATTTTCTTCTTCGTATCAACGTCCACGACAAATCCATGCGTGAGGACGGCGCGATAGGGCGCGACGCCGTTCAGCGCAATGGAAGTCATTAGCGAGCTTTGGAACCAGCCGCGATGCTGGTCGGTCGCTTCGAGATATAAGTCGGCGGGGAAATCCAGTTCTTCGCGCCTGCGCAGAACTGCCTCATGGCTCACCCCGGAATCGATCCAAACGTCCAGCGTGTCATTGCGGCGTGTCCAGCGGAACTGCTCGTAGCCCAATTCCTTGAGAATCTCCACGTCGGAAAGATCGAACCAGACGTTTGTGCCTTTGGCCTCAACGAGATCAGCCACCCGGCGCGCAATTTGGGGCGCCAGCGGATTTTCGAGAATCGGCGTTTTGTTCTCATCGTAAAAAACTGGCAGGGGAACACCCCACGAACGCTGGCGCGAGATACACCAATCCGGACGCGATTCGACTGTCCCATAAATGCGGTTCCGGCCCCAGTGCGGCAGCCACGTCACTTCGTCAATGGCCTTCAATGCCCGCTCGCGCAACGCGTCGACACGGATGAAAAACTGCTCGACGGCACGAAATACTACGGGCGTTTTTGAGCGCCAGCAGTGCGGATACGAGTGCTTGTACACTTGTTCGCCGAGCAGGGCCCCGTGTTGGCGCAGGTGCTCTATCACCTCCTTGTTCGCGTCAAAAACATACTTGCCGGCCCACACGGGCACACCGACTTCCTCAGTGAAGCGCCCATGCTCATCGACAGGCGAAAGGATCGGCAGACCGTTTTCAATACCGGCAGCGTAATCATCTGCACCATGTCCGGGCGCGATATGAACCTGACCGGTGCCGGCGTCGAGGGCCACGAATTCGGCAAGAATCACTCGGGATTTTCGATCCAGAAATGGATGCTGAGCTTCGATGTCCTTCAGCTCTGCGCCGGGAAAAGACCGAAATTCCGGTTCGTTCGTGAGTTTCCACTTCGTTGTCTGTTCGAAAGCAGGGACCAACTCCCGTGCAATTATGAAGAGTTCTTCCTGTCCGGTGGCTTCGTGACGAAAGCGCCTGAGCCAGTAGGTGTAATCATGCTTGATTGCGATCGCGACGTTCGCTGGCAGCGTCCATGGTGTTGTCGTCCAAATCACCATGCTTGCCTTTCCCGCGAGCGGCCCGCTTACAATCGGGAATTTGACAAGAATTGCCGGGTCTTCGCGATCGGCGTATTCTACTTCCGCTTCGGCGAGAGCCGTCTGCGCGCCCGTGCTCCAATAGACGGGCTTCCTCGACTGATACACGAGGCCCTTCTCCAGGAACGTCGCAAACGCGCGGATGATCTCTGCTTCATACGCTGGCGCAAGCGTTAGGTACGGGTTCTCCCAGTCTCCAAGCACTCCAAGCCGACGGAACTGCCTCTTCTGGATTTCAACAAACTTGCGCGCGTAAGCCTCCGATCGCTTGCGGACCTCCACCGGAGACAACCCTTTCGATTCTTTGACCACCTTGAACTCAATCGGCAGCCCGTGGCAGTCCCAGCCCGGAACGTACGGAGCTCGATAGCCCGCCATCGTGCGCGACTTCACCACGAAGTCCTTCAAAATCTTGTTGAGGGCGGTGCCCATGTGAACGTCGCCGTTGGCGAAGGGCGGCCCGTCGTGCAGGATGTAGGTCTTCACGGTGTCCTTCCTCGCCTCCTGAATGCGCTCGTAGAGTTTCCCACTTTCCCATTTCGCAAGAATTTCCGGCTCGCGGGCCGTCAGCCCGGCCTTCATCGGAAAATCCGTCTTGGGAAGGTTCAGGGTGTCCTTGTAGCTCATCGGAAATGAAAACCCTTAGCAGCGGCTGTTGAAACGGTCAAACCCACCGATCACTCGACCGTAAACCACTGCACCTCGACGCGTCGCTTCTCGTCGGAGGAGTTGCCCGCCGGTTCCTCCCAGCCGCGTCCGACGATTTCAAGCCGCGCGGGATCGAGCTTTTCACGCTCGACCAGCAGGCGCTTGATTTCCGCCGCGCGGTTTTTGCTCAATTCCATCGCCTTGAGAGCCATCATGCGCACGAAGGAATCGCCGCCCTGCTTATGGAACTCCGGCACCATGGCATCATCCACGTGGCCGCGCAGCAACACCGTCGAGCCGGGCGAGACCTGCAGCAGTTTGTCAATGGACGCCAGTCTCTCGAGATTCGCCGGCTGATTCATGTCGAGCACCGCCGAGTTGGGCTCAAAGAAAAAGCGGATGTCCTTGCTGAGAAGAGGGTTGTCCTCGACAGCCGTGCCGGACCCCGAACGCAGCGGGCTAATCGCCAATTTTTGGTCCGCATACGCGCCGCTTTGTTTCAGGGCATTGAGCCACGTTACGTTTAGAAATCGCTCCGCATCGACCGGGTCGGGAAGCAGCGTCTTCCCATACGCATAGACGGCAGACTGATAAATGCCTCCATAGCTGCCCCCGGAATCGATCGCGCCTGTGAAGAACGCCAGGTTTTCCGGAAGGTTGGAAAGATGAACCTTGGCCAACTCCTCGCGCGTCTTCTCAGGCGTCCATTTGAATGCCTTTGTGAGCACGGGAAGTTGGGAAACCAATTGATCTCGAACCAGCCCGTTTCCATATAACAGTCCATCCACCAGCCCCTGCACAATCGCGGGATTGGCCTGCGCGAAGGGCTTGTTGACGATGAGAATATCGGCAATGATGAGAAGGTTGCGGTTGGTGACAAGCAGGCGGGCCTTTCCGCCGCTCTCCTCGACCACCTCGCCGGTTTTCGGCGCCCAAGTCATGCAGCCGGCCAACCGGTTCTTGCCCGCCTTGAGGTCTGCGAGAAAAAGGTCCCCCGCAGCGAAGGCGTCCTCGCAATAGACAAGATTAATTTTCTCGGGATCCGGGCGCTCCCCCAGCCCGCTTAACGCGGCAACGCCCATGCCTGCTTCCTGCGCGAGATACCGGATGAAAAAGTCCGCCTCCGTAAATTGTGAGGTCGCGATCACCTGGCCTTTCAAGCTGTTGATCCGCTTGATCTCCGAGCGGACCACCAGACCGTCCGCCCCGCGCGAGAACCCGATCTGTGCAGGAACGATCACGTTGAACTGACGGCCATAGACGGCCAGGACGTCCACCGTCGTCGCCGAAGCCGCCATCTTGCCGGAGTTCAAGGCCGACCAGCTCTCCTCCTCGCTCAACGCGATCCGCACTTTGAATCCATGCTTCTTGAAAAAGTAGGAATCCTCGGAAGGCGCCAGTCCGCCGTTGGCGGCAATGAGGCCGGCGTATCCGGCATACTCGCTCAATTCGATGTCGATGACATTTTCCTTCGGCGTATAGGGCGCCGACGGCTCCAATTTCGGAACCTCTGTCAGCGTCTCGACCGTGCCGGCGCTCTCTCCGGATTGCGCAGACGCCGAAGCCTGCGACGCGCTTTGTGCGTTCGTAGGAGACTTGCTGGCAGTGTGTTGTTCGCGCGATAAAACGAAGACGCCCAGGCCGACGAGACCAACAACGAAAAGAATGCTGACGAATACGCCCAGGGGCGTGAGCCCCGATTTTTGATTGCTCATTGCTTAGACCTTGCTTAGACGCGATTTTTTCGCAGCTGGTGAAATATCCCGGATTTCCGCCGATCGCAAGCCGGTCCCTTAGCGGGTCTGCCGGGTATCGAACGCGACTCCCAAGGTTTCCTCCGCGAAATCCCCGGCGCCGAACAGTTGCTGTTGTTCAGTGATCCATTGGCTGGTTTTCGCCAACTCACCGGAGACCCGGTCGATCTGTGAGCCAATCGCTTCCGGAGCCGCCGCCAGCCGGACTTCGTCGCGAATCAGCGCCGCCTGCTGTTCGACGCGCGTCAGCTCGGATTCCGTAAACGCCAGCCGTTCCTCTCCCTGTTGAAGAGCCTTCTGGCGTTTTTCCAAGATTGCCACCTGACCCTCGAGACTGCGCCGGAGTTCGATCCCGAGCTCCTCGCGGGAAAGTTCCTCCCGCAGTTCCCGCAGCTTCTTGCCAAGAGCCTTTTCGTCGGAGTCGCTCTCATTGAGCACACGCTCGATTGCCGCCTGGGTGATCAATAGCCGGATGTGAATTCCCAACAGCCTCCCAAGACCGCCAGCCTGCATTTCGCGGATCGAGGAATCCGCGGCTATCTGCTGTTGATCGAGAATCTCTTCACATCTAGTACGAAGCGCGAGAAACCGTTCGCGACGGGCAGGATCCAGCCGCCTCAATATGGCCTCCATCTCCTTGTCGCCGCGATCCTTCTCCGCGGAAAGAAGCTTCCCCTCGACGACGGAGCGAAACCGCGGGTGATGGGAAAGAACCAGGAGATACGCAGCCTCCAGACCCGCCCCAATCAGCCAGAATCCCGGATTCAACACTCCAAGCAATCCAAACGCCCCAAGGCCGATCCAATTCGGCGGAACCAGCATCCCAAAGGGGCGCGCGCTGAAAGCCTCCCCAAGATAATCCGTGAAGGACGCTTTCATGCTGCTAGCTTCCGCTTTGCCCACTTCAAAAACATACGGTGAATTTTCCAAACCAGCGCCCGCAAGCGAAAGGTTTTTATTTGGCTGAATTGATGTGAATTGGCTTTTTGTCGTCTCCTTTCACGGTTAGCTCTTCCCATCATGAGAAACGCCCCTGCCGGCTTTTTGATTTTGATGCTTGCTCTCATTGGCTGGCTATCCGGGTGCAAGCCGGCATCTCCGACGGCCGCCGCGCCGACGCCCGCTTCCGCCCAGAGAATCGACCTACTTTTCACCTACGGATCGGAGAAGGAAGATTGGATCAAGATCGTCACAACCGATTTCAATCGGGAGCATGCTACGACGGCATCGGGAAAAATCATCCAGGTTAAGGCGATCCCCATGGGCTCAGGTGAGTGCATTGATACGCTTCTTAGCGGACAGGTGCAGGCTCATCTCACCAGCCCGGCATCGGCGGCCTTCATCAAACTCGGCAATGCGCAATCCCGCGTCAAGACCGGAAAAGACCTCATTGGTGCTACGGAGAACCTGGTCCTCTCACCCGTCGTAATCGCCATGTGGAAACCCATGGCCGAGGCGCTCGGCTGGGGCCGGAATCCCATCGGCTGGGCGGAAATTCTTGGCATCGCTCACAACCCGAAAGGCTGGGCCACCTTTGGCCATCCCGAATGGGGCCGCTTCCGTTTCGGCCACACCAGCCCATTGCATAGCAACAGCGGTTTGATCTCCCTCTTCGCCGAGGTCTATGCCGCGACGGGAAAGACCGCGGGCCTGACTGTCGCGGATGTCAACTCGCCGGCCACGGCGCGCTACCTCTCGGCAATCGAAAACGCCGTCGTGCACTATGGCAGCTCAACCGGATTTTTCGGCAAGAAGCTGTTCGCCTTGGGTCCCGAATACCTGAGCGCCGCCGTGCTGTATGAAAACATGGTCGCCGAATCCTACTCTCCAAAATACCACCTCCCCTTCCCTGTCGCTGCGATCTACCCCAAGGAAGGCACGTTCTGGAG
>JAXIPG010000132.1:0-13814 GCA_045403045.1 Terrimicrobiaceae bacterium
GTCTTGCGGTCCATCCCGGCTTTCGCCGCGCTCAGACCCATCCTGTCTCTCTTCTCATACTCCTTCATCAGCTTGTTGTGTTGTTGCGGACTGATCATGCCCGCTGCAGGTCGCTCCGCGACCTGCACCGCGCAATCCCCCAACTCACAATGGGGGAATTATAACTGTCGCTGATGGGGAATTATAACTGTCGCGCGTCAAAGTTAGGGTGTTCGGTTTCACGGCGTTGATTCGGCCCGACGCAAGCCGGGTCCCTCAATAATCTGGTTTGTAGAGCTCAAACTTTTGGGCCTTATAGACAACCTCCTTTGCTCATAACTAGTTTTGAACAGGTTTCGGCAATTTCGGCAGGTTTCGGCGGATCGGTTCACGGTGTAGGCGCCCATAGGCCGTCAATTTCGGAAAGGAAAACCCGCCGCGCAGCCTTTAGCGCATCGCGGTGGCGGCTCGGGGGAGTTCATTTCCCAAGGCGCCGCAAGCGCAGTTCAGCAGTTAAGTTCAGAGTTCACTCTACCTATAGAGTGAACCTGAACTTAACTCTAGGGTTTGGCCATTTTGAAATGTGGGTCGGTATTTTATATTGACATACATACCTCTCTCGTGATTTCCTCCGCGAATGGAAGATATCGCCGCCGTGCGCGACGCCGTTCTCGAAGTCGTCGAAAGTTCCCTTGACGCTCAGCTCAAGGCCATTCGAAAGCTGCGAGCCTCTCCTCCCGGTCAACTCCTTGGGCGCAGAGGCGGCAGGGTCGCCAAAGAAGGTATGTCCCAGGTTGATATGGCTCATGACATACTCGCCTCCTCCGGCCAACCCCTTCACATCAACGAGATTCTCGCTGGGATCAAGGGCCGCTTCAAAACCGAGGTCGACCGCGAGTCGCTCGTCTCGGCCCTCTCCAAGCGGGTGGCCCGAGGCGACCGCTTTCAGCGCACAGGCAAAAACGTGTTCGCCCTTCTGAGAAGCCTTCCTCAATGACCCCTCTTCTGGATGCCTTGTTGGCTTTGCTCGATCTCTGGGCGAAGGTTTTCCCACAACAACGCACCTTCGAGCGGGCTATCCGTCTGGCTTTGGGCCAGGTGCTTGCACCGGGCAACCGCACGATCAGCCGGATCATTGCCGCCTGCGGTTTGGATCAGCAGGATTGGAGTGCCGATTACCGGGTTTTTTCCCGCAGCCCTTGGCAGCAGCGGCGCCTTTTTCATCCGCTCATCAAGCAAGGGATGCCCTATTTCACGGGGCGCGATTATCTCAACGTGGCCGGAGACTTCACCCATCTGCCCAAAACCGGCAGACACATTCCCAACGTGCATTGCATGCGCGACCCGATGTCTCCGGCCTTCCATGTCAATCTCATCTATGGCCTGCGCTTTGTTCAATACACCATGCTTTTGCCCCTCTACGAGAGTTCTCAAGAGCACGAGGAGGCAACTCCTGCGCGCTCCATCCCGATCTGTTTTGATGAAGTGCCCGTGATCAAGAAGCCGGGACGCAAGGCCGACGCGCAAGAACACGCCCTCTACAAGGCCGAATGTCGCAAACGAAGAACCAGCCGTATGGCTTTGGAGTCCCTGCGTGAGCTTCGTGCAGGCTTTGACGCGGCCGGAGCCGCCGACAAGGACCTCCTGGTGGCCCTCGACGGCAGCTTCTGCAATCGGGTCTTCTTCAAGGAAGTGCCCGAGCGGGTGGAACTCGTCGTGCGTTGTCGCAAGGATGCCAAGCTTACCTCTCGGGCTGCTCCTGGCAGTGGCCGCTTTTATGCCGCCGACTCTTTTACTCCCGAATCGATGCGCACCGATGAGTCACGTCCCTACAACACGGGTCGCTTCTTTCACGGGGGAGCTTGGCGCCAGATACGTTACAAGGAAGTTAGCAATATCTATTGGCCCCACGGAGCCCAGCGGCGCCCCTTGCGCCTCATTGTGTTGGCTCCCACCCCTTACCGGCTCTCTCCCAACGGGCGCACCTTTTATCGCCAGCCCGCTTATATCTTGACGAGCGATCTGCGACGCCCCGCCTCCGTGATCATCCAATGCTATTTGGACCGCTGGCAAATCGAGGTCAACCACCGCGAGGAAAAAAGCCATTTCGGCGCGGGCGACGCCCAAGTGCGCAACCAAAAGAGCGTTCCCCGCCAGCCCGCCTTTGTCGTCGCCGTCTATGCCATGCTGCTGATGGCTGCCCAGAAGGCCTATGGAGACAAACGCAGCGCCCACTACGTGCCCTTGCCCAAGTGGCGCAAACATGCAAAACGCCCTTCCTGTCTGGACGTCGTTAGCCAGCTGAGACGCGAAATGGAACTCGCCCCCGAAAAACTCCTCGATTTCGCCTCGCGAACCGATGTGACCGCTGCGGCCACCTTTCGAGCTGCTGCTTAACTCACACTTCAAAATGGCCAACCCTAGTCACCGCATCACCGATGCGGTGCCACAACGGCAAGTAGGGCGAGACCTCCATCCAATTGCCGATGCGGTCGGTCAGGTGCGTGTAAAGCAACCTGCTCGGCAGGATGACCACACCGATGTCGATCAGGCCGGCGAGCATCACGAGACAAAGCTTGTTCATCGAGCGATGGGTCGATGAAATGTTCCCTGTCTCCCACTCAACAACACAGCGCATCTTTCCGGGAAGCTCGGTGTAGAAATCGAAGTCGCCGACTTTCTGGTGGAAGATTTCCTCCCATGATTCGTCATCGAGGGAAAAGTCGCGCTTTGAGGGATACTCCTTCAGGGCAGCACGCGCCCGTTCTTGTGCCGCGAGAATCTGTTCGCTTTTCGATTCCAGACCTACGGGCTGTTCCTTGCGCCAGCCCAAGTCGGTCAGATGCGCCAAAAACTGATCCTTGATCGGCTTCACGCCGTTGCGCTGCCATTGATCCGTCTTCTTCCCAAGCGCCTGTGGCTTGAGCGTCTTTTTGCGGATTACGAAGCGGTCGCTCCCCGGCGGGTGTGCGACGCGTCCGATCGCCTGCACATAGGTTGAGTGCATCTGCGCCCACTGCTCGCTGTCGATGAGATCGCCGCGATCAAAGACAACGACTGTGCGAACAAATTTCATTTCCGCAGGGCAGGAAGCTTTTCGGTGAGTGAGGCGACATCGCAGCGAAGCGCTGCAGCGATTTTGCACAGCATGGTGAAAGTCAGATTGCGTTGACCGCGTTCAACTCCGCCGATGTAACTCCGATCAATCTCGCTGGCGTCGGCGAGATCCTCCTGGGTCATCTCCAACGCTTTGCGTGCAGCGCGAATGCGCTGCCCCAACTCGATCAACTCGGTTGCGCGTTTTGGCACCGGCCGACTCTGACGAAACGGCGACTTTCAGTCCACGGACTATGATTCCCATTTCGCTTTCAGCGAATCCTCAATAGCGCCCGGCGGTCTAATTCAGTAGCAAGGCAAAACGCATTTCGCGGCATCGCCGCTATCGAGCGTGCTTCGTAGCGGGAGAAAGAGCCGGAACTCCCGCCAGCGGAACGAGCTGGACCATGCCATCCCGCAGCTGTAATTTCGCTCACGCTGGCCGGCGAAGCCGCGGCACTTGCGCCACGGCTTGGGACGTGCGTGCAAACGCCAGGGCTGCGTTGACTCGCAGCAAGGCTGCGTTTTCACAAATCAAAAGCCGCCGAAGCCGACACCTTCGCTTGGCCGTCGCCTCTTATGACAGCAATCTTCCTGAATCGGCAGCGACGGATCGAAGGTATTTTTTTTTTGCCAACAAACAAGGAGAAGAAACATGAGCGGCAAAAATAAATTGATCGCCAAGGGAATCGGCCTCTTCATGAACATGGACAAAATGATCGGCGGCCAATTCAAGCAGGGGCTGGCGCAAATGAAATCCGCGGTGGAAGCAGCGCCCAAACAATAGCGCGGCGGCTATAGCGCGTCTTCGATGCGCCGCTCCGCTTCGTGACGCGAGAATCCGCCATGAGGATGTCCTGAACGCCCTTGGTTCGTCGTAGAGATGAGCCGAAACAAAAACCGCTAACGAGAAAACTATGACCACTGCAAAAAAATAGTCCCACTAAAATAGTGCAACCCTACCTGTTCTTCAAGGGCCGCTGCGAGGAAGCGGTCGAGTTCTACCGCAGCGCGCTCGGCGCCGGTCGGAAGGTTTCGTTGCCCGGCCTATGAGGGATTGGACAGCTGGCCCGCGACGCGGCTGCATTTCTGGCCGAACTTAGGCGAGACGCAGGAGGAAAAGTCGGATGGCTCGTTCATGGAACTGCTGGTGCGATATTCGCTTCATCTCAAATCGTGCGCTAAGCAGCGGTCAAGGACAAAGGTAGATAGCCACTTCCCACCGTATTTGCGGGACCGGAGCAAGATCTGGATGCCGCGATGCATTCGGCGGCGCCCGGCAGATCGGACACGAAATGGACAATGCGACCTCTGTGGATGCCGACGATGAATGGCGTATTTTGCTGATGGAAGTTGTTCGAAAGGGTTGGTGAAGGAACGGTGCTGAAGCCTACTCTCGACTATGGCATCGGGCACCGGACATTTGTTAACTCTAAAAGTGTCCTTCTCGACCGCAAACTCGGGGTGCGTGTTTTTTTTGTACGACGCCACTCGGAACAAGCGTCGGCGTTTTTGCGGCATGCCGGCCTGCGGCAACCGCATGCGGGTCGCTGCGTTCCTCAAACGTCAACGGAAGATGCACCGCTACGCGAAACGCATTGCGCGATGACGCGTTTATTTCTCTTGCTGGCCGCGGGAGCGATTGCGATCGGGTTCGCGCCTATTTTTGTCCGGCTGGCGACGACGGGTCCGATCGCGACCGCGTTCTGGAGAATGGCCCTCGCCGTGCCTGTGCTGTGGATGTTTATGAGGCTGCAAAATAATCCTTCATCCCCTTTGCTCACCTTTCGCGCGCCTTTGGTCTGGCTAGCGGGTCTCGCGTTCGCCCTGGATTTAGCCGCCTGGCACTTCTCGATCCGCCTGACATCGGTTACGAATGCGACCTTGCTGGCCAACTGCGCCGTGTTGCTTGTGCCGCTTTTCTCGTGGTTATTTCTGCGCCGCTCAATCCGCTCCAGTACGATAGGATGTGGGCTTTTGGCCTTTCTCGGGATGACTTTACTCAGCAGTCCTTCGGGGCTTCAAGTAGCGGTCAAACATCGGTCGAGGCCGGTCGCCGCGACGAAAGGACCGTGCTGGTGGGCACCGACGACGGGGTGTATCGCCTTCAGCAAAAACCATCACCCACTTTGTCCGAAATGATCCGGCTCATTCGTCGAGTTATTGAACAAACAAAGCTGACTATGACACCAAAACAAGTTGTGACAGAGTGGGCAGCCGCCTTCAACAGACATTCGATGTCCTGAACGCCTTGCTTCGTTCGTCGTAAGGATGAAAACCAAGCAAAATCTTCACTTAGCTCCTGATGTCCCAATATCAACTCACCTCTGTCGCGTCATGCAACCTTTCTTGATAAACCCAGTTGGTATTATTATGCTTTATATGAAGAGGGTCTACAATCCGACAGTTACCCGAGCGAAGATCCTTCAAGCTGCTTTCAAGGAGTTTTACCGGTATGGCTTCCAGGGGGGGAGTCTCAACCGGATCGTGGATGAGGCTGGCATTACCAAGGGGTCGATCTTCCATCATTTCGACGGGAAGAACGCGTTGGGCTACGCGATTGTGGACGAGTTGCTCTACGAGGCGGTCAACGAAGAATGGTTCAAGCCGTTACAAGCTTCGAGCGACCCGATCGCGGAGATCAGGAGAATCATCAACGCGAAGGGGCAACAGGTCGCTCGCGATGGCACGAAACTTTGCCAAGGATGCCCGATTAACAACCTCGCGCAGGAGATGTCGCCGCTCGACAAGGGCTTCCAGAAGCGCATCGCGCGGATTTACGACCACTGGCGGCAAAGCATCGCAACGGCCCTCGAAAATGGGATCCAGCATGGGACGGTGCGCAAGGACGTGCCGCCGCATGCTGTCGCAGCGCTTCTGGTCGCGACGCTTGCCGGTATCGCGGGCACGGTGAAAAGCGCCCAGAGCCCCGATTTGTTACGCCAGGTTCGGGAAGCCCTGTTTGGATATTTGGACAGTTTGAAGCCATGATCTCTTTGCGAAAATACATACCGACCAGTCGGTTATACGTTCCCAGTGCGGACCGTGAGGGACTCGCTTTCCTCGAGGTATTTGACCCCGCGCGCCAGGTCCGGCTCCATGCCGGGTGCATAGTGGGTGAACTGCCGCGTAGCCGACTGCGGGCGTTCCACTGGGCGGGCGTCCGCCAGGCTCTTTATCAGTTTGGCGCTGAAATCAAGAAGGCAGGGCGCTCCCCGCGGGTGGCCAGATGAACTACGTCGCTTTGAGAATGCTTATGAGCGAGCGGGCGAAGTATCTCGGGTTGATCTTCGCGATCGCGTTTTCGACGTTCCTTCTCGAGAACCAGACCTCGATTTTCGCCGGCATTCTCAAGCGCACCGCCAGCCAAGTGCTCGATGTGACCGACGCCGACGTTTGGGTGATGGACCCGCGAACGCAGTATTTCGAGCAGACGCGCGCCCTCAAAGAAACCGATCTCTTCCGCGTGCGCGGCGTGCGGGGCGTGCGCTATGCGGTGCGGCTTTTCAAAGGCACACCGGTCGCGCGGGCGCCGGACGGCACTTTTTCGCAGACGATTGCGCTTGGGCTCGACGACGCTACGCTGGCCGGCGCGCCTCGCAAGATGCTGCTCGGCTCGTGGGAACGGTTGCGCGAGCCCGAGACAGTGGTGATCGACAAAGCCGGCTACGTGCTTCTATTCCCCGGCCAACCGCTGGAGCTTGGCCGCACGCTGGAGTTGAACGATCACAAGGTCACGATCGCCGGCATTTCCGACGCGTCAGCGCCGTTCGTGAGCTTCCCAGTGATCCACACGCGCTACAGCGAGGCGATTGACTTCCAGGGTCGCGAGCGCAAGCAGCTCTCGTTCGTTCTCGCCCGTCCGGATCCGGGCGTCGGCGCGGCGGAATTGGCGCGGCGGATCGAGGCAGGCACCGGTCTGCGTGCGCGCACCGCCGACGAGTTCCGGTGGGATTGCATCCGCTACTACCTCGCAAACACGGGCATACCGGTGAACTTCGGCATCACCATCACCGTCGCCCTCATTGTCGGTACCGTCGTCGCGGGGCAGACGTTTTACCTCTTCACCGTCGAGAATCTGAAACAGTTCGGCGCGCTAAAAGCCATCGGCGTTACCAACCGCCGGCTCGTCGGCATTATCCTGCTGCAGGCCTTCACCGTCGGCGCCATCGGCTTCGCCATTGGCACCGGCATGGCCGCCGCGTTTTTCGAGGTCACACTGCAAAAGCTTGCCACGCGCGGGCTCATCCTCATGTGGCAAAACGTGGCGCTCACCGGGGGCTGCATCCTTTTCGTCATTGTTGTCGCCAGCCTGCTCAGCATCCGGCGCGTGCTGGTTCTGGAGCCGGCGACCGTCTTCCGCTGATTGCGCCATGAACACCGCCGTCCACTGTCGCGACTTGGAGAAAGAGTTTGGCTCGGGCCAGGCCCGCGTGCTCGCGTTGCGCGGCGTCGATTTCGACGTGCGCTTCGGCGAGACGACTTTCCTCGTCGGGCCGAGCGGCTGCGGAAAGACGACGCTCCTTTCCGTGGTGGCCGGCCTGCTCGACAGCTCCGGCGGCGAGGTGGAGCTCTTCGGAGAAAACGTCGAACGCTTCCGGCCGGAGCAGCGCATCCTCTTTCGTCGGAAAAACCTCGGGTTCGTTTTCCAGCAATACAATCTGCTGCCCGCGCTCACCGCCGCCGAGAACGCGGCGATCCCGCTCTTTGCCGCTGGCATGAAGCGTCGCGAGGCCGTCGCGCAAGCGAAGGAGCTGCTTGTTCGGCTCGGCCTGGAGAACCGGCTCGACATGCTCCCGCCCACACTCTCCGGCGGTCAACAGCAGCGCGTCGCGCTCGCCCGCGCGCTCGTGCACGAGCCCCGCCTGATCCTCTGCGACGAGCCGACTGCCGCGCTCGACCACGAGACCGGCGAGGCTGTGATGGAGCTGCTCGTCTCCACCGCCGTGCAGCCCGACCGCGCCGTGATCGTGGTGACGCACGACACGCGCGTTTTCCATTTCGCCGACACCATCGCCCACATGGACGACGGACGTATCACACGAGTCGAGACGCAACGCGCCAACGGCGGAGCGCCTCAAACCGATCGAGAACCATGAAACCTGTAATTCTCCCAATGATCGCCGCCGGCGCGCTCCTTTTAGCGGGTACTTCGCTCGTGCGGCGCCTGCCCCAGCGCGAACTCACTGAGGCCCCCTCGCCGCCGCCGGAGTCGCCATTTTCCGAGCGCGTCGCCGCCGTCGGACTCGTCGAGGCTAGCACGGAAAACATCGCCATCGGCACGCACATCGCCGGCATCGTCCACCAGGTCTTCGTCAGTGCCGGCCAACGCGTGAACACCGGAGACCTGCTCTTCGAAATCGACAACCGCCATTTGCGCGCACAGCTCGAGCTCCAGCGCGCCGCGCTCGCCGTCGCCGCCGCCGAGTTGGCCGACCTCGAAAACCAGCTTAGCCGCGCCGAGACACTCGCCCGGCAGAAAGTTATCAGCCTCGATGAGCTCGACCGCCGCCGCTTCGCCGCCCGGACACTCCGAGCGCGCGTCGCGCAAGCCGATGCGGCCATCAAAGCGAGTGAGACCGAAATCGCCCGCAGCCGCGTCACCGCGCCGATAGATGGCGAGATCCTGAAACTCAACGTGCGCGCCGGCGAATTCGCTGCCGCCGGCGCTACATCTGAGCCGCTGCTGCTCCTCGGCCGTCTCGTGCCTCTGCACCTGCGCGTGGATGTGGACGAGCAGGACGCCTGGCGCGTCAAGTCCCGCGCGAAGGCCGTCGCAGCAGTTCGCGGCAATCCGTCCCAGCAAACCCCGCTGGAGTTCGTGCGCTTCGAACCCTATGTTGTCCCGAAACGCTCACTTACCGGCGCGAGCACTGAGCGCGTGGACACGCGCGTCTTGCAAGTCATTTACCGTTTCCAGCCCGACGGACTCCCAATCCACGTCGGCCAACAGATGGATGTCTTCATCGAAGCCCCGCCCATCTCCGAGATCACAACGAAAAAGTTAGAGCTCAGTGTCCCGAATCCGCTGGCCCGTTCGTCGCATAATTGAACTGAGTAACTGAAACCTATGTGCCCTGCATGCATTACAACTTTGGCACTGATTGCCGCCGTGACTTCGACGGCCGGAGCGACGGCGCTCGTCGCGAAGAAGCTTCGTGCGAAGAGCGACGCGAAGAGAATCCCCACAGAACCCAAATCAAAGGGGAATTCATTATGACAAAGAGAACGCTCACCATGACTAAGTCGTCAATAAACCGGGTCGCTCTCATCGAGGGAGACGAAGGCATCGTATCCGAGACAGCGGCCATTCTTGCGTCAGCCGGCCCGTTAGGCATAACCGCAATGGGAGCATTTCCATTGAGCCTAATTGCCTTGGGCCAGATCAGGCGCCGGCATTTCGATGACACCCTCACTCTGCGACCGAAGAGAACAACGAATGCAACCGAAGCACTCGAATCGACGCAGCAGATCGAAATGACTGCGCTCACCGAACAAATCGAGACAGCCAAGCCCGGGGCGCGACCGTGCCCGCCACCCACCGTCGCACAGGGGCGGGGCTGGCTGGCAGCGCTCGCCACGCTGATTGCGCTCGTCGCTTTATTCCTGATCGCGATGCTGCCGCGCTGATGCGCAAACCCGGCCGGCGAAAGCGCCACAAAAGATCAAAGTCCTGCGGTTCGCGTCGTCTCGCCCGAACGCGGGGCGCGAACGCCGAATTGGTCTTGCCCGGTAGCACACAGGCGATCCAGGAAACAGCGATCTTAGAGCAAATGCCGAAATAAATTCCCAAATGGTGGCAGCACCGAGGGGTCTCTGGCAAGGCGCGGAGGCAGATCAATCCCCATAGGGCTTGACCCGCCGACGCAACACAGCCAGAGACCCCTCGCCGCGCCAGCCCTTTCCCAAGCAGTTCTTTCAGAAGTGCTTGGGAGGCGGCCCGGCCATTTGGAAATTTCTTTCGGCATTTGTTCTAGAGCAGCAACGGCAACGTGCGACGCTGGCTCGTGGACATCGGCGCGAGGATCGGGGACGTGCTTGCCGGGTTCGAAAGGCCGAAAGTCGATCGCGAGCTCAACCAGGCGCGTGCGCACAGGCCGTGGCGAACCCAGAGCTTGCGCGAACGACGTTGGCCTCCTTTCATTTTACTTGGGCCGCCTCTTTCGCAAGACGCCTATCGAATTCCCCGGCTGTTTCAAATTTCCCATCCCACTCACGAACGCCTCTGAGGCGCATTGAGTGAAATCAAGAACCTGCTTGGAAGTGTAGGGCAGGTTTCCGCTAATCGCCAGTTTTGCGATACCATGCACCATGGACCACGCCATCAGTGCCAGTGGATGCGGATCTCCCTCAGGCAAAACACCCTCCTTCTGCGATTCGATGATGAATCCGAGGAGTGTTTGAAAGGCATTTTCACCGACTGTGTCAGGCTTGGGAAGCCCGCGTGAAGGCAGATCAAACATCACCAGGAAGTGCTGCGGCCAGTGCAATGCAAAATCCACATAACCGCATCCGCACAACCGTAAACGCTCAGCCGCCGTCGCGCCCACGACCGACCGCTTCTTCATCGCAGCTGTCAGCCGCTCAAACCCTTCGACCGCGATGGCTTCAAGTAACTGATCCTTGTCCCGAAAATGACGATACGGCGCATTGTGGGAAACGCCAGCCCTGCGCGCCACCTCTCGAATCGTGAAGCCCTTGGGCCCAACTTCTCCAATAAGCCCCACCCCAGCGTCAAGGAGGGCTTTTCTGAGGTTCCCGTGATGGTAGGAGCGTTTGACCGACATGCTTATTTTCCTAGCAAAAAATGTTGACACCGACAACATCCTTTGCAAATTGATGTTGCCAGTGTCCACATTCACGCCACAGTATGCCTGCTTTCGGACTCGGACGAGTCGGCCAACCGAACCTCACATCGCCGTCCAATATCACAGTTTAACTTTTTGATACAAGTGGCTAGACTAGCAAAAATCTCAGAACCCGCGTTCCGATTGCCGTGACCACAGATGACTCCATCTGGTCCTCATTGCGTAACCCGACCTACCTTCGTGTCTGGTCGGCCCTGGTGGTGTCGGGCTGTTGCGTCTCGGCGCACGAAATGGCGGCGACTTGGGCGATGAATTCGCTGGGAGCACCAATTCTCTGGCTCTCCTTGATGTCCTCGGCGGCCACGTTGCCGTTTTTTCTGTTCACGTTGCCTGCTGGTGCACTAGCCGATCTCGCTGATCGTCGCAGGCTGATGCGCATTTCCAACGGTTGGCTGGCCTGCAGCGCGGGTTTGCTGGCCTGCTGCGCTTTTCTCGGTGGATTGACTCCCGCTGTCATCCTCGCGGGAGTCTTTCTGCTGGGAACCGGTTTTGCGTTCCAGGCGCCGGTAGCTTCAGCCTCGATACCGGAGATCGTCGGCAAAGAACAACTCCCTTCCGCAATCGCGCTCGGCGGAATCCAGATGAACTTGGCCGGTATCATCGGTCCAGCACTTGGCGGTCTTCTGATCCCATTCGTAGGTGTGAGCATGGTGTTCGGGATGAACGCGGTGGCCTTCGTCCTTGTGTTAATCACGGTGAGCGCCTGGAAACGCAAGAGCCTCGCATTGAATGCGCCGCTGGAGGGTTTTTTCGATTCGCTAGCCAGCGCAGTGCGATACATGCGTTACGCGCCAGGCGTTCAGACTATTCTACTGCGAAACTTTGTCTTTGGTGTGCTAATCGGAGCAATCCCGGCATTGCTGCCAGTGGTGGGTCTGAAAGCCCTTCACCTGGACGCTGTGAACCTCGGCCTCGTATTGACGAGCATGGGGCTCGGATCGTTGGCCGGTGCAGTTTTCGTACTTGAGCCCGCCAGGAAGAGGCTCAAACCGAATCAGTTGACCATTCTCGGCGGTATCGCTCTGGCGGTGGTCTACGCGTTGATGGCGGTCGTACGCGATCCGCAGGTCTTTCTCGCGGTCGCAGCGCTGGCCGGAGTCGCGTGGACAATCTCTGCTTCCGAGCTCTGGGTGGCGGGACAACGAGTTATACCGGACTGGATCAGAGGCCGGATGAACGCCACTCATATGATGGTGTCGCAAGGCGGCATGTCGTCAGCCGGACTGCTGTGGGGCGCGCTGGCAACCAGCCTAAGCTTTGAGTGGGCTTTGTTCTCCGCAAGCGCACTGGGAATCGCAAGCGCACTGGGAATCGCCAGCGCACTCACAGCGAAGCGATGGTCGATCGATTTCTCCGCTGAGATAGACCCGGAGCCTCACCCACTCGACCAGGACGAGCACCCTCTTTACCTGCCGGAGACCGACGACGGGCCGATCACGACGACGATCGAGATTGAAGTCGCGCCGAAAAACCACATCCACTTTTTCCGCCTCATGAAACAAATCAGACTGATCTTTCTGCGCAACGGGGCATTCAGCGCGCGACTGGACCAGGACATGGAAAATCCAAATCGATTTCGTTTGCAGGCCATGCTCAGCTCGTGGGCCGAGCACCAACGACTCGGTCAACGAATCACGCGCGATGAACACGCGCTGTGGTCGGAACTCCGGTCTCTGCACGCCGGGCAAGCATTGCCGCCTGCCAAACACTACCTCGGCATCCAACACTGGATACCCGAAGAATCGGCGACGTCGCGACTGAAGCCGGTGCCAACGTCGACACCTCGCGGAGATCGGCCAGCCGCGAAAAGTTGAACCACGGCACCCGTGTTCAGCTTCACGGGCTGACGCCGAGATCGGCGGCCAGTTCTCGGGTGAGACAAGCGGCCGGGATCTCCTTGCATCCACTGGCATTCTGGCCCGACCACAGTGGCGAGAAATCACCGCTGCCCAGGCTTTCGGCTTTGGTGCGTAGAGGAGTAATGGCAGAAGTTGCCAAGGGAAAGGTGGGTGCTGCTGTGTTGATCGGGCCTAGTTCTCGAATGATGCGGTTGACAATTCCGCGCGCAGGGCGACCGGTGAAGAGGTTCGTGACCGCCGTATGCCGCGCTGCATCGCTCTTCAGCGCAGCGCGATGCACCGCGCCGATGGTGACCTCAGGGCAGAGCAGATAGGCCGTTCCAATTTGCACGCCCGCTGCGCCCAGCGCAATGGCCGCCGTTACGCCCTTGGCGTCCGCAATACCGCCAGCCGCTACGACCGGAAGCCGCACCGCCCTGACCACCTGCGGCAGCAGCGCAAACGTCCCAACTTGGGTCGTCAAATCATCCGACAAAAAAATTCCCCGGTGTCCACCGGCTTCGAGACCTTGCGCGACGATGATATCGACCCCATGGGCTTCGAGCCAACGCGCCTCCTCAACCGTGGTGGCCGATGAGAGAATCTTGGATCCCCAAGTTCGCACTCGCGCCAGCAATTCTGCGGAGGGCAAACCGAAATGAAAGCTCACCACGGCGGGCTTGAATTCGCTGAGCACGTCCGCAGCGTCGGAATTGAAAGCCGCGCGTAGAGGGGGAGCCTCAATGCGGTTCACATCCATCCCAAACTCCTCGTAATACCGGGCAAGTCTCATTTTCCAAGCCGCTTCGCGTTCGACATCGGGCGCCGGGGACGCATGGCAAAAAAAGTTCACATTGAAGGGCCTGGAGGTTTGCGCAGAGATCGTTGCCAGCTCTTTACGCATGGCGTCAACGGTCAGCATGGCGCATGGAAGCGAGCCCAACCCACCCGCGTTGGACACGGCGACCGCTAGCGCGCTGCCTTGCGCCCCCGCCATGGGAGCTTGGATGATCGGCAGCTCAATACTTAGGAG
>JAXIPG010000121.1:0-9518 GCA_045403045.1 Terrimicrobiaceae bacterium
GCCGCGTCCCGAAAAAGAGGAGTTGGCTCGAAGTTCTTAAGCGGTGCCCCGTCTCGATGGATGACCTGCCACCGCGCAGCCGGGAACTTCCGAAGAAGCTCAAGCTTTGTTCAACCCCTTTAAGGAACTTCCGTCGGATTAGCGCAGGGGCCCGCTTGTAACGGAATGCGTCTTGTTCATCTAACTGCCGGCACCGGGAGTTTCTTCTGCGGCACATGTTTGCGCGATCACGCGCTGGTTAAGGCGCTGCGGCGGCTCGGGCATGAGGCGCTCATGGTGCCACTTTACCTGCCACTTGTGCTCGACGATTACGGTAGCCGTGGAGAGTCGCCGCTCTTTTTCGGCGGGATCAACGTCTATCTGCAACAGAAATCCGCTTTCTTTCGCCACACGCCTCAGTGGCTCGACAAGCTCCTCGATTCGCCGGCGCTGCTCCATCAGGCCGGGCGAAAAGCCGGGATGACGAACCCGCGCGAGCTCGGTGAGATGACGCTCTCGATGATCGAAGGCGAGCGCGGGCACCAGGCAAAGGAGTTGGACAAACTCGTCGCATGGCTGGTCGAGCAAAAGCCTGATGTCGTTTGCCTCTCGAATTCGCTCCTCATCGGCTTCGCGCGCCGCGTGCGCGAGGAATTGCGCGTTCCAATCATCTGCTCACTGCAGGGCGAAGATGCGTTCCTCGATTCTCTGCCGGAGCCATACCGCGAGCGCTGCTGGCGACTGGTGCAGGAACGTGCCGCGGATGTCGATCGATTCGTCGCTCCGAGCCGGTATTACAACGCGCTGATGCAGGAACGCCTGCGGCTGGCGCCCGAAAAGATTGTCGTGATTTACAACGGCATCGATCTCGAAGGGTTCGCACCGGCAGCCGCGCCGCCAGAGTTTCCGACAGTCGGCTTTCTCGCGCGGATGTGCGTCGACAAAGGCTTGGATACACTTGTCGAAGCGTTCATCAAACTGGCGCCGCGGGTGCCCCACGTGCGGCTGAAAATTGGCGGCACCCAGACGGATGCTGATCGCGCGTTTGTTAACGATCTCTCAGACAGGCTGGAGCAAGCCGGCATCGCGAACGCAGTCAAATTCCTGCCGAATCTGACCCACGCGGAAAAGCAGCAGTTTCTGCGCGGGTTGACCGTTTTGTCGGTGCCCACGCGTTGCGGCGAAGCTTTCGGATTGTTCGTGATTGAATCGCTCGCCTCCGGGGTGCCTGTCGCGCAGCCCGACAACGGCGCTTTTCCGGAACTGATTGAGCTCACCGGCGGCGGTGTCCTTTACGCCCAGGGCGACGCCAACTCGCTCGCCGATGCTCTGGAAAAATTGCTTCTCGATGCTGCACACGCGGCCGAGCTCGGCCGCTACGGCCGTCAAATCGTCAACTCGCGCTTCACGAGCGATGCGATGGCGCGTAATTTTGAGGAACTTTTGAAGCAGCTATGAAAATCGTCATGCGCTCCTCAGCACTGTTTCTCTTTGTCGCCGTGCTCACGACCGGCTGCTCCTCCTTCGACCGCGCGTGGCGGAATCCGCCGGCACAATCAGCCGGCATCGCCGGACGGTGGGAAGGGCGCTGGCAGAGCGAGCGCACTCGGCACAACGGCAAGCTTCGCGCGATTATGACACCGCAAAGCGCCGAGCGGTACGACGCGCGGTTTCACGCCACGCACGGTTCGGTGCTGTCGGCTGAATACGGCGTCACGCTCTACGTGAAGCAACGCGGCCCGCGGTCCGAGTTTCGCGGCGCAGCCGACCTCGGCATGTGGGGACGATATGAGACCACCGGCTACGCCACCACCACGCAATTTCACGCGACTTATCGGTCGAAGTTCGACTACGGTACGTTTGAAATGCAGCGCGTCGGCGAATAAATAAGCGTCTAGCAGCCTGTCGGACTTGGCATCCAAGCCGGAATTTGAAGCATGAAAAATCCTCAAAAAAAAGAACCTGCCCTTTCAGACAGGCTGCTGGAACTCCGCTTCGCGGAGAAAAACTCGAATTTTGGGCCTTTTTTCGGCACGAAGTGCCGATTTTAGCAGGATGTCGGGCGGTTGGTCTCTTTGCACTGTACGTTTTCGAGGGGAAATTCCACTCGGACTTCCAAGTCCGACAGCCTGCTAGTCTAATGACCGACGAATTTCGCACGACACGCATGGTCGAATTCTTTGAGACGGACATGGCCGGCATCATGCATTTCTCGAATTTCTTCCGGTTCATGGAGGCGGCGGAACACGCCTTTTATCGTTCGATCGGCTTCTCGGTGGACGAGGCGAAGTCGCTCGGGCTCGGCTGGCCTCGCGTGAAGGCGGAATGCGAATACCGGCACCCGCTGCGTTTTGAGGACATCGTCGAAATCCGCGTTAGGGTGCGCCGGCTCGGGACTCGGTCGATCACGCTCGAGTTTCAGTTTTCTAAAACCGAGGACGGCCGCGAGATCAGCGTTGCCACCGGCGCACTCACGGCTGTGTGCGTTGAGCGCGATCCGAAAACCGGCGGTTTTCGCCCCGTGCCAATTCCGGAAAAAATCCGCGCCAGAATCAAAGCCGATGCAAACCTCTGATCCGCAGCCCGGCCTTGCCTGGCTCATTTTCTCGCTGATGACAGTGATCTCGTGGGGCGTCTACGGGGTGCTGCTGCATAGCGGACAGGTCGGCATGAGCGATCCGATCAATGGCCGATACAAAGCGTTTCTATTCGTCGGCATCGCGTATTTCCTCACCGCGGTGCTCGCGCCGCTTGGTGTGCTCGCACTGAACGGCGCGTCGTGGAGATTCCCGGTGTCCGGCATGTGGTGGTCGCTTCTCGCAGGCATCGCCGGCGCGGTCGGCGCGTTTTACGTCCTGCTGGCGTTCGGCGCGAAAGGATCGCCGGCAGCGGTGATGTCGATTGTATTCGGCGGAGCGCCAATCGTGAACGCGGTGGTCGCGCTGCTCATGCATCCGCCTGCGGGCGGCTGGAGCGCAATACGCTGGCAGTTTTTCCTCGGCATCGCACTGGCTGCGATCGGCGGCTGCCTCGTCACGCTTTACAAGCCCCCGCCTTCGAAGATACCTCCCGCGGTGGTGAGTGACGCGAAATGAAAGCTGTGCCGAGACGCGGCACTCCAGATGGCCGCGCGACGCTCGAAGCTGAGCAGCTTGCAAAGCTACGCTCGCTGCTGAACGCGATCGTCCCAGCGAATGCCTTTTACACCGCGAAACTCCGCGATTGCGGAGAGATCACGAGCCTCGAAGATTTCACGCGACTCGTTCCATGCACGACCAAGACCGAGCTGCTCGAGGATCAAAAGGCGCATCCGCCGTACGGCTCAAACCTCACATTCCCGCTGGAACGTTACACCCGCTTTAGTCAGACCAGCGGCACGAGCGCCGAGCCGTTGCGCTGGCTCGACACGCCGGAGAGCTGGAAATGGATGCTCGGCAACTGGCTGATGGTTTATCGCGCGGCTGGAGCGGGCGCTGGAGACCGCGCTTTTTTCGCGTTTTCGTTCGGGCCGTTTCTTGGGTTTTGGACATCGTTTGAAGCGGCCGCGAAACTTGGCTTGCTCTGTATTCCCGGCGGGGGACTCAGCAGCGAAGCCCGAATGCGCGCGATCATCGAAACCAGCGCGACGATTCTGTGCTGCACGCCGACATATGCGTTACGGCTCGGCGAGATTGGCAGCGCCGGCTCACGCGTGCGCACGATCATCGTTGCCGGCGAGCCCGGCGGCAGCATTCCAAGCACTCGCGCGCAGATTGAAAGACTCTGGCCTGGCGCACGCGTCTTCGATCATCACGGCATGACGGAAGTCGGCCCAGTGAGTTACGAATGCCCCAAGCGACCCGGAACGCTATGCGTTATCGAGCCGTCGTACGTTGCGGAGATCATTGATCCCATCACGGGACAACCTGTAGGCAGAGGTGAAAATGGCGAACTGGTCCTCACCACGCTTGGCCGCACAGGATCGCCGCTGCTGCGCTATCGCACGGGAGACGTTGTCAAAAAGGGTTTTGTCAACGACACGCTTGCGTTCGAAGGCGGGATCCTCGGCCGAAGCGATGACATGGTGATCGTGCGCGGGGTCAATGTTTATCCGACGGCCGTCGAGCGAATCATTCGGGAGCACGCTGATATCGCTGAGTATCGGGTGGAATTGCGCAAAAGCGGCGTAATGGCCGAGATCGCCATCACTATCGAGCCCACCGACGGGTGCGCCGCAGCGGCCGCACTCGCCGCGAAACTTGAAAGCGAACTCAAGAGCGCCTTCGCGCTGCGCATCCCCGTGTCAATCGGCGCCCCCGGCGCGCTGCCGCGGTTCGAGATGAAGGCGAAACGATGGGTGCGCCTATGAAGACCGAGAAACTCTTACTCGAACTGAACGGCGTCTCGAAAGACTATGGCGACGTCGATGTGCTGCGCGACGTCGACCTGCGCCTGGACGGGGTCGAAGCAATCGCGATCGTGGGGCCGTCCGGATCGGGCAAAAGCACGCTGCTGAACATCATCGGTACTCTTGATCGCCCAACCTCCGGGACGGTGTTTTTCGACGGCGACGATTTGCTCAGACTGAGCGCGGACGAAATCGCTCCAGTGCGCAATCGCAAGATCGGTTTCGTCTTTCAGCTCCATCATCTCCTGCCGCAGTGCACGATCCTCGAAAACGTGCTCATTCCCACACTCGCCGCCGCGGCCAAAGGCAAGAACGATGAAGCGCACTCGCGCGCCGAACGTTTACTCGACCGTGTCGGCCTCGGGCCGCGGAAGTCACAGCGCCCGGGCCAGCTCTCGGGCGGCGAACGACAGCGCGCCGCGCTAGTTCGCGCCCTGATCAATCAACCGAGGCTGCTCCTTGCCGATGAACCAACCGGATCGCTCGATCGCGCATCGGCCGAAAACCTCCGGAAGCTGCTTATCGAGCTGAATCGCGATGAAGGCGTTGCGCTAATCGTGGTTACCCACTCGATGGAACTCGCGCGCGGTTTGGACCGGATCTACGAAATGCGTGACGGCTCGCTTGTCGAGGCGAAGTTGTAGAGCAAATGCCGAAAGAAATTTCCAAATGGCCGAGGCGAAATTGCCTGTCTGCCAGGAAGAGGCAAAGGCCAATGTCTATAGACCTTGGCCTTCTGCCTTTGACACCGCAGCATTTGCTCTAATGAGCGTCGTCAGCCTGGTCCTGCGGAGTCTCCAATTTTATTGGCGCACCACTCTCGGCGTTTTTGCCGGCGCGGCGCTGGCCAGCGGTATCCTGATCGGCGCGCTCGCGGTGGGCGATTCCGTCCGCTACACCCTCGAACAGCAGGCGCTCGCGCGTGTCGGCCGCACGCAGCTCGCACTCAGCGCACCGGATCGCTTTTTCCGAGAAGATCTGGCGATCGCCGTGATGGACGATCTCGCCGCGCCAGTGGCGCCGCTGCTCGCGATCCGGGGCACGGTCTCGAAGCCTGATGGCACGCGCCTTGCCGCCAACGTGCAGATTGTGGGTGTGAATGACCGCTTTTGGCAGTTGGGCTCCGACAAAGACCTTTTCATGGGAGCACATGCCGATGACGCCGCAACGAACGAGCACCTGGCCCTCCGGCTGGGTGCGCATGCCGGCGACGCGCTGGTCGTGCGCGTGGAAGAACCTTCGTACGTTTCGCGTGATGCGCCGCTTTCGGGTCGCGCTGACACATCGACCGCTTTCCGCGTCCGCCTCCGAGCGATAGCCGGCGAGGCGCAGTCTGGACGCTTCAGTCTGCAAGCCAGCCAGATCCCGCCGATGACGCTCTTTCTGCCGTTGCAGGCTTTACAGACCCAGTTGAATCGTCCCGGTCGCGTGAACACCCTGCTCGTCGGTGGCGATGCTACGCCGCAACGTGCCGATGCCGCGCTGCGCAAGAACTGGACACTTGCCGACGCTGACTTGGAGCTTCGCGAAATCCCGGGCGGGCTCGAGCTGCGCACCGCGCGCATTTTTCTCGATCCGCCCATCGCGCAGGCCGCGAGTTTAGTCGTTCCTGGCGCGACCGGCGTCCTGACTTACCTTGTTAACGAACTGCGCTCCGCTGAGAGCGCGACGCCCTACTCGATGGTCACGGCGACGGAAATCGCCGACCTGCTTGACGACGAAATCATCATCAACTCCTGGCTGGCCGATGATCTCGGCGCAAAGGTGGGTGACGAGCTTTCGCTCAAATACTTCGTGATCGCCGAGCAGCGAAAGTTGAAGGAGGAAAGCCGAAGTTTGCGGATTAGCGAGATCAAGCCGCTCGAATCGCCTGACACGTCGTGGACGCCGTCATTCCCCGGCGTGAGCGAGGCGGAGAACTGCCGCGACTGGGATCCCGGAATTCCCATCGACACGAGTCGTATCCGGCCAAAGGACGAGGATTACTGGGACAAATTCCGCGGCACACCCAAAGCATTCATCAACCTCAAAACTGGCCAGCAGATGTGGCAGAATCGCTTCGGAAATCTGACCGCGATTCGTTATCCGGCGTCGCACGACGCAGCGGAACTCGAGCGGATGCTGCTGGCGAAACTCGATCCGGCGCAGCTCGGCCTCGCGTTCCAGCCGGTGCGCGACCAGGCGCTCGCAGCCGCGCGGGAGTCGATGGATTTCGGGCAGCTCTTCATCGGCTTCAGCTTTTTCCTAATTGCTGCCGCGCTGCTGCTCATGGCGATGCTTTTCGTTTTCAACCTCGAGCAACGCTCCGAAGAAGCCGGGCTCCTGCTCGCGCTCGGTTTTCGGCCGGCGCAGGTGAAACGAGTTTTTCTGCTGGAAGGCATCGCAGTCGCCGTGCTCGGAACGGCTGCGGGCGTGTTCGCCGGAGTCGTTTATACGAAACTCACGCTGTATGGCCTTGCGACGGTCTGGAGAACTGCTGTGAATGCCGCGTCGTTTCAATTTCACGTCCAGCCCTCAACGTTGTTGATCGGCGTCCTCGCTAGTGCGTTGGCCGCGATTGCGGCGATGTGGCTCGCTTCGCGCGGCCAGGCACGTCGTCCGGCCGCACAATTGCTGGCAAGCGGCGCTGAGCGCGAGATCGCGCCGCTCACCGATTCGCGGGTCAACCTCATCGCAGCGGTCGGCGTGTTGAGCCTGCTGAGCGCTCTCGCGTTGACGATCACCTCGGGGTCGGCGCGAAATCCCGGCGTCTTTTTCGGCGCGGGAAGTCTGCTGCTGATTACCGGAATCGCGTTCAGCCACACGTTGCTCGCGGCGATGGCCCGCACGAGTCGCATTGCCACCACGCTCGCGCGCGTCGGCATGCGTGGCGCCGCGCGGCTCCGTGGCCGCAGCCTGACGACGGTCGGTGTGCTCGCGGCCGGCGTTTTCATGATCGTGTCGGTGAGTGCATTTCGCCATGATCCGCACGAGCACGCTTATGAACGCAGCTCCGGCACCGGCGGCTTCGCGCTGTTCGCGCAGGCCACGCTGCCGGTTTACGAAGACCTGAACACCCCTGAGGCGCGCGCGGCATTCGGACTCGACGAGCAGGTTATGAGAAACGTGAGCGTCGTCGGCATGCGGGTGCGCGACGGGGATGACGCGAGCTGCTTGAACCTTAACCGCGCGCAACAGCCGCGCCTGCTAGCGGTCCGTCCAGAAGAGTTGCAACTGCGACGGGCGTTCGCCGGAGAATGGAGGCTGCTCGACCAACCGCAGGCAGACGGCGCTGTGCCGGCGATCGCCGACGAAGCCACCGTGCGATGGGCGCTCGGGAAAAAAGTGGG
Source organism: Terrimicrobiaceae bacterium (assembly GCA_045403045.1). Classification (GTDB taxonomy): domain Bacteria; phylum Verrucomicrobiota; class Verrucomicrobiia; order Chthoniobacterales; family Terrimicrobiaceae; genus DASTFP01. The sequence goes on from JAXIPG010000121.1 coordinate 7,696, forward strand.
CGACACGCTCGCGTACGTAGACGAGCGCGGCAACACGTTCCAGTTTCGGATTGTGGCCATGATGCGAAACTCAGTGCTGCAGGGCAGTCTCATCATCTCCGAGAGCAACTTCATCGGGCGATTCCCGTCGGTCGCGGGGCACCGCGTCCTGCTGGTTGACGCGCCGCCGGAGAACTCGGCTGAGGTTGCGGACCAGCTTTCCCGCGCGCTGCGCGATCGGGGGCTGGAGGTTGTTCCAGCGTGGCGGCGGCTTGCGGATTTTCAGGAAGTCGAGAACACGTACATAGCGATCTTCCAGGCGCTGGGCGGTCTCGGCCTGCTGCTCGGAAGCTTCGGCCTCGGCATTGTGGTGTTGCGCAACGTGCTGGAACGGCGCAGCGAACTGGCGCTCCTGCAAGCTGTTGGTTTTCGACGCGGTGAATTGCAGCGTCTGGTGCTGAGCGAGCACTGGCTGCTGATCGTGCTCGGGCTCGCCATTGGCGTCGCCGCGGCGTTGCTGGCGGTGCTTCCCGCACTCCTCTCGCCCGGCTCGAAACCGCCTTGGGCCATCATTGGTCCCGTCCTGGCCCTGCTCGCTTCCGGCGGCGTGCTTTGGACATGGCTCGCCACCCTCGCTGCATTGCGCGGCGAGCTCCTGCCGGCGTTGCGCAATGAATAATCGGTCCATCTTCATCATCGCGGCGATTATTGCGCTCACCGGCAACGCGCAAACGCCGGCGGACAAGGTGCTTTACAAAACAGATTTCGAGTCGGCGAACGCGGATTCGGTTCCCGAAGAGCTGATGGTTCTAGCCGGCCAGTTTTCCGTTAAAGAGATCGGTGGAAACAAGGTACTCGAGCTCCCCGGCACCCCGCTCGAAGACTTCGGCGCGCTCTTCGGTCCGGCGGAATCAGACGAGGTCGCCGTGCGGGCACGCGTTCGTTCGGAAAGTACCAAGCGGCTCGCACCCCGCTTCGGTGTTGGGCTAAATGGCGTCGCCGGTTATCGGTTGCTTGTCTCACCCGGCCAAAACGCCCTTCAACTACTGAGGGACCAGCAAGTCGTGGCGTCGGCACCTTTTGATTGGAAGCCGGGCACATGGACATCGCTACACCTGCAGGTCCGTAAGACTCCCGAGAGCAAGTGGATCATCGAAGGACGAGCCTGGACGGACGGAACTCCCGAGCCAAAAGATTGGCCGATATCCTTTGAAGTCTCGGAAGCCCCGCCTGCGGGCAAAGCCTCGATCTGGGGAGCCCCCTATTCGGGCAAGCCAATTTTGTTCGACGATCTAAGCGTCATCTCGCTGCAATCTTAAGCCAAGAACAGGGCCCCGCCGAACGACTCGGTTCCGTTATGCGGCAGGACCGGCAACTCCAAAAAGGATGAGCGAGCGCTGAAAGCGCGACTCACCGGGGGCGTTGCTGCAATAACGTTCATCATACTTGACGTCGTCTTTGTGCAGAAACTCGTGGTATTCTTCCGTGAAAGGTGCGGCTGCGATTGCTTCGCGCCCTTGCCTAGGCTCCTCCCAGAATGATTTTCATACGTCTTTGCCGCGTCTCCGGCTTTTTGGCGGTCTGCAGCCGATAGGCGATGCCGTAAATGTTCGCCTTGTTGAGGGTAGTGAAAAAGGCCTTCGCTTTCTCGTTCTTGGCCAACTCCGTGAGGAACTCCTCCGGCAGAGCGGCGTTTCGCGGCGAATCGTAGGCAGCGCTCCAGCGTCCATCGGCATTTGCCATATCTATCTGTTTCAGTCCTGCTGGGGTCATCCTGCCGGCCTTAATCAGCCGCTCAGCGCGCTGCGTATTGATTTTGGACCAGGAACTGGCCGGCCGCCTGG
>JAXIPG010000239.1:0-4373 GCA_045403045.1 Terrimicrobiaceae bacterium
AGGCGGCAACGGCTACGGACGCTGCCGCTAGCAGCCTGTCGGACTTCGAATGAAGCCGAAGTTTGAAGCATGAGAAATCGTCGAAAAAATGAACCCGCCCTTTCAGACAGGCTGCTGGAACTCCGCTTCGCGGAGAAAAAACACGGATCCTGGGTCTTTTTTCGGCACGAAGTGCCGATTTTAGCAGGATGTCGGGCGGTTGGCCCTCTTTGCACGGTGGGTTTTCGAGGAGAATTTCAGAAGATTGAATAATCTGCGGCCTTTTCAAGCGAGAACTCTTCGCGAGAATGCTGGCCGGTGGCTTCCAAGAGAATCAATTTCCGCCGTGCAGCAAGGTTCCTGCTTATTGCGGCGCTCGTCGTCCTATTGATTCCGCCGGCACAGGTTGCGCTCGCGGTTTTCTGGGATCCCCCCTTCATTCCAATGCGCGTCCAACGCCGGATCGAGGCACGAATGAAAGGCAAGACTTTGCAGGAAGCTCGCTCTCGCTGGGTGGTGCTCGAGAACGTTCCTGAGGACCTGATTCATTTCATCTGGGCTTCGGAAGATCAGGCATTTTTCGAACATAACGGATTCGACGTTCCGCGGATTCGTACGGCCATCGCTGAGGCGAAAGACGGCGAAGCGCGCGGAGTTTCGACCATCACCATGCAATCTGCGCGCTCCTTGTTTCTTTGGCAGGGGCGTTCCTACCTCCGGAAAGCCCTGGAAGCGTATTACACGATCTGGATGGAGCTTTTAATGAGCAAGCGGCGTATTTTGGAGCTCTATCTCAATCATATTGAGTTCGGCCCTGGCATCTACGGGATCGGCGCTGCGGCGCACGAATATTTCGGTAAGAATCCCGATCAGCTCTCACGCAGCCAGATGATCGCCCTGGCGGCCATCCTTCCCAACCCCCTGAAATGGTCGCCCGTCCGCCAAAATCAGACTGTTCTTCGCAAGATCCGCCGTATCGAACGTCTCTCCTCCCGGGCCCCCTTTCCGCGCGACGAATTACGGGGTAAATAACCGCCCTTGCCTGCGTTCGGCGTGGCGCCTAGTGTCGCGCGACGATGCGCAGCGACCTCCGAGTAGATCTTCAACCGCTGTTTGAACATAACCGGAATTGGGCGCGGAAAATGCGTGAAAAGCAACCCCGGTTCTTCGAGAGGCTCGCCGAGCAACAGATTCCAAAGACGCAAGGCCGCGTCGTGTCCTGACAAGGCGCATGTCCTCCTTCAGGGCCTCCGGCGAACGCGCGTATACGCGCAACGAAGAAGTGGCGAACACCGTCTCGGCTGCAACCGGACTTCTTGTTTCCCTCGGCGTTTCTCCTTTCCTGATGCTCACAGCGTTGCGAAGCACGCAACCGCGGGCGGTCGCGAGCGCGGCAATCTTTTTGGCGTCCGTGCTGGCGCTCTATCTGACTTCGACACTTTATCATGCCCTAGCCCCCGGCAGGGCAAAGCGCGTTGTTCGCCTCCTCGATCATTCCGCGATATTCGTGCTGATCGCCGGAACATACACGCCATTTGCGCTTGGTCCGCTCGCCGCGAGCGGCGGAAGGACTCTTATGATCACTGTATGGACCATGGCCGCACTCGGAATAGCTTTCAAACTCGCGGGCGGCATTCAGTACAGGCGGCTGTCGAATCTTATTTACCTGTGCATGGGCTGGTTGGGAATCCTCTGGATTCCACCCTTCATCGAAAACGCTACATGGCAGGGATTTCTCTGGATCCTTGCCGGAGGCGTCGCCTATACCGCAGGCATCCTCTTCTACGCCGCGAAGGACAAAACCTATACGCACTCCGTCTGGCATCTGTTCGTCTTCGCGGGATCTTCGTGCCACACCATCGCGGTGTGGCGGTATGCCATTTAAGAGACAGTTGAAAAAATCTGGGGCGCAATATTCTGCTTCCCGCAGGCTGCGAGAATATGTCATTAAACAACCTGTGCAAACCTCTCTCCTTCTGTTGAAGCCTGATTGTGTAGCCGGACGAAAAGTTGGCGAAGTGATCAAACGCTTTGAAGACAATGGATTTCAGATCCGCGGCTGCAAGATGTTCGGCGCGTCGCCCGAACTCTTGAAAGAACATTATTCCCATCTGCTGGATAAGAGTTTCTTCCCTGAACTCGAAGTCTTCATGCAATCCACACCCGTCATCGCCCTCGCATTGGGCGGCGACGATGCCGTGGAGAGGGTGCGCACGATCATCGGTCCAACGGACTCGAGGAAGGCCGAGAAGGGAACCGTTCGCGGCGACCTTGGTGTGGATGTGATGGTGAACATCGTTCATGCCTCAGATTCACCCGAGAATGCTGAGATTGAACTCGAGAGGTTTTTCAAGCCCGAAGAGCTCTTCTCCTACGAGATGAGTTATACGACAAAGGCGTAGCGGCCTGTCGGACCTGATATAGAAAGTGGCTTTCTTTGAAGAAATGGTCACGCGGGAATGAAGTCGCCTTGCCAGACAGGCTGCTGAGGCCACACTTCGTGCGGGTTAGCAGTTTGCCCAAAAAACACGCTTCACCCTTCTCGGACAATCCGCCAATGTACATTGGACCTTCTTTTCAAGCCCGGCAACCCGGCAAACTGCTAATGGGTCACGGTCACCGGCGTTCCAGATGGTGCGTTCGCGTAGAAGATCTCAGCCATTCGCAGTGGCATACGGATGCACCCGTGGGAATCCGGAACCCCCGGAAGGTAGCCTGCATGCATTCCGACTCCGCTGTAAATCCTCATGAAATACGGCATGGGTGCGCCGCGAAAAAAGGTTCCCGACGGTTTGGGGTCTTCCATGACGCCCACGTTTCTCACCACGACGTTCCCAGTGGAGTCCACATAGTCGCCGTAGAGAGTGGAGAGATGATCCCTCTCCTTTTGAATGATGCTAAAGCGTCCCGTCGGCGTTCGATATCCCTCGCGTCCGCTTGAAATGGGGGACATGCCGACAACCTGTCCGGCCTTGTAGAAAAATGCTTCCTGCCTGCCGAGATCGATTAGGATGGATGGAGCGCCGGACACATCGTCTCCCCGCCAAAATCCTCCTTCCTGGGGCTTGGCTGCCTGCGTCTGCTTGGTCACAACCGAGCCGCTGGCTCCCAGGTACAGGGTGGCGTAGCTGTCCGTGAGGTATCGAGCCTCCGGCCGAGGAGGGGGTGTCGACGCACATGCCGCAAGAAGCACCGTAGTTAGCAAGAAGCAAATCCTCTTCACCGCTATATCCTCTAGCGAGAAGCTTGCTCTCCGAAAAGGAACAAAGTCGCTTGCAGGCGGCATGGCCATGCGATCAATTGCCTCGTGAAAGAGAAGGTTCCGGAAATTCAGATGGAGGTGCTTCCTCCCGCCTCGGATCGGAAGGACGAGTTTGCCCGCCTCCTTGCCTATATTCTCGACGACCTCATCCCGATTCCCGGAACAAAGTACCGCGTGGGGCTTGACCCGCTCATCGGACTCATCCCCGGCCTCGGCGACACCTCCACAGCAGCCTTTTCTTCGCTGATCCTCGTTCATGCCCTCCGCGCGGGAGTTCCGCGCGTAGTGCTTGTTCGGATGGCGTTCAACATTCTTATCAATTCCATACTCGGAGCGCTTCCCGGCATTGGCGACCTGTTTTCCGCTTGGTTCAAGTCAAACCAGCTAAACTATCGCCTCTTGAAACGCCACTCTGCCGGCCCTCGTGTATCCACAGTTTCCGACTGGCTTTTCCTCATCCTGCTGCTCGTGATTGTGTTGACCGTAGCATTGGTTGTGGCTTTCGCCGTTGGCTACATGGCGTATCGGATGGCGTCACTCCTCTTTGGCTGGTCGTGAACGCCCTGAGCGCTCATCTTCGCGCTCTGGCCCGCTGCGAAAGATGCCCCGCCATGCACAAGCCGGTCGTCATCGGCAGACCGGTCGCCAGCCGGATCCTTCTGGTCGGACAGGCGCCAGGCATCAAAGAGCCGGGACTCGGCCAACCCTTCGCCTGGACGGCGGGCAAGACACTTTTCCGCTGGATCGAGTCGGCACTTGGATGGGACGAAGAGACGGCACGCAACCGGATCTACTTCGCGGCGGTCTGCCGGTGCTTTCCTGGCAAAAACCCGCGCGGTGGGGACCGTGTGCCGGACGAGCAAGAGATCCAGGCATGCTCTCATTGGCTGCAACGCGAGTTCGAAATCCTCCAGCCGGGCCTTGTCCTTCCGGTCGGCAGGCTCGCGATCTCGCAATTCCTCACGTTCGATTCCCTCTCGAGCGTTGTCGGCAGGCGCTGGGAGCTTCGTTACCACGGCGGCGTTCGGGACATGATTCCGCTCCCGCATCCCTCCGGGGCCTCAACCTGGCACCGCATGGAGCCTGGAAAAACCCTGCTTGAAAAATCGCTTCGTCTGATCGCCGATCACCC
>JAXIPG010000111.1:0-5160 GCA_045403045.1 Terrimicrobiaceae bacterium
GGCCCACAGTCCTCCTGGCTGCGAAAACCGACGGTAGCGTATTCTACGACAAGTTGACCCCCTCGATAGTTCGGAGGAAATGTAGGTTCGATTCGGAGTCAACGTTGCGATAAGCGCTAACATCGGGCCGCCAAGCCAGAATTGGTCAGTGTAGCCGCGCGAACTGCGCTTACAATCCTCAACGAGAGGTTGCTCCGCTCGTGCCGTATTCTACGCATTGTAGACCCCTGCGTTAGAGGCCCAAACTTGTCGTAGAATGCACCCGCCCCTCAACAGAACTTGTCGTAGATTTTTTATTCTACGCCATACATCTACGACAAGTTTTCGAAAAAATGGGGTTTTCGGCTCTCACACGCGCAAAAACCGAGAAAAATGACGGATTTAGGACGCCCTTACCGTATGTTTTCGCAGCCAGGAGGATTGTGGGCCAGCTGAATCTCCTCGATACCTCGAAGTCTTAGGGGCAAGAGCTTCGGCCACCAGCATGGTGTCGGCAATCTAAATTCAGCACGCGAACTGAACCCGGTATCCATCAGCCTCACACCGTTACGATTTTACGATAAGTATCGGGCATGGTGCGTTTTCAATTAGGGCCTCGGCACTATGACCAAAGTGCAATGGGTCCCCGGACCATGCTTTCGTTCCGAGGACGATGAGTTCATGATCCCCAAGGGTCGCCTGGCGGAGAATTACGCTCTCTTTGGCCGGACCGACAAATGCTTTTGACCTCACGCGGACGCCTTCCCGCTCGCCGAGTGCAACGATGTCTCCCAGGAGAGCGCGTCCGGTGCGTAGTAACTGGTTCGGCCGTCGCAACAACTCATTTTCCGGTGGCGGAGCGGAAATATTCAATGCGGTGATCGTGGCCCCGCAACCTTTGGCAATAGCAACGGCGACCTCCGCTCCAAAGCGAGAGTAATCGACCCCTGTCGTCGGAACTAGAATCTTTTCCAAGGGCGCGTCAGAAGGAGCATTGCGAACCCCGCAATGAAGAGCGATCGCAATGGGACCGGCGAATTCGCGGACAATCTTTTCGATGGCCAGCGGAAAGGTATGTGTGGTTGCTATCGATCCCGCCCCGAAGCCGAGGAAAAGCAGGCCATAGCCCTTCTTTGCTTCTGCCAGAATCGCTTCCGCGCAGGCGTCGTCCGTTTTGTAATCATGCGCTTTTAAAAGCAGAATTGAGACCAACTCCCGAACTGGAATTCTTTCCGCTTTGGCTCCTTTCGCTGCCGCATCGATGGGATCGCGTGCCTTATTTTTGGTCTCCGTAGCGTGTGGCTTTTCCTTGGCTTCCACAGCGTGTGCCGCGGTTTCCGCAGCTTCGATTACGCCTTGGGACGGCGAGGAAGACGGTCTCCTACCCTTTGCCGCGCTCTCCACCTCCATGACAGTCGCGGTAACATGCCGCGCGCCGACGAGCCAACCCGCAAGCCGGGAGGCAAGCCTGCCATTGTCACCACCGTCAAGTCCGACGAGGACGCGCTCCAACTTTGGCAGAACATCTTTCTCTTCTGCAGCCTCTGTTTCCAAGCGGGCTTGTTCCTCATCCCGAATCGGTACGCGCGCTAACGCCCAGCGCAGGAGGGGCGGCATACAGACAGTTGTCACCACAGCCATGAGGACGATAACGGTGAACAACTGCTGATTCAGCACGCCCATCGTCAGGCCAATGGTGGCCAGGATGACTTCGGTAGAGCCGCGGGCGTTCATGGCCAAGCCTGCCGCCAACGCTTCCGGATGATTCAGCCGAGCGAGCCGGCTGCCCAGATAGCAGCCGCCCAGTTTGCCAATACTCGCGATGCCGATGAGGATAAGCGCGAGTCCAAGCAAATGCGGATCGCTGAGAACCTTGAGATCAATGGCGAGCCCCGCCACCCCAAAGAAGATCGGCATAAACAAGGCCACGATCAGTCCTCGCAATTGCTCTTCGATGTGCTTGGTCAGAATTGGCGATTGCCCGATCATGATACCAGCCACGAACGCACCGAGCACGGTATGCACGCCGATGAAGTTGGTCACCAGTGCCAGAGCAAGCATGATGACCAGGATGACGCTGATGACGGGCATCTCGATGACAAAATGATCGTTCGTCCAGCGAATGATTCGCGTCACCCAGCGGCGTCCGATGGTGAAGCAAAAAACGAGAAATGCTGCCGTGCCCAGAACGCTAAAGAGCACCGGTCCGATTACAATCCTCCCCTGCGCCGCCAAGCCGCCGATGAATGCGAGAATCGTCCAGCCAATGGTGTCATCCAAGATCGCGGCCGCGAGGATGACCTGGCCGAGATTGCGGCGTAGATAGTCCACCTCGCGGAGGACAGCAGCGACGATTTTGACGGAGGAAATGGAGAGCGCTGTTGCGAGGAAGAGCGAGGTGAGCAAGCGCCGATTCGGATCGGGCAGAACGCTGTCTGGGAGCATTTCCCCGAGCACGTAGCCGCAGGCAAATGGAATGACGATGCCGGCGGCGGAAGTGATGACTGCGGTGCGGCGCACGCGCCTGACGAGCGCCAAATCCGTCTCCATGCCGGTCAATAGCAGCAGGAGGAGCACGCCAAGCTCCGAGACAGCGTTGAGCATCTGCCGATCGGACGAATTGGGCGGAAAGATCGCCTGTTGGCCCGCCGGCCAGATCGTACCAAAAACGCTCGGTCCCAGAATGATCCCAGCCAGCAATTGACCTATCACGGCGGGCTGTCCGATGCGCTGCATCCATTCACCTAGTAACCGCCCAACCGCAACAAGCAGCAAGATCTGAGCGAAAAAGATGGTGGCTCGTTGCTCTCCGTGTCCCGCCGCTGCGGCGAGGAAAAACGGATACGGGAAGAAGGCAGTCATCGGGAACAGCACCCTGCTGCTACTCGCAACTTCGTCCAATACTTTCCCTTTCGCCCGCCACGGGCAAGGTCTTGACAAGTAAGCCTCATCTTCCACAGACAAGAGTGCATCAGCCTTTGTCGAACTCCGATTCAAGCTTCCTTCGCGTAGCTCACTTTAAGGTCACAATTCGAAATTATATAGACGCTCAAAGACGCTCACTTTAAGCTGTCGCACGTTCACTTGCGCAGTCTCCTGGGGCACGAAAAGTGCATTCATCTTTGCTTGAATAGCGAAGGCCTAACGGCGATGCAGAAAAAAGGTGCTACTTGTTTAGGCGAAGGTTAGCCGTCCAGAAATTCTTTGAGGACGATGGCCTCATTGTGCTCTTCATCTTTTGCGCCGTAGACTAACGTCACTGCCCCTTTCTTCACCTGTCGCTTTAAGAGCGAGACCTGCTCGTCTTTCCCTTTGAGTTCGGCGCGATACCGCTTCTTGAACTCTTCCCATCTACTTGACTCATGACCAAACCATTTCCGAAGTTCTGTGCTGGGAGCAATGTCTTTTAACCAGAGGTCAACGGTGGCTTTGGCTTTTGTCAAACCTCGTGGCCACAGTCTGTCCACGAGAATGCGTTTGCCGTCCCCTTTATCCGGTTCTTCATACACTCTTTTGATCCTGATCTTCATTTAGCAGCCATCACTTCTAGAGATACCCGGTCGAAGCGCTCCCTCGGCTATAATTATTCACACAGCGCCTTTCTTCATGCGAAACATCACATGTGATCGACAATCGTATATTCGCCCGGCACTTCAATGCCATCTCGACGGCGCGAAGAGACAAACAGTTTTTTCAGACGTTCATGATGGGGAAGACTGGGGAGCGGTTGCTTGCGAAAACAATATGTTCGTCGAGGGCGGAGCAGTTGGAACAGGACCTTCTGTTTGCTCTGTTTGGAACAGTGTGAGTAGTCCAGAAGGAGAGAAATGATGTCGTTCCAACTGCAACGTCTTGGGATCGTGATGGAGCCCGAGCCAGGAAATCCACACGAGATCGAGGGCGTTCTTAACCCTGGGGCTGCACGTGGCCCCGACGGGCAGCTTTACCTTTTTCCGCGCCTCGTTGCGCGGGGCAATTTTTCGCGCATTGGCGTCGCGCGTGTGCAGTTCAACGACAAGGGCGATCCGGTTGGCGTTGAGCGTGTTGGCATAGCACTCGAACCACAAGCAGACTACGAGTTGCATCCCGGCGGCGGCGGATGCGAAGACCCGCGCGTCACTTTTATCGAACAGCTTCAACGCTACGTGATGACCTACACGGCCCTCGGACGCAACGGCCCGCGCATCGCCCTTGCGACCTCCAACGATTTGTTCCATTGGGAACGGCTCGGACTGGCGACATTCCTTGCGTGCGACGGCCTCGAATGCCATGCGCTCGACTTCACAACGATTAACAACAAAGACGCTGTCCTCTTCCCAAAAGCGATTCGCAGTCCCAACGGTGAAGACGCCTTCGCCATGATCCATCGTCCCTTATTTCCCGGCACCGATGCGCATGAAACCGTGAATGATTCTAAACCGCGAATGGTCGATGTTTCCCGCGAGAGCATGTGGATTTCGTATACTCCGTGCCAGGCCACCGATCGCAATCAGCGAAGGCTCTGCGACTTCCGCTCGCATCACCGGCTCGCTTACCCGGTCGCACCCTGGGAATATTTGAAAATCGGTGGCGGCACACCGCCTGTCCTCACCCAACACGGTTGGCTTGTTTTCTACCACGGCGTTTGCAAGTCAAACGAATCCACGCCCCATGCGCGCCGACTGCGATATTCGGCCGGTGTGCTGTTGCTCTCGCAAAAACGTCCGCGCTTTATTCGCTATCGCTCGACCTCGCCTGTGCTGGAACCGGAATTGCCGGAGGAGCGGGCGGGGACCGTCGCGAACGTGGTCTTTCCAACTGCCGTCGATCAGCGCGCCGATCTGGAGCAGCCGAACCGTCTCGACGTATACTACGGCATGGCTGACAGCCGCATCGGGGTCGCACGTACGGATGTGCCCGTAGAATTGCCACCGGAAGCACGGACAATTGGTTACCTAAGCAAAACGTGAATGCAGCACGCGGTAGCTTCGTCTCCTTACGAACCGATCTGCGGTCGCTGATACCATAGATGCCAACGGCGACATAGCCGAGCAGGAGATCCCTAATCCCGCGCCCAAGCCCGAGCGCAAGCGGGAAGCTGCACCCAAGCAGCGCTATGTGAGGCGCAGATTCGGATTCCAGCGAATGGAGCAGCAACAACTGAAATCAGGCGAATGGATGTAACGCAGAGTGGGCAATGCC
>JAXIPG010000100.1:0-2902 GCA_045403045.1 Terrimicrobiaceae bacterium
CTTCGCTCCGCGCAAATCCCAGTCGTCTCCGTGCGCTCGGCAAGGCGGGACGCGCGTTCGTCGAGGCCTACGACTACCGCGTTGTTTACCGGCCCTACCTTGAATGCATTGACCGATTCTTAGCAGCCTCATCCAAAAGCCATGATGGTTGATGGTTGATAGTTGATCGTTGAGGGTGGTCGAAAGAGCGGACTTCTCCTTGGAGGGCTATCAACTATCAACTATCAACTATCAACCCTATAGCAGGATGCCAGGCGTGGGGCCTGCACCGCGAAGGGGGATTCCCGACGAGAATTCGACATGGACTTCCAAGCCCGGCAGCCTGCTAGGGTGCCAATCAGCGTCATCATTCCCGCATACAACGGCGCCGCCACTCTGGCCGGCGCCATTGAAAGCATTCTGCGTCAAACCCACGCACCCGAGGAAATTATCGTCTGCGATGACTGCAGCACCGATGCGACTGCAGAGGTTGCTGCGCGATACAGCGGACGCGTTGAGTGCGTCCGCCGCCAAAAAAACGGCGGTCTTTCGGCGAACCGCAACACAGCTGTCCAGGTCGCCCGAGGCGACTGGCTTCTTTTTCTCGATCAGGATGACGAATTGCTCCCCCACGCCCTGGAAGCGCTCGTCACGACGGCGGAAAGGACCAACGCCGGCGTCGTTTACGGTTATGTCCTGCTCCGAAGCGGCGAGCAAGCCCGCCTGCATGGCCTGGCATGGGCGGTGGGCGAGCCGCCGATGCCTGCCAAAGCAAACTTTTGGTGGACCGCCGTCACGACCACCGGCTGTGCTTTGTTCCGGCGGTCGTTGATCGACCAGGTGGGCGAGTTCGACGAGACGATTTGGCAGGCAGAAGACTGCGAATTCTGGCTGCGTTGCGGAATGATGTGCCGTTTCGCGCACTGCGACACCGTTGTCCTGAAGAAACACATAATCGAGAACTCGCTCGGCTCGCACGCATCAGGCAGCATCTGGTGGCGCTTGTATCTTCAGGAGAAGTTCCTAGCCTGGTGCGCCGCCCGATCTCTGGACACAAGGTTTCTCGACGCCACTCCCGCGAAGCTGACGGATCACGCGTTGAAAAGAATCTTCCACATGAAGGCTTGGCGCGTTCTCACTCCGGTCCTCAGCCGGGCGCGAGCGCTCAACGCCAGGACGCCGTGGTATTACCGCGGCGTCCTGACTGAGAGATTTCTCGGCTTGCGGCGAGTCCCGACTTCGCCCAGCAATCTGCGCACTTATACGTGCTGACCCGCCTTCGTTCCGCGGCAAGAAGCCAGCTCGCCTGGGTGGGGCGCCACGCGATCAGCCCGATCATTTTCCGGCTGCATCGGCGGCGGCACGAACTAGAGGTTCCCGTTTCCGTGCACATGCTCGTCTCATCGCAAACCTGGGACGCGGGGATTTTGGCGGCCATCAGCTTCGAGAATTTCAGCGGCCGCCGCTGGCCGTTGTTTATTCATGAGGACGGCTCTGTCACGAAGATCCAGCAAGCGATCATCCAGAAAACTCTTCCGGGCGTCCGTTTCGTTCCGCGAACAGAAGCTGAGGAACGCATGGCAATGCATCTCGCGAAACACCCCAAATCACTGTCCAACCGCAACCGGCACAATTTATTCCTCAAGTTTTTCGATTTTCCAGCGTATGCGCCGTACGAGCGATTTGTCGTCCTGGACTCCGACGTGATTTTTTTCAAGCGTCCCGGAGAGATCCTCGACTGGGTGGATGCCGGGAAGGAAGAATGCTGGTTCAACGAAGACACCAAAGAGAAGTATTGCATTCCGCGTCCGCAGATTGAGGAGCAACTGCGGATGAAGATCTGGGAGCGGGTCAATACCGGAATCTGCCTCATGCCCAAGAGCGCCATCTCCCTCGAGCTCGGGGAGCGCCTGATTACAGCATTCGAGACCAGCGCGCATCACCCCCAGTTTTTCGAGCAAACGCTTTACGCCTTGATGGCTTCCGCCCTCAACAAGGGCGGCATGCTCCCCGCCACCTACAACATTAACTGGGGATACTTGAGGGCGCCGGGCAGCATTTGCCGGCACTACGTGGGCGCATTCAAACACGACTTGCTTTATATCGAAGGCGCGCCCAGCCTGCTTGCGCTGCTGGCAATTTCCAGGATCTTGCAGAGAAACTGATTCATGGCGTATTTCCGCGACCTCATTGGGAACAAGCCGCGCCCGAAATTCTGGGCCAAAACGTTTTTGCATCTCGTGACCCCGGGGGGATTTGGATACATCAGAAAACTGCGTGCCGGACGCGATGCATCGTACGTTCACGAGCGCGACAAACATGAGGTGCGCCACAAACATCACGGCGCAGGGGGGTGGAAAACAGAAAAAGAAGGCGACTTGGCCAAGCGCGACTACGCCAGTTACGACGAATATCTAACCCACCAGAAACTCAAGCTCGACGAGATGGTGAAGATGAAGGGCGGCTTCAGCAATTTCGACATTTTCGATTATCGGCTGAAATTCTACGTGCGCTTCCGGTTGTTCACAAAGTTGCTTCCTTCGAACGCGAAGATCCTTTGTTGCGGAGCGCGGCAAGGAACCGAGGTGGATGTGTTGCGGGACCTGGGATTCTCCAATGCCCGGGGCATTGACTTGAATCCCGGACGCGGCAATCCCCTGGTCACCACCGGCGACATGATGAAACTGGATCTCGCGAACGATTCGCTCGACCTTCTCTACACGAACTGCGTCGATCATGCCTTCGACCTTGATCAAATGATCACGGAACATGGGCGGGTGCTGAAACCCGATGGCTACCTGCTTTACGACATCGGAATCAACATGGAGGAGGGTGGCGGGCCGTTCGAGGCGATTTCATGGAATCGCACCGAAGATGTCGTGCTGCGCCTCCTGGAAAGCTTTCGCTCTGTCATCCGCATCGA
>JAXIPG010000300.1:0-7939 GCA_045403045.1 Terrimicrobiaceae bacterium
GCGTCTTTATTCACGATCCGATGCCGGTGAATCAGGGATCGAGTACGTGGCTGACATGGGCCCAGATCCAGAAGGCCATAGACGGCGTATCCGCCGACGCCGATTACCAGTTTCTGACCGCTGCCTAAGCGTCAGCTCAGCACTCGTATTGGAGCCGCCTCCCCGGCGGCTTTGCTTTTTGTGTTGATTATTTCGATATGCGTCGCATTTGGCGCAAGGAGGCGTTCCGCCCTCTTGCTTGGAGAGCATTTCAAAACGGGGGCTGATTCGGACGTCATGCCCTGATCAAGTATAGGGAGCCCATTTGCATCCTCTGTTTTCAGCGATTCCACCTCGATAAGCCGTCGACTTCATTGGCCAGCCCCCATTTTGAAATGCTCTCCTTCCGGCGCTGGTATCCGGCTTTCCGCGGCAAAACTGAAGCGAAGGCCGCATGACCGGATTGCCCCCGGAATTTAACGCTCTCCGTCATGTCCCCCTTGCGCTTTCGAGATGCACGCTTCGAAGATGCAACCTCAGCCGCGGCGCGCCGCCTCGATTGCAGCGATGTCGATCTTTTTCATCTGCATCATCGCATCGAACGCGCGCTTGGCGGCAGCGGTATCAGGATCGGTTACCGCTTTGGTCAGAGCGATCGGCGTGATCTGCCAGGACAATCCCCATTTGTCCTTGCACCAGCCGCACGCACTCTCTTCGCCGCCGTTGCCGACAATCGCGTTCCAGTAACGATCAGTTTCCGCCTGGTCAGCGGTTGCGACCTGAAACGAGAATGCTTCGTTGTGCTTGAATGCAGGTCCGCCATTGAGCCCGAGGCAGGGAATCCCCATCACGGTAAACTCGACCGTCAAAACATCCCCTTTCTTCCCGGACGGAAAGTCTCCCGGTGCGCGATGCACCGCGCCGACGGATGAATCGGGGAAGGTCTTGGCGTAAAAACGCGCCGCCTCCTCGGCGTCGCCATCGTACCAAAGGCAAATCGTGTTCTTTGCTGGCTTCGTCATGTCACTTCTCCATCGTGGCGGGATAACGATAGCTTAACCGGCCGGCTTTGGAGCGCCAGCGGAAAAGCCGGTCCGAGTTAAAGCTGTGGTTAGGCGAGTTATTCGGACCTGAGTTTATCCCTGCGCAGAAAACCGTGGTCTGTCCCGTGGTCTGTCCCGTGGTCTGTCCCCTATTTTCCGCGAAACCGCAGGGCAGTGTCCTAATCAGGGAACCAATATAGTTGACTCAGCAGCAGTCGGTGATTCGATCGTTTTGTTCGGGCGCCGTGAGAAGAAGGACTATGGTTTCAAGCTCCAATATGGAATACGAGTTATCTTTCTCATCGCTTCCAGGAAGATCACGCCGTGCTCTGGTAAAACTTTGCCTTCCTCGGATGAGTACATGATGCTTTCCCGAAACTGGTCCTCGCGGCCCGCGGGCATTCTCGGCACCGGGTAACCGAACTCTCTTTCAACCAGTTGGCTGTGCGCAGCTTCAGCAGATTCACCGGGTAACTCATATTCATCGCCGAGTCCGAGCATGTGGCCGAATTCATGAGCGGCGGTGTCGTCCTGAATATCCATGTACGCCAGGACCACAAACCCTGAGCTGACTCTTGAGCCTTTGCCGGGCGCAAAATCACCGCGATACACTTTTATCTTGAACAGCTGTTTGCCTCCGGGAATATCTTTCCCGACATCATCGACCTTGACGATCACGTTGGCTTTGAGGTGTTCCAATCCCTCTTCGTAACAATAGAGCGTATGCTTATTTGACCAGGTCTGCTCGGCGATCTGAATAAAATTCTTCCGCCACTCCTCAATTTCTTTGCCGGCCCAGACCTTTGCAGAAGCATTAGGATCGCTCCCGGTGGTCGCCGTAACACTCTGCTGCGGTTTTGAATCCTCAAAAGTGAAATGCACCGGCACAGTAACAGTAAGCGTTTCCTTACTGGGCGAGTACCGGGCCTGGAAAAAACCATTGTGAAAGGAAAACGCTCCCTTGTGGTCGTGCGTCGGGAAGTCTGCAATTCGCTGTTCCTCTTTGACTTGCTCCCGCCAGCGCTCGATCGCCGCATCGAAATCGGGCAGATAATCTTCATTCCGTTCCCAGGATCCCTGAAAGCCGTATGGGGCCAGAAGAGCGTAAACCCTGCTTTCGTTCTGAATCAGATGGTGAATGAAGGCATCTTTCGAATAAAACGCTCTTAAGGTCCTCAGCCCTTCAATGGAATCGTAATCAGACTTAGGCTTGGGCAGCGGGCTCCAATCACCGGCAATTCCGACGGCGGTTGCACCTGGGATCGTTTCAACCGCACTTCCGCCCGCGATCACATTCGCGACTCTATCAGCGCTTTGCTCGTGTGAGGCCTCGGAATCGGCTTCCGGTGCCGGTCCGCCTCTACTTTGCTGAATCGTGTGGACGAGTTCATGTGCGATCAACCGGCGTCCTTCGCGACTCTGTGGATCCAGTCGATCAGCGCCGAACACGATGTCCTGGCCGACAGTGTAGGCTTTAGCGCCGATTGCTTGTGCGGATTCGGCCGCGCGTGAGGTCGCGTGGACGCGCACCTGGCTGAAATCATGACCCAGGCGCGGCTCCATAAAATTACGCACGGCGGGACTGAGGGGTTGGCCAGGCGAAGCTAACACTTCATGGACGATAGGGGGCGCTGGGTTAACTCCGGAGTTGCCTGCGTTAAGATCACCGGACCTGGCTCGTAACAGCCGCTGCATGGCTTGATTTCCAATCGTGCGCTGCAAGTGCAGAATGGGATGTGTATGATGAATCGGCCCAGATGTTGCCGTGTTCGACCGAGCAAGGCTGGGGGATACTCGTTCTTGAGGTTGATTCTGCTTTTGTGCAAAGGTTCGCATGGTTTATCTCCTATCGGTTGTAGCAACGTTGCCTAACCTTGAAGGTTGCATGACGCAATAGCCGGCATGCAACCCTTGTTGAACAAGCCCGGATTAGAAGCAACGGGTGAGGATCAGCGCCTTGCGGATTTCATTTGTGCGCTGAGGGAGAGGCAAAGAGGGCTATTTTGAATTGGGATGGACTAGCTGGAGCCCTTTCTGGCGACGGAAACGATTTTGGAAAAGCGGCAGGAGCGGAGAAACGGGCCGGGCTCGCCGGCTAAGGCAGGCATGAGGGCTTCGAAAAGCAAAGGGCGGCGACCCCGCAGTCTGCCTGTGAAGCAAAGCGGATGGGCTTTTGGCGGCGGATGCAAAGGGAGCCATGATGTTAGGGAGGTGCGCGTTTGAGCCAGGCTATGACTTCCAGAGTAAAGCGTCCGCAGTTTGGACATCGCAGATGAGCAGGCGGCGCGGACTCGCCTTTGTTGTCCTCGCTGAGGATCAGTGGCACGGAGAGCAGACTCTGGACGAGCAGAAAACGCTTTCGGGCGCGTGGATGCATCCAGCCGTAGTATCGAACTTTGTGGAAGCCCGCCGGCAGGACATGCTGAAGGACGCGGGCTAGGAAACTGATCGCATCGAGAACGAGCGTTTGGGATTTGCCGGTCTGTGACTCGATGTAACCGAAGGCGATGTCACCATTCTGATCGCTGATGAGCCGCTTATTGCTAAGCGCGGTGCGGAAGACATAGGCCGAGAGATAGCCGAGGGCTTCACGCCCGGCTCCCGCGCTCTGGCTGGGGACGACCCAGTCGACCAGCCAGACCTGAGAAGCGATGGTATTGAAGATTTCGGGGGCTTGGGCTCGGAGCCGTTCTTTGAAGCGATGGCGGAAGTAGTGGGAAAGGAGTTCAACGGGCAGGAGGTAGGGTTCGCCCTTTTTTGTGATTCGGCATTTTCGCCACTTGCCTCCGTCGGGCCGCAGGCCGCCGCCGGGCACGATGTAATGGACATGGGGATGATAGGCGAGCTGCCGGGTCCAGGTGTGAAGGATGCCAAGGAAGCCGAGTTCGCCTCCGAGATGGCGAGGGATGCTTGCAATCTCCTTGAGAGTCGCCGCACTCTCATCAAAGAGGATCTCGTAGAAGAGCCTCTGATGCGAGCGGCACGCAACGCGCAGTTGTTCGGGCAGTGTGAAGGTGACCAGGAAATAGGGCACCGGCAGCAACCGTTCGCACTGGCCGTCAAGCCACGCCTGCGCGTCGGCTCCTCCACATTTTGGACACGAGCGGTGATTGCAACTGTGATAAGCGAAGTGCGCATGGCCGCAGCTTGCGCAGCCGTAAAGATGCCCGCCGTTGTCCGGGGTGCGGCAGCGCTCGATGGCATCGAGCGCGCGCCGGTGGGTTTCCGGCATGCGCTCGCCAAAGCGCTCCTGATATCTTGGACCATGACGGCGGACGATGTCCGCCAGTTCCACGGCCTTACGCGGCAGCCTGGCGATTTAACTTATCGATGGCCCCCAGCGCCCGCGCTTCGCTGACGGCTGTCAGGTGCGTGTAGATGACGGTCGTGTCGAGTGAACTGTGCCCGAGATAAGCGGCGATCTGCCGAAGACTCACACCTTCCTCAAGCAAGTGCGTCGCATAACTGTGGCGCAAAGTGTGCACTGTGGCCTCAGCCTTGATGCCCGCTCCGGCCCGAGCCAGGCGAAAGCAGTGCTGGATGGAGGAAATGCTCATTGTGCCATTAGCATCAGCCGAACGTTCGGTTGCCCGTTCGCGCCAGCCGCGTCCCACGGCGGGAAAAATCAGCTGCGGGTGGCGGTGGGTCTTCCAGAACTCGCGCAGTCCGGCGAGCATCCTTGGCGGTAACGGCACGTAGCGGTCCTTGCCGCCCTTGGCCTCGCGAATGTGAATGCGCTGTTCGCCGGCGTGAATGTCGCCAACGCGAAGGCTTACCGCTTCGCCCACGCGAAGTCCGCAGGAATAGATCAACTGAAGGATCACCCGGAAACGCCGTTCATGGACCTCGCTCAGCAGCCGGCGCACCTCCTCCCGGCTCAGCACAATCGGCAGCCTCTGCAGGTCCGGGCAGCGAACGATGGAAAACAGCTTCCAGTCATGCCCGAGGACACCGCCGAAGAACATGGGGTTTGGGGAGCAACGGAACAGAAAACCGGCTTAAGGGTGCTGGGCGGTCCCAATTCTGGTCAAGAACGACCCAAAAACTCAGTTTTCGCCTCAGCGCGGCTATCGAGGAGGCGCTCAATCACCGAATTCGAGTAAATTACATACGTACGTGAAGTCCTGTCACATATTGTCAATGAGTCACTTGCGACCTGACTGCTTGTTAAACCGGTTTTCTGTTCCGTTGCTCCTCAAACCCCAATATCCGCACGACCGTGCGCTACACCCACGTCGGCTACGAACAGACCCGGCAGACGGCGGAGGCGCTCAGTCAGGCGTTGGAGTGAAAGCGGCAGACATTCCACGGGATTATCGCGTTATTTTTTCCACCATCTCCGAGCGACGTCGTAAGCGGATTTGGGGGCAAACGGGCTCTCCTTATCCGTATGGACCGCGGTGCGGGTATTCATTCGCTTGGTCCGGAGTCATCGTAGGAGTCGAGGAAGCGTTGCAGCTTGGAGTAGATGCGATCGAGACGCTTCTCTAGCTTGGAGTCGTCAGTGTGATTGGCGGATGCCGCGACGTGACCCTGAATTTCTTCGATATCGCCGAGGGACCAGTCGAAGCGAAGAGAGCCATCAGGTTGGACGATGCCGCTGATAAGCAAACCTGGGCTGACGAATGTGCACTCGCGGATGTCGGAAACCTCTTCAGTGCCCAAAAGCACAGGAAGCTTGCAGCCTTCAGGAATCCGCTTTCGCTTCGTTCTCACTGGGCGGCTAACGCATTTAAGCGTGATGTTGGGTGTTTTTGACTAAAACCGCGAAAGGTCAATTTGTGTCAAAACCCGGGAGTGGGTCGGTTTGATTCTCGGCGCTGGTGGACCGTTCTGCCCCTGATCCCATTCACACGTACTGGCCACATCCAACCGAAAACCTCCGTTAAGGAAACTAGCACGTGACACCATGCCGTTTTGCGCTGCGCAGAATGAATTTCCTGCCGGAATCCAGCCCGCTGACACCCACATGTCACCTCGAAGTCAACCATGTAGGTATACCTTCAGTTGGGGCGCAAGCGGTGGTCACCTTGAATACGCTGCGTATCGGACCCATCGTGTAGCAGCTTCGCGCCGAAGTACATACGATCGATGACACTACTTTGAACCTGACTACGCCAACTACAGATCCGTCGCAGGACGGAACGCCTCAAGTCCTTAACGGAGGTTTTCGGTCAGATGTGGCCAGTACCCGGGGTAGTGATATTCAAGGGCTTTCGGCCGACCTGCTGCGGCGGAACCTTTCGGGCAACAGCCTAGCGGCCTATGAACGCACCTGGACCCGATTTTTGGCCTGGGCTGCGGCGGCAGGTTTCGATCCGCGGGGTCTTCCTTTTCCTACCGCCTTGGAGGCCTATCGGTTCTTGGGAGACGGCAAGAACGCGGCGAGCCTCAAACAAATCCGGGCCGCGCTTTCCTTTGCCTACAAACACTGGGACCTCAAGAATCCGTTTGCGAAGATCGAGCCCCCTCTCTACAAGGAGCCCCAGATCCGCTATCTCCTCCTCTCCGAGATCCGTCGGCTCCTCGACTATCTTAAGTCCCGGCGGCAGGGCTACGGCTCCACCCTCGCGTTCCACCTGACCAACGCTCTCTTCCAGACCGCCTGCCGGTTCGAGGAGTTGATCCAGCTCACTTGGTCAGATTGTCAGAGGGTGGGGGAGGAAATCGTCGCTCTCCGGATCAAGGGCAAGGGAAGCGTCTTCGAGGATGTGCCGGTCCCCGGGCGTTTAAGCGCGGCGCTCCTCGAGTGGAAGGCTATCCAGGAGGGCTTTAAAGGCCGACGCATCCTGGCTCCCGGAGGGATCGCGTTTGCCGCGTCGCAGTTTGTGTTTGCGGGATATTCCGGTGCGCCGTTCTCAAACCGCGCGTTCAACCTCCGGCTCCGGGCCGCTTGCAGAGCACTTGGGGTAGGGGAGATCACAGCCCACGGGTTGCGCCATTCCGCGGCAACAATTTTGCTTAACGATGTGGGAAAGGATTTGCGAGAAATTCAGGAGCTCCTCCGCCACAAGAATATCCGCACCACGGTCCGCTACACCCACGTTGGCTATGAGCAGACCCGGCAGACGGCGGAGGCGCTCTCAGCCAAGCTTTGGAGTGAAAGCGGCAGGCGTTGCCTTCCGGCGAAACTTGCCGGGGTGTCAGACAACCGGTAAACTCCGTTTATGAACGAGCTCGTCTTTGAAGTCATTCAGGAGGCTGACGATGGTTATTGCGCTGAGTGTCTCACCGAAAGCATCGTCACCGAAGGCAGCAGCTGGGACGAGTTGCGTACCAACGTGCGTGAAGCAGTGCGAGGTTATTACTTCGATCAACCCGAAAAACTCGCCCTCCGCATCCGCCTCCGTCTTGTGCGTGATGAAGTTCTTGCCGCGTGAAAATCCCGCGCGACCTCTCCGGGCGCGCGGTTGTCAAGGCGCTCTGCAAACATTGGGACTACCGGCAGGTCCATCAGGAGGGCAGCCACATCATTTTGCAGACAGATAAACCATCCCCTCAACGCATCCCGATTCCAGATCACACCGCCCTGCGTATTGGCACCCTCAACAGCATCCTGCGCTTGGTGGCGACGCACAAGGGCGTCGACAAACAGGATGTGCTTGCCACGTTCTAACTCCTTCCCTTTCAGCTTCATCCGCCCCTTCTGGAAGTCTAACTCGGTGGTTGCCGCCACTCCCTTCGCATTGTCGATGGCAGCGCATGGTCACAATAATGAGTATTATTGCACTCCGACCCCAACTCTGATAGACCCCTCCACCAATGCGCAGAAAAGTGACATTTACCCTGTTCCTGGGCTCCTTGCAGTGAGAACGGTGATTGTTGGCCAGAATATGACGCAAACAGTAGGAAAAAGAAGGGCAGGAGAGGGTGATGGGGGAGGATTCGCTATTAGAGCGGGTCACCGCGGCCGCGAA
>JAXIPG010000212.1:0-2420 GCA_045403045.1 Terrimicrobiaceae bacterium
GAAAGGGCTGGCGCTGCGAGGGGTCTCTGGCTGTGTTGCGTCGGCAGGTCAAGCCCTATGGGGATTGACCTGCCTCCGCGCCTTGCCAGAGACCCCTCGGCGCTGCCACCATTTCGGAAATTTATTTCGGCATTTGCTCTAAGTGTCTTGCAGAACGTAGCCCTGGGCCACTTTCGTATACTCTTCGACGGCTTTCTTTTTCCAGGCGTCGTCTCTGCCGAGCTCTCGCGCAATCAAGTCGGCAACAGCCGGCGCAGCTTCGATACTGGCGCGTGCTCCGAGCAAAAGCCCGCGAGTCCGCCGCGAAAGAACGTCCTCGACGTTGCGCGCCATCTCCTCCCGCACAGCCCAAACCACCTCAGCCTTTATATAGGGCAGCTCCGGGTGAATCTTTTCTGCCAATGCAGGCTCTGCGGCTACGAGTTCTTCGATTGCCGGCGCGTCGGCACCATAAACCCCCAGGCTTGGCGCCTCAATCGTCTGTTTGGTCCAGCCATGAACCTGCAAATGCACCGTCTTGCACGGACGCTCGTCCAAACCTGCCATCGTTTGCGCTTGATCCACCGCGTCCTCCGCCATCTTGCGATAGGTGGTCCATTTGCCGCCGGCGATCGTGAGGAGGCCCGAATTCGAAATCAAAATGGTGTGGTCTCGTGAAAGCGCCGCGGTGCTTTTTGCGTCACCCACTTTTACCAGCGGTCGTAATCCTGCAAAGACGCTCAGCACATCCTTGCGCGTCGGAGGCTTCGAAAGGTACTTCGCGGCATTGGTGAGAATGAAACCGATCTCTTCGTCCATGGGAGTCGGTTCCAGTTGGATGTTATCCACTGGGACATCGGTTGTGCCAACGACCACATGGTCGTGCCAGGGCACTGCAAACAACACCCGGCCATCCGGCGTATGCGGCACCATGATGGCGCTAGTTCCCGGAAGAAATGATTTTGGCAGCACCACGTGGGAGCCCTGACTGGCAGCGACGACGCTTTTCGCCTCCGGCTCATCCATCTTGCGGATGGAATCCGTGAAAACACCGGTCGCGTTGACCACGACCTTTGCGCGGACAGTGTGCTCCTTGCCCGATTCCAGATCCCGAACCGTTGCTCCCACTATCAAATCGTCCTCTTTAATGAGAGTGCTGACAGGCATGTAGTTCACCGCGGCTCCGCCCAAATCGAAAATCGTCTGAGCGAGGTTCACCGCCAGTCGCGAGTCATCAAACTGTCCATCGTAGTATTCAACGCCCCGTTGCAAACCAGAAGGTTCCAGCGTCGGAATTCGCCGGAGAGTTTCCTCACGCGAGAGAACCTTCGAAGGATTGAGGCCAAGCTTGCCCGCAAGGCGATCGTAAATCTTCATTCCGATCCCGTAGAACGGCCCTTCCCACCAGCTATAGATCGGAACGATAAACGAGAGATGATGAACCAGATGAGGCGCGTTTTCACAAAGCAATCCGCGCTCACGGAGCGCTTCGAGCACAAGGGAAATATTTCCCTGCTTCAAATAACGGACGCCGCCATGCACTAACTTTGTACTGCGGCTCGACGTTCCTTTGGCAAAATCATCCTGTTCGACCAACAGGGTGCCATAACCACGCGCGGCCGCGTCCACGGCCACACCAAGGCCGGTCGCACCCCCGCCTATGACCAAGAAATCCCAGGATTTCGTATTTTCGATCCGATCAATTACTTTCTCACGTCTCATTGGGGCTTAACTCCGAGTTCAGGGTTGGCTTGTCTTGCGATTCTTGCGAGGGGTCACGATCGCGCAGGACAGGTTCTGCGTGACCTTTCGTACGACGTCCTTTTACAGGAGCTGCACATTTTGTCAAAGCGAAATGCACATTTGTTCGAAATGGGAAGATTCCAACCGAAGGGACGCTAAGGGCGCAGCGATTCGCGCGCGCCAACCGTTCGTTCAGGGAGGATATTTTCCTGGTATGCACGGAGCAAGAGTTCGAGCGCTGCGATCTCGTGCCGCATGGACTGACCTTCACTGGTGTCGGCGACGCGGCGGGGCGGATCGAAGACGCACATGGCATGGATCTTCGGAATGATGTCGGCGCCTTGCGTGATGGCTTCGCTGATCGATTCAAAATGATGATGCTGCGCGAGGTAGGTGCGATCGGCATCGAGCACGAGAGTGAAGCCATTGTCGCCATACACTTCCGAGAATGCCCCATCGATAGTAATGGCTTGACGGCTGGCTTTGATGGGCGATTCACCCTTCTCAATTTTCACCGGGACGTGGCCGTTGACGATCAGCCCGCGCTGGGTATCAACGCCAAAGTCAGCCAGGATCTTTCGGCAGAATCCCTTTTCGTGGATCAGTTTGAAATACGGATTCTTCGTTTCAACCCGCGCCTCCTTCTCCGCGACGAAGTAGTTCTCAAATGTCGAGATCTTATCCTTTCCGAAAAGTGG
>JAXIPG010000225.1:0-12521 GCA_045403045.1 Terrimicrobiaceae bacterium
CCAAAGGTTATCAGATCACCGTCGAGAAGGAGATTCCTTGCGGGCAACAACGAACAGATTGTCGAAGTTCAAGCGGCCTGCGCTGATAATGAAAAGCGTACGGGCAGCCTCGAACCACACGTTCTTGACTCCTCGCAATAGACCACTCTTGCTGCCCGAGACACTCTGGACGGGGTGCAAGTGCGCGAACTCAACGCGCGAAAAGCCATTGCGGTTTAGGAGCCTTCGGATACTAGACATCGAGTAGTGATGGAGATGATCGTGAGCCTGCAAGTAAGCAATCCCAGGCTGCACACCCCGCACCAGTTTTATGATCCGTGCCCTGAGGAGCTGGACGCGGACGTTTGGAGTCAAAATAAAACAGATACCCCCCTCGTTTAACAGTGCGTGGCAACGCCTGAGTAGCTGATCGGGCCAAAGAAAATGCTCAAGCACGTCCCACATGGTGATGAGGTCAAAGGAACTTTGCGGCAGATCAACATCCTCAGGTTGGCCACAGACGACGTTTGGCAGGCCAAGCGTCTCGCGAGCATACCGAACCGCCGCTGGGGAAATCTCACAGCCGTACGCCGCCCAGTTCGCATACGGCTCTATGGCTTTCAGAAAAAATCCGAGCCCACACCCAACGTCAAGGAGTCGTCCTGAACGCCCGGCAAGAAATCTTCGGAAGAAATCCTGATGCATTCTAGCGCGGGCTTTGTTCCAATAGAAGTGCTCATCCTCCGCGACTTCATCCCCCCAAAAGTCATCGTAGTGCGGGTTGGCCGCAAAAGACGAAAAGACATGGTGGCACTCGCGACATCGGAGAATGTCAACGCCAAACTCGTTGAAAATGGCCTTATGCCGCACTCCTCCACACAGCAAGCAGCGCAGGGGGCCGCCGTTTGGGTTTACGGCCTCTTCCATGCTTTGTTTTCTTGTTTCCACGTGAAGTGAGAATCGGATATAGGCGATAGGACGCGACTCCGATTGATGAGAGCGCTTCTAGGCTCCATCAAACTTGTCAGTTTGCTTTGCGGCAAGTGGCAAGTGGGAGATTAGCCCGGCTCAATGCTCGATCAGTTTCTCGCCTCACTCGTTGATTCCAAGGGCACATGCGACGGAGATAGGCTTCGTCTTTCTTATTTCGAGTCTTACCTGAGAGAACCCTGCGTGCTCGAGATTCTTGGCAACTTCCTCGCCAATTTCCCTTGTGGTTGAATCCGTGGCGCTTCGGGACCTAGGTTGTAACGTGACAGCAATCAAGCCGCCGAATGTCAACAGCTTGCGCAATTCCTTCAGGCAATCGATTGGTTCGTGCCAGAAATGAATTGAATTGATGGTAAAGATTTTGTCGAAGGGCTTGTCGAACTTCGGGAGATCCGAAGCAGACCCAAGCCGTAAGACCACCTTACCCTCACGTATGTCCCTGGCGTTACGTTTGCTCGCTTGTCGCACCATCACCTCGGAATGGTCAACCCCGACGATCGATCCCTTCGTCGCCATCCTGCCAACCTGTTCAATGGCAAAACCGGGTCCGAAACCTACCTCGAGCACTCGATCGTTCGGCCGGATATCGAGTAGCGAAAGGGTCCAATGGATCCGATCCCGGTTGGAGGCATCACGAGCCATGATCTTTCCTGCGATGGCTCCCCAAAACCCTGTGGGGCGACCAAATTGTGCGCGCAGGAATCGTCGGATGGATTGTAGCCTCGGACCTTCGTTCTCATAGTCAGCGGGCTGCTTTTGAAGGCCTGGATATTGCGGACCTGCATTCATGGGTTCATACTTTCTCGTTTGGGAGTGTCAAAGCGCTGGGAGCCGGCCGATAAATGCGACCCACTACCAGTCCAAAATTTGAATAGTTCGCCTGCGGTGGTAAACCAGATATTCGGACAGCTCTTGATATACGAAAGATACTGGTCATACACGTCCAAAAGCTCCGGCCGTTCGCTTAGGTCTTTCTCCGGGTGCGTTACGATTGAGATTACCCCTCCGACCTCAATTAGCTTTTTTGTCCTCGCGATCTGGGCCTGCAGAACAGTTTCAAACTTGCGGGCGCGAGAAAGCCCATTAAGCTTGTTGTAAACAAGGATATCAGTCGGAACCGTGGTGGGGATTTCAAGAATCCTCGATTCGCTTCCATTTAACCAAAGACGGTACGGAACAATTCCGCGCAGGAACGAGGTATCGTACCGTAAGGCCGGGCAGGCCCGATCCAGAACTTCGTATAGGTAGTTGCTCTTCAGGAGCCTCGGAGTTCGCATGCCCACGGGATAGCTCTCGATCTCAGCTAGGAAGGAACGGTTTAGTATATCCACCCGTTGATCGGCGAACGGCTTGAAAGGAAGCCTGTGGTCATGTGAGTGATCGTGCCAGCCTACCTCATGGCCTGATTGGAGCAGAAAATCGACAACCTCCTTTCGTTTCAGGTGCGCCGTTGGCGCAAACCAAGTCGCCTTAATCCGGTGCTTCTCCTCAACACGAAGCAATGTGTCACGCTCTCTTCGCCTCAAAAGACCCCCGGTGTCCACATCGTGCAGCGATATGAAAACCGCCCGCTTACCTAGAGGCCACTGAAACGCGCTCGCTTCACAACCCGCCCCCCCTGCTAGAACCTTGTTCAAGAGCCAAACGACAACCTCGAAACTCGTTAGTGGAAGCTTGGCGTACTCGCTTACGACATCTCCGCGACGTGGGGAACGCAGCGAGTGAACGAAATTGGAGATGGGGCGACGGATTCCGGCTGGGATCTTATGGATGTTAAAACCCGGAATATATGTATATATTGGTCGCTTAGAGTCTACGAACTGAAAAGCCTGTGTTGCCCGTATATCAAAATTGACGATCAGCTCACCGTCGCGACGGACGATCAAAGGGCGTCCGGTTTCTACTGTTCGCACGATGACATCATCGCTCTCTCGCAGATCGAATTCGAAGATGCGAGTCGAGAGCGGGAACTCCTTTGAGTCCAGCCCGACTGTCTCGGTGAAGTCCTCGCTGAGTTCTTTGGAAGTGATCGCTGGCCGAAAGACCCCTTCAGCGACGATCCTTGCAGAATTGAGATGAACAGGTGCCGGCAATGGCATTCGCACACCCAGTTCCCGAATTTCAGAGGTCTCCAGCATGTTCTCGAGAGTAGATTAGACTTGGCTCCTGCTATGGCCGCGCGGTGCAGCATTCATCCTTCGAACACTCCTAACCCGCGGGTCGATTCAGAACGTGGGCACAGTCATTCATGGACGCAGTATTCTCCGCCGGAAGACGTTTGTCCTCCAGCAGCGTGTCCAAATAGTGCTGTATACTGTATTGGGCTGCGAATAGGCACGGCGTGCTGTAAATTACAATGGAAGCTCCGGCATCCTCCAATTCGTCAAATCGCCAGTTCGGGGATTTGCCGCCGTGCAATTGGTTGACCATGATCGGCACGCTCACTTGGGATCGCAACTTGGAAATGGTTTCCAGGTCTCGTATCGCCTCGACCATCACACCGTCGGCGCCCGCCTCAGCGTAACGGACGGCACGTTCGATACCTTCCAAAGGGTCCGTTGCGTCGGTGCGTGCGATCACAAAAATGCTTTGCCGCGTTTCAACCACCTTCGCGAGTTTAGTGAGATATTCATCCACTGGCAGGATTTCTTTCCCTTCAAAGTGCCCGCATCGACGCGGTCGTTTCTGGTCTTCCATCATGACGGCAGACAGACCATTGGACTCAAGGACCCGGATTGTGTTTGAAGCCACCACCTGATCGCCAAAACCGTCGTCGACATCGACAAGTATGTGCGTGTTGGGGATCGCATGGCGAATCTTCGTCGCGAAATCCGCCATATCGCGCCAGTTCACGTAGCCGACATCCGGCAAGCCGTAAGCACTTGCAGCGAAGCCGTACCCGCTGCAAAAAACTCCTTCGAAGCGATCCGCGGCGATCAGCGCCGAAAAGACATCATAGACACCGATGAGAGGAAGCAATCGCTTCTTCCGAAGTCGGCGCCGGAATTCATCGCCCGCGCTAGGTCCCGTAAAATATGTAGAGTTGGACATGGTGTGCTTGTTTAGCTTTATTCGATTGGATTTTGTACTATTCTAAGAATAATCGCCACGCTCATGATTTGGCTACCAGCACGCCTGTCGAGGCAGGAGTAGGAGCGCTTATCGGCACGAGGTGACGGAGAAACTGCTCATACGAAACGCCGCCCCCCAATGACACGCCGCATCGGGCTATTGGCATGGCCGGGTTGCCCTGGACGAGCGTCTGTGGCGGAACAGACCTAGAGACAACACTTCCAGCGCTAATGACAGCACCATGCCCAATCGTCACATTCGGGAGAATAATGACGCCCGGCCCGACATAAACGTTGTCTTCAATTCGAACCGTATGATGGCTCGTCAATCGAGCCCCTGACGTGAGGTCTCGAAGATGAGCGATCACTACGGCCCGCATGCCGATCGTGACGTTGTTCCCGATAAAGACCAATTTGGGATACGCAGTTTCGATAATGGCCGAGGTGCCGATTGACACATTGTTGCCGATCGAAACACCACGCATCCGGTGAAGCCACACGCGCGTCGTCTTGTAACCGGGAACGTAAAGTGCGATCACCTGCATCAACCGGTTTTTCAATCCGACCCATAGTGAATCTCTGATCGGCATCAAGGGGCTCCGGCCACCCGCGTCAGGGGCGCCGCCGGCCATTGACGACTCCCGCCTGTTAAGGAGCGCAGTCAAGGTCTCTATGGTCGGGCAGCGAACGAAATCAGCCATCGTGACTACTGCGCTGAAACGCTTTTCGACTTCGATTATCATCGACGCTGCCGCAAGCGAATCGCCACCGACCGAATAGAAATTGTCACAGACCCCGACTTTATCCAACTTCAAAATATGCTTCCAAATTTCAGCCAGTTGTTGCTCGATTGGATTTCTCGCGGCTACGAAGTTGCCGTTTAACTTATCGGCCAATTTCTCCGCCAAACCGATGCGCTGGAGTTTTCCAGTGGGGCCTTTCGGTATTTCGTCGACAATCACGACTCGACTTGGAACCTTGAAGTCTGCAAGCCGCGTGGCGGCGAAGTCCCGAATCTCGCTCTCGGTGACCGCAGCATTGTCCTTCAAAATCACCGCCGCCGCAACGTCCTCGCCTAGCGTCGGATGAGGCACGGCAAAAGCGATTGCCTGAGCGATTCCTGTGTGCTGAATGAGAACCTCGTCCACTTCCTTTGGAGCGATCTTCTCGCCGCCGCGATTGATGATCTCCTTGAGTCGACCAGTGAGAAACAGGTAGCCGTCGGCATCAAATCGCCCTTGGTCTCCTGTTCGGAACCAGCCTTTTGTAAACGCACTCTTGTTAGCAGTTGGATTGCTCTCGTAGCCGTCAGTAATGTTGCAACCGCGAATCACAACTTCACCTTTCTCGCCGGTGGGAAGCAAGTTGCCCGCTTCATCCATGATGGCGACCTCCGGCCCCGCTGCAATCCCAACCGAGCCTGCCTTACGGGGTAAGGGCGGCAACGGATTGCTGGTCATTTGATGGGAGGCCTCAGTCATCCCATAAGCTTCGACCAGCGGCGCGCCAAAAGTGTCCTCGAGTGCGGCCATGACCTGCTTCGGTAGAGCTGCAGACGAGGAACGAATGAATCGCATACGGCAGCGACCGATGATTTCGCGATTCGCGGAGGCCCGCGCCAGGATCGCTTGGTGCATGGTTGGTACCGCCGAGTACCACGTGGGTCGAAACGCATCCACCCAGTCGAAGAACTTCGCAGCTTCCAGTCCCGGCGCGCAGAGAACACTCGCTCCAGCCGTCAGTGAGGAGAGGAGCGCGCCGATCAAACCATGAATGTGAAAGAGAGGCATCACATTCAAACAGCGATCGTGCTCTTCAAGGCGGAGTGATTCGGCAACATTGTGACCCGAGCTACAGACGTTGGCGTGCGTCAGCGGCACGATCTTCGGTCGTGAAGTAGTTCCCGAAGTGTGCAGCACGAGTGCCGTATCGCCAGGCTGTGCAAAGCGAAAATTGTTGACCGATTCTTTCCTCCTCCCCGTCAGTTCGAATACACCGGCTTCCGCGTCGAGGGCCGGTTTCAACGCGATGATGGGGATGTTTAGCCTCTCGGCGACCGCCTTCGCAGGCGATTCACTCCCCGCCAAAACGACTAACGCCTTCGCTTTCAGATCCGAGAGATAGAAATCGAACTCGCCGTCCCGGTAGGCCGGATTAAGAGGCGCGCAGGTCGCTCCGGCTGCGACCGCGACGAACGCAACCGCCATCTCCGGACCATTAGGTAATACAACCGCGACCCGGTCGTTGGGCATTATCCCGAATGCGTGTAGCGCATCAACGGTCTTGCTAACCTGCTTAAGCAAACCACCGTAGGTGAGAGGCTTCCGATCAACGGCCGCCACGGCTATCGCTTCAGGAGTTCTTGCCGCCCTAAGCTGCAGTAGCTCGTGGACACTTTGGGCCCGCGGTTGTTCGAAGCGTTTAGCATTGGGACGATATACCGTCTCGCGATTTTCGTGTGTCGTTTCATCTATGATCGTAATCATATCAATTTCCTTCATATTTAAGCAATCCACGAGGGGATAGGCTGCTGGCTGTTGTGGCTGATGCGTGTTGCCGCGCGCTTGATGGGGCGCCTCCCAGGACCGACGAACACTCCTTGCGGTTGATTTACCCTGTTATGCCTCGACTATCCTTTTTTGGCAAAGCGAGGCGCTTGCCGCTGCGCTGATATGTCTGCTAATCGATTAAATTTCGCATTTCCTATAGCCGCAGCGCTTCATTCATCCTTCGAAAATCTCCTTAGCCCGCCAGTCGATTCAGAACTTGGGCGCAATCATTCATGGACGCAGTATTCTCCGCCGGAAGACGTTTGTGCTCCAGCAGCGTTTCCAAGTAGCGCTGGATACCGTATTGGGCTGCGAACAAGCACGGTGTGCTGTAGATTACAATCGAAGCTCCGGCATCTTCCAATTCGTCAAATCGCCAGTTCGGGGATTTGCCGCCGTGCAATTGGTTGACCATGATCGGCACGGTCACTTGGGATCGCAATTTGGAAATTGTTTCCAGGTCTCGTATCGCTTCAACCATCACACCGTCGGCGCCGGCCTCGGCGTAACGGATGGCACGTTCGATACCTTCTGAAGGGTCCGTCGCGTCGGTCCGTGCGATCACAAAAATGCTTCGTCGCGTCTCAACCACCTTCGAGAGTTTAATGAGATATTCGTCCACTGGCAGGATCTCCTTTCCTTCAAAATGCCCGCATCGGCGTGGTCGTTTCTGGTCTTCCATCATGACGGCAGAAAGACCATTGGCCTCAAGGACCCGGATTGTGTTTGAAGCCACCACCTGATCGCCAAAACCGTCGTCGACATCGACAAGTACATGCGTATCGGGGATTGCGTGGCGAATCTTCGTAGCGAAATCCGCCATATCGCGCCAGTTCACATAGCCGACATCCGGCAAGCCGTAAGCACTTGCGGCGAAGCCGTACCCGCTACAAAAAACTCCTTCGAAGCGATCAGCGGCGATCAACGCCGAAAAGACATCGTAGACACCGATCAGGGGGAGCAATCGCCTCTTTCTAAGCCGGCGACGAAATTCATCGCCAGCGCTGGGCCCCGTTAAGTATACGGGTCTCATTTTTTCAGCCGTTTGCATAACATTATCAACAGTTTTTCATAACACGTCATATACGAATCTGCCGTGGATACAACTTTCACAGCAGAGCATGTTGACTTTCACGAACTCGTGCAACTCTGAGTTGGAATTATCGCGCAAAAGATATCGAAGGCGTGAAGGAGGATTCTTGATTACGCTTTCCATACCTTGCCTTGCGCGACCTGTACTGCCGCCATGGCGTTCCGAGTATCCACGATGCATTGCGCCCAGTCGGCGAGTTCATGATAATTCACGCAGGCGTGAGCCGTCGCGATGACAACGAGATCGAACCCTGCGATCGTGGACTGGTCCCAAGGAATGGATTCGGTTCCCGCCCATTGGGAATGTTCGCGCGTTGGGCGAATCACGGGCACATACGGGTCGTGATAAGCCACCTCGGCGCCACGTTGTGCGAGTTTCTCGAGCAAGCGATAGCTTGGCGACTCGCGTTCATCATCCACATTGGGTTTGTAAGCAAGGCCAAGGATCAGAATCCGGCTTCCCTTGATTGCCTTCCCCCTGTCGTTGAGTGCGTCTGCAACCCGATGCATGACATAGTCTGGCATCGCGGTATTTATTTCGCCGGCCAACTCGATGAATCGCGTGTTGTGCCCGAACTCTCTCGCCTTCCACGTTAAGTAGAACGGATCGATAGGAATGCAATGCCCGCCCAGCCCTGGCCCGGGATAGAAGGCCATGAATCCGAAGGGTTTCGTTTTCGCCGCCGCGATAACTTCCCAGATGTCGATCCCCATCGACGCATACACAAGCTTTAATTCATTGACGAGGGCAATGTTCACACTGCGGAAAATGTTCTCAAGGAGCTTTGCAGCTTCCGCGACGCGGCAACTTGAAACAGGCACAACGGTCTTGATCGCCTGACGATAAAGCTGAACCGCCATTTCCAGACAGGCCGGGGTCAGTCCGCCGACGAGTTTTGGCACAACACCCACTTTGCTGGCTGGATTTGCAGGGTCCTCGCGTTCCGGCGAGAAGGCCAGATGAAAGTCCTCACCAGCCTTGAGGCCCGATCCGGTCTCGAGAACGGCCCGCAAATCCTCGTCAGTGGTACCCGGATAGGTCGTCGATTCCAGGACGACCAGTGTGCCCTTTCGTAGGTGCGGGGCAATGGCCTGTCCTGTCTGCAGAATGTAGGAGATATCGGGCTCACGGTTCTTGTTGAGCGGGGTCGGCACGCAGATGATTACCGCGTCGACTTCATCAACGCGGGAAAAATCCGTGGTGGCCTCGAGTCGCCTCGCCATTACCTCCTCGGCAACAGTCTCCGCAGAAACGTGCTTGATGTAGCTTCGGCCCTCGTTAAGAGCGTCCACTTTGTCAGGATCGAGGTCGAGTCCGAGAACATTGACACCGGAGCGGGCGAATTGAAGGGACAGAGGCAGACCGACGTAGCCTAGACCGACGACGGCTATTTCCGTCAAGGCAGGCCGAGTGCCGACCCGAGACGGCTCAGGCACGAGAACCGGAACAGACGGTCCTGAGTCAAGAGTTGATAGGTGCATAGTTGTTTGTTGGAGCCGAGGAGCTTGGTGAGTGCCGAAACGTTGAAAGCTGAAATCCTGAAGCGAAAACTGCAAAGAAATAGCGGCCTTTTATGCAGCTATTGGCGCTCGCAACTCGGGGATCTAGCGACCCCCTTCCCGATCTCCGGCGATGCGGTTGCAGCCGGGGAGGGGACGTACGCACCCATGGAGTTCCTTTCATTCACGATCCGAAAATCATCAACGAGCTTTCAATCGGGCATCGAACACTGTTCTCTTCTCATTCCATTACGAATTGGAGTCCGCCGCTTGCTAAAATTCTTTTGCAATCGTGCCAAAGCCGACTTTTAAAGTGTATCAAAGACGAGCTTCCGGCCATAGAACGCCTCAGCAAAACCGGTGTGGGACGCACATTCGATCCCGCGAATTCGATGCATGCCTGCGAAGGTGTCGCTCGTAAACCAATGCTTGGTCAACTGGGTCTGGAAATTCTTCAACAGCAACTCGATCTTTCGAGAGCAGAGTTGCTCGGAGAGAGGTACAAATACGTTGGGCCGGCCGAGGTCCCCGTCATACTTCAGAATCTCGTACTCAAGAATCAGATGATTCCTGAACGTGTTCCAAGCCAAATCTGACAGGACCCTGTGATCCTGGTGGCGGTCATCGCGGTAATGGGTGAAAACGACGTCCGGATCGAACTTCGCCTTGATGTCCTCAAACCACTCCTTGATTAATGGCCATTCGCTCGGGAAGTAACTTTCGCGAAACGATCCGATCTTGATCTGTTTGTGTGCAATGCCGCCCAGGAAGTCCTCTGCACTCCGATTCGCCTCTTCGGCGCGCGGTCCTGGGGCGCTGAATACGACCCAGCAGATCTCCAACCCAGGAACATGCGCGACGAGCTTCAGCAGGGTCCCGCCGATGCCGATTTCGATATCATCCGAGTGCGCGCCAAGGCACAGAATCCGACGTGCTGAACTTATTGGGAATTGCAACATGGTGTAGCATTTCGTCTTCTATAGAATAAACGTACAGAAGAACCAAGGGGATACCAAGTCACTCGCCGCGCCGCAGCAGAAACTTCCGGGAGCAAGGGAGCAGGCGGGAGCGGAGCCATTACACGGTAATGGCGGTTCGCAGGTCGGGTATCTGGTTTGCGACTTCCTTCCCTATTTCCAACGACGCCGTCGCGGCGGGCGAGGGCGCGTTACAGACGTGGATTGCGGAGCGATCCTTGATGATCAGGAAGTCATCCACCAAGCCGCCGTCGGAACGTAACGCTTGAGCGCGAACGCCGGCGTGTGTGGGAACCAGGTCGCTTTCTGTGACCTCAGGGATGAGTTCTTGGAGGCTCCGGACAAATGCCTTCTTGCTTAGCGAGCGATACATTTCCATCAAGCCATCCTTCATGCACTTTCTTGCCAACTTCCAAAAGCCGCCGAAGGTGAGCGTTTCGAAAAGATCGGCAATATTGATATCGGTCTTGTGATATCCTTCTCGCTTAAAGGCGAGCACCGCATTGGGACCCGCGTGAACCGAACCATCGATCATCTTTGTGAAGTGCACCCCTAAGAACGGAAACGCAGGGTTTGGCACGGGATAGATGAGCGTGTTTACCAGGCAACGCCTCTCCGGCACGAGCTCGTAGTACTCGCCCCGGAACGGGACGATTTTTGCCTGCGGGTTGACCCCTGCCTGCAGTGCTATCCGATCGCTGTGAAGACCAGCGCAATTCACTAGAAATCGCGCCTCAAATTCTCCTCTTGTTGTCTCGATGCGGTGCGTACCGCCCACTTCATGCAGCCTCCTAACCGCCGTTCCGGTCATCAAAATGCCGCCCTGTTCGCGAATGAGCTCCGCGTACTTCGCGCAGACTTCCTTGTAGTCCGCGATCCCTGTTGAGGGGACCTTGATCCCTGCCAGGCAACGGACGTGCGGCTCGATCTCCTGCACCTGTTCCGCCGTGAGCTTAGTTACTGACAGGCCGTTCTCCAGCCCCCGGCGGAACAGATTATCGAGTAGCGGCAACTCCTTCTCCTTGGTCGCTACGATCACCTTGCCGCAAACATCATGCTTGATGCCGTGCTCCCGGCAGAACTCGACCATCGTTCGACTGCCCTCGCGGGCGAATCTGGCCTTGAAGCTGCCCGGTTTATAGTAGATGCCGGAGTGTATGACGCCACTATTGCGTCCACTCTGGTGTCGGGCAAAGTCCGACTCCTTCTCGAAGACAATGATTCGTGCGTCGGGATCTCTCCTGCCCAAAGTCATTGCAGTCGCCAAGCCTATAATGCCGCCACCGATGATTGCATAGTCAAACATATGGATCATTCCTCCAAAGGGCTGCGATTCTCATCCTCGCTCGTCTGACTCCTCGGATTTATTATCCTACCCGATGTTCTCATTCGCAGCACAGCAACTATCTTTCATTTCGATCTGTTGGACCGAAGGGTGGTCCCGCAAGAAAGACTCACCTTCGATAACTCTTCAGTGACCATTCCACACGGCCCAGGGTGCGTTTCCGCGGCCGAAGACGTCTTCAAGATCCTGTTTTTCTTTAAATGTGTCCATGCATGCCCAATAGCCATCATGCGGATACGTCATCAACTTGCTTTCGCCGATGAGGCGCCGGAACGGCTCTTCGACTAACTCATCGCCAACGTTTATGTAGCGGAAAACTTCCTGACGCAAGACCATAAATCCACCATTCATCCTGGCGCCCGATTTCCCGATATGCTCAATGCTCTTCACGACTCCACCTGGAGCCATGTCTATCAGATGGAAACTCGCCCGAGGCTTCACGCTCACAAAGCAGGCGATGTTCTCGCTCCGCTTGAACGAATCGATGACCGCAGGGAGCGGCACATCCGAAAGGCCATCGGTGTAATTTGCAAGAAACATCTCCTCTCCATTCAGATGCCCCTGGACGGCTTTCAGACGCTGGCCGATATTCGAAGTGAGTCCTGTGTCCACGAACGTGATATTCCAGTCATGGATGTCGCTATTCAACAACTTCAAATTCTTGCCTCCGTTGGAGAGGACAAAGTCATTTGTCACGCACTCGTCGTATTCGAGGAAGTACTTCTTGATAACGTCCGCCTTGTAACCCAGGCACAGGATAAAGTCTTTGTGGCCGTAGTGCGCGTAGTACTTCATCACATGCCACAGGATAGGGCGATATCCGATTGGGACCATGGGTTTGGGTAAGGCCTCGGAATACTCGCGCATGCGCATGCCCAAACCACCGCAAAATAGGACTACTTTCATATTCAGTTTCTTAGAATTAGCTCCCGTGCAGCCCCGCAAGGGCCTTCCTGTCTAGCTTCGTTGGCGAGGCGAGAGCCGCTCACCCACGAACGTTCATCAAATCTTCCAGCCA
>JAXIPG010000163.1:0-11504 GCA_045403045.1 Terrimicrobiaceae bacterium
TGGCGGTGTTTGCGACCGCCAGATCTTCAATATCGGCACACCTGAGAACGAAGTTACCATTAAGGAACTCGCCAACAAAATGTGTGCGACCTTCGATAAGCATTTCCGTCAGCCAGGCGATCCCTATCCTGAGATCATCTCGGTACCCAGCGAGGAGTTTTACGGCAAAGGATATGAAGACTGTGACCGCCGCATCCCCGATGTCACAAAAGCCCGCAAGCTTGTTGACTGGCGATCCAAGCACGATCTCGATTCCGTGTTGTATCACACGATGAAGTACTTCGTTGAAAAGCACCGTGCGAAACAGCCGGTTGCCGCGTAAGAGAATTTCAAGAGAGCGGCTGAAAATCAGCCGCTCTTTTCATTTCCATAGAAACGCAGCGCAAACGATCAAGGCGACGGAATAGAGCAGCCCCACCCAAGCCGCGGCGCGATATCGCGGTGTCTTGGCAGTGAGCCAGGCGATCTGATCACGCGTGAGCCAAGGCACCGCCCACCCGGAAGAGACCGTTGATGATCCAGACGTAGGCGAGCAGCACGAGGAGCAGGCGCGTCGTTTCGTGCCGCATAAAGGCCGCTTCGAGAGCAGCGGCCTTGGCAAGAGTGGCTCATGTTGCATCGGTTTGACCGACGGATAGTGAATCGTCGGCTTCGGCAATACGCGGAAGGCGACCAGGGATGGATGCAGTCGAGAGGAGGATCGTAGTGATGAAACTGAAGATACAAATCATCATCGAGTCCGACTCCGGGAAACAGAAGTGGTGCGGGAAGTGGCCAAGCTGGAACGTGGCTCTCTGCGGCCAGATGATCTTGGGCTAACCTTGTCGGAAGCTAAGGATCTGGATCGCGTAAAGGAAAGCATCAGATCGTGTCCCGGACGCTCTTCGGCAAGTTGCGACTTAATAGTTCTCGCCTTTAGCATTGCGAGTGTTGCAAGGAGGAGCACCGCAGCTTCAGTCCGCTCGCAGAGTTACTGACGGAGCGAACGGCGCCGGAATTGGCCTACCTGGAGAACAAGTTTGCGGCCATGATCTCCTACGGCTTGACCGCGGAGCTCCTGGCCGAAATGCTGCCGACTGGAGGGGATATCAACGTAGCTGGCGTCTACCGAAATCTGCAGCGGGTAGCCAAAAACCCCTGATCCCACTTCCCGCAGGTGCGTCTTTTTACAAGCCATTCTCTCGTCAGATTATCCTCGACGCCCGCGAGAGCCTGAGTAACGGAGAAGGTGATGCTTGAGTGTCTTCGGTCCACGTTTGTCGCGCGATACATCCTTCTGGGGCTGATGGCCTGTATTGCAATTGCTCTGCTGCTTGCTCCGAAGCCCTGGGAACACCCGCAGCTTGGCAAGTTAGAGGACTATGTCCGGGTCTATTCCTGGTGGGCCGGGCTCATCAATCTAGTGCCTTTGGCTTGCCTGGCGCTGACGACCGGACGGTGGACGCGGCCGTTGCCAGCGCACGCCCTTGAAAAATCCTTGCCCAAGCTCCCGAAAGGATTTTTCCTCTGCGTTGGCGGAGCCATGGCCGCATGCGCGATCCTGGGATTTCCACGGCTGGGCCAGAGCCTCTGGGAGGACGAGGAATATAGCGTGCGCCGCTGTATCGTTGGGGGGCATCGCGTTCAGGAGGACGGGAATGTTGTGGTCAAGAGACTGCCGTGGAAGGTCACGCTCTGGAATTACAGTACGACGACCAATCACATATTTCAAAGCATCCTTTCGCGATCGAGCCATTTTTGCAGTTGTTCCTGCCGTGTGTCCCGGGCCTTTTGAGCTATTTGAAAAGCGTCCTCGATTTTGACGGGCACACGTTTTGGCTGGTACCCTATTCCTTACGGGAAGCCTCTGGAGCAGGAGCGGCCAGTCGACCACTTCGTACATGGAATATCTTCCCCATGCGAACGCTCATCCGGTGGTCTTTCACATTGCCATCGTTGTTGCTGTGGGCCTCTTCGCGCTGGGAATCTTCCGCTTGTGGATAGCGGAACCCAGAGCGCGCTGGCTCGTGGCCGTCCTTATCTTTCTGGGACTTCTGACTTATGCCTACGCAGTGCTTCGGCACAAGATGCTCATGGAATGGTACGTCGGCTTTATGCTGCAGGGCATAGCGGTCATGGTTGCGGCCGGGGCATTTTGGGCATTCTCGCCGTTGCGGAGATTTCCCGCCGCGCGGTGGGCCGGAACATTGCTCGCAGTCGTGCTGGTATGCGCCTTCGCTGTGCTCTCGAATCCCGCGAGGCAGTTCTTGCTCACGTGGGGCGCGGAACGCTATCGGGAATCCGTGCTCGCGACACGCCCAAGTCTGGATCCCAATGCGCCAGAAAACCTAAAAATCATCACCGCAGCGATCACGCAGCCGCCTTACGTTTACGATCCGAGAGTCCGCCGGGCTCTCACCGTTGAGCAATATGCCTCCTTGATGAAGGAAGCTGACGAGCGAGGCGTTACTCTTTACGTCAACAACGGCTTTCCAACGGCTTTGAAAATCGACTTTCCAGGCGTTTTTGCCCTGTTGGAGGATCCCGCCACCTTTGAACCGGTCGCCTATTTCACAGGTATCGATGTCATGCTCGATCGAATTGTGCATCGCTACCGGCCCGAAGGACTCAAACGAGCGGACCTTGAACGCTATAAGCTCATCGAGGCGTCACATCAGAGTTCACGCCCGGCGAACAGCGATCCGGGCGTGAGGGATAGTGCTCTTCGGTCGATTTGGAGGCTCCGCCCTCTCTCATCCTGCTCCGATATGGGGTAACGGGAGGGACGCTGCGATAAGACGCAATAGAATTGGCGCATCGGCGAACTGAGGTGAGCCTCGTGGCCATTTGCGCGGAGGCGGTCTGCCAAACCGTCAGGCAGCCTCCGCGAGGGAAGATAGTCGCAGAGAAAGATGCTCTTCTCCGCCTTGCCCACCTCAGCCAGGGCCTTATAGGTTGGGTGCGTCACGTTGTAGGAGTTGTACCGCTTCAGAATCGCCTCTGCCGTCGCTGTGCCGCGCGAGACCGAGTCCCTCGGTGAAATAGCGGTAAAATCTTTCAGGGCCCGCTTCGAGACTTCCCTGATGCAGCACGGCGATAACTTTTCCGCAGGCGCCGCGACCGTTGGAACCGTAATGCAAACTCTCGCCGAAACGCTGCGGCTGCAAAGCATCGCACTTCGCGCCGGCGCAAGTCTCATCGAGATCAAAGGCAATGCTTCGGTTCCGAAAATCGCGACGGGCGCTACCGCAACTTGGTTGACCGAAATTAGGACAGCTTTCGGAGAGTGCTTTGACGTTCGGCGCCGCTATGCTTACGGGACACCGCCTTTCGTGCCTCTTGAGCGTTAGCAATCAGTTGCTCGCTCAGAGTCCCCAGCTCGCCGAGTTCGGACTGAGGCGAGAATTGCCGTCCGCCATTGGCTACGCGCTCGACGTGGGCGTTTTCTCCGGCATTGGCGCGAGCGGCGAACCGATTGGACTTTTGAACGTTTCGGGCTTTTCGACGGTGACGTTTTCTGCAACGGCGACCCGTGCGAAATTGGCACTTTTTGAGCGCACGCTTGGCGACAATTTTGCCGAAGGCGGCGCGCTCGCATGGGTGAGCTCACCGGCCACAAGGGAAAAGCTTCGCGTCACCGATGGACTGGCGAGCGGCGGAATCCCGCTCTGGAGCGATGAGAACGAAATCATCTCTTACCCCGCCTTATGCGACTCCCGCAATCGGTTCGAGCAATCGCGTCGTGTTTGGGAAATTTCAGCGATCTCTTGGTCGTGTTCTTCGGCGAAATGGAAATGCAAGTCGATCCCTACACGAGCAAGAAAACCGCCACAACCGAACTGCAAGTTTCCTTGTTCTGTGATGTCGCGCCGATCCGGAACAGCTTCGTGATCTCCACTGATTCGGGCGCCCAATAGCCTTCAACCTTCAAATCGAAAGACCAAAAAAATGAGCATAGGCACGGGCCAGGCCTAGACCGGCCTAGACCGCAGAACTGGCCCACCACTAATCTCTTCCACAATGGACAAACTCGATTCAATCATGAGCGCCAGGCACTTCCCGCCACGGCAACCCGCGGGCAGGATGGCAACCATCATGCGGTTGAGAAGGGTATCCTCGTGGTTCGTTCACCCGGAGGAAAGGTTCTTAGCATCCGCGCCATCGGCGAAGCCACGATTGACATGCAGGGGCCGAACGTCATTCAGGAATGAGAAGGGACGATTACGAGCCTACGCCAGAAGGCAAGGCCCTAGTTCTTTTCGCGGCATGCACAAGCATACTCCTGGGGGCGTTCGTCGTCGCGGCCGTCGTGCTAAAGGTTCTGTTCTTTTGGTATGCGTCCATCGACTCTCGTGTGTGATCTCCTTCGAGCCGATCTCATGCGCTTCTGGAAGCAATGGCGAGAGGGGACGCGATCGTACGCAACCCGTGATCAGCTGGCGCCAGCCTCGTGCGGGACGGCGAACGCTGGTCGCTCCGATATTTGATAGCTGGCGCGAGCTACCAGGACAGGCGCTTCCCCGTAGTCGAAGTCTTTCAGCCCCTCATTGGCGAAACCCGCAACGATGCCTTGGAGCTTTGCGCGATCGTACTTCGCGACCACCGGCCGCACGAGCTCCGGAGCGAGCCCGAGCATGAGCACGAGGGACCGCCGCCGAAGCCGAGCGGAATTGTTGGGCACCGGCGCTCAACGGATGCGAAGCGACGGGAGAGACTCGACGCTTACAGATTTTCCGAGCTCGTATGAGAGTTCGAATCGACTTCGTGACCGGCGCCTTCCGCACAATCGACGCCGCCAATGACCAACCTTGACCCGCCGCTCTTGAGATTCTTCGGGAAGGATAGCGAGCTCATTTTGACGTGCGCGCTTGCTGATGCGGCTCGGCGGCTACAACGGAGTAAAGTTTTGCCAGGAATTGACCCGAGTGCCCACGCCTTCAAAATGCGTAGGAAATCTTCTCAAATTGGGTGTCCTGTAGCAGGGCGAAAACTCGTGAGACAAGTAGGGCGCAGATTGCGAGATGCCCGGCTAGGAACAGCGAGTTCGCAGATCGTGAGTCCGCGGCAAACCGCAGTTGCTCGCCGCCTTGGGCCAGCATCCAAAGTAGCGGCAAATAAAGTGTCATGATAAAGCGATGACCGGGACCGGTCGGCAGGTACCAACCCGTGGCCAAAACGTAGAGGGTGAATGTCGCCAGGCCGAGCAAGACAGGGAATGTGATGGATCCGACCATTTTCACGCGTCCTTGCGAGATGGCGAGGGCGCCCATCCCGAGAGTGAGCCCGCCAAGGCCGATCAGGTAAAGGCCGCGATGTGGGAGGACGATGCGTTTCGGTTTGCCTTTCTTCTCAACCAAAAATCGCCACTTGCCTTCGGGATGGAAAAGCTGGCGCAACCGCACAATAGCTCCTTTCTCCAAGCGCAGCAGGGCGTCACTGATGCCGTGACGATGAAAGTAGCCTATCATCGTCGGTTGTTCCTCGATGGGAAGCTCAGCCAGGCGAACCTTCCTGCAGTCGGCGTACTTCCTCACACAAGTTTCCCAGTCGTCCGCCCAGAACCAGAAACTTGGCAGGCTGTAGAATGGGCTTCCCCATGCCCCTTGTGCGTGAAGGAGCCGGGGAGAGATGAGGGCGAAGTAACCCGCGGCGCAGAGGGCGAGTCCGACCCCGAATCGGCGAGCGTTCCAGCCAGGCGAGCGGAGATGCCAGGGGAGATTCTGCTTGAATGCGAGGCTCAAGAGCAAGCGACCGAAGCTGAAGACGATAAACAATCCCAGGAAAAGCGTCGTTGAAGATTTCGCCAGCCAAGCCAGTGCAAGAAGGACACCAAGGATCAGGTAAAGGCGCACCGGATTCTCGTTCAAGAGGCGCATTCCGCACGCGCAGACGAAAAGAAAGAGGACAAGAAAAATCGCCTCCGCGCCGAAAAATGTGGATATCGGCAGCAGCGCGGCCAGAGATGCGAGCACGGTAGCATTGAAGGAAGCAAGCGGACCCAGCCGGCGCGAAAAAAACACTCCGACAGCCGCTGTTCCGCAAATTGCGAAAACGACGTTCAATTTCTTGCCCTTTTCGAAAAATGCGGGGTCGTTTGCATCGAGAAACGCAGCGGCAAGCCATGGGAAGAGGGGATTGCGCGTTCCGTCCGAGTACCAAGGATACCATGAACCTTCCATCTTCCTCGA
The DNA here is from genome assembly GCA_045403045.1 of Terrimicrobiaceae bacterium. Taxonomy (GTDB): domain Bacteria; phylum Verrucomicrobiota; class Verrucomicrobiia; order Chthoniobacterales; family Terrimicrobiaceae; genus DASTFP01. The sequence goes on from JAXIPG010000163.1 coordinate 6,168, forward strand.
CATGGCGACGTAGGCGCCCTGATCAAAAGGATCGACCTCGTGATTGGTCTGTTCAGTAATCCGAAAACCAATGACGCCCAAGGATCCGCAAAGCAGAGCAACCGCCGTTGCATAACAGAGGACGGATGCCGGTCGCCACGGACCGAGCAAGAATTGCGACACACGGTCGATCAGGACGGGCAATTTAGGCACGGTGCTGCCTGCGGTAGGCGATTGTCACCGCGTGGGCGAGGGTTGTGAGGGAAAAGAGAAAGAGCCCGGCCAGAGCGAAGAGGAGAAGCGGGCCATAGCTTCCGCGGTAGCGGGAATTGTCCAGGGCATGAACCAGTGCGACGGTCAGCGCGTTGCCGCCAGGAGCCAAGAAGAACATTAGGGCGACGAATCCCGGAAGCCGGAGTCGCGCAAGTGACCCGAAAAGCAGGCAGGCAACAAGAGAAATAAGGAACGCCATTTCTATCCAAAAGGCGGACACCTTCACCGCCCTTAGGAAACTCCGGAACGGACGGAAAACCTCAAGGGTCCCGGGCTGTCCAGCTTGTCGTATGACGCTCTGACGATAGATTTCGTACAAGTTCTGAACCGGTTTGCTGATTGCTTCGTCGAGGGATTCGGGCAGTGTTGTGAGAACGTAGTCATATAGTTTCCCCATCTTGATGCGCGCGCGAAAGAACGTCCCGTCATCCGGAAAAAAGAAATAGCCGAGTTGGTTAACGACCTTTCTGGCATAGCCGAAAGGCTGGTTCCAGATTGCAGACAGGAAACTCCTGCGGCAAAAGGCCGCGATCTCCTTGCGTGACATTGCGTAGGTTCCTTCCAGGAAGGGAAACACGGACGAACGATACATCAGGTAGTCTGGGTCAAATGCCAGCCTCGGGTAGTATCTCGCTAGCGCCCTGGCAGCTTGCATTTCCCGGTCGAAAACTGGAAGAAACGCCTCCAGAAAGCGCCGTTGTTCTTGCGGCGTTCCAGGTGTTGCCAGCTCGCGCCCCATGTTTTCACGGATCACATCGGCGTGGATGGTAAAGAGGGTCATTGGCAGGACGACGCGCGTTTCCGCCATGGGAATGAAAAAAATCTTTTCCGGCAGAAGCAGTGTGACGATGACCAAGAAAAGGCCTAAAATTGGCGTGAGAAGCCGGACCCTCAATGAGAAGGCCTTTCCGAACAGGCCAACGAAGATCGGGAGCGTCGTTGCCGGAACGGCCAGAAGCCAGTTGGGTTTGAGAACAAACAGAGCGTAAGCGAGCGGAATCGCGAGCGCCCCAAAGACAACGGAAGCCATGGGCTTCGGCCCATGCCAGCGAAATTTGCAATAGGTCGTGATGCAATAAAGTTGGAGAAAGGCAATGAAGGCCATGATCCCCTCAGGCCGAATCGAAAGCTCGAGCGCCAGCGCGATCGGACTAAAGAAATAGACGGCGACAGCGAAGAGACCCGTGATGACGGAGCCGATTTCGAAAGCAAAATGCTTAGGGAAAAGAGCCGTCCAGGTTCTCCATGTCAGCCATATCAACACACCGGCCAGGAGACCGAGAACTTGCTGAATGAGGATGTAGCCGGAAAAAGAGCCCGTTATCCGCAAGCACGCGGCAAGGAACGCTCCATAAAGCCATTCTCTTTCGAACTGCTCGCGGAAGCCGGTTCCCCCCAGCCAACTCAGAGCCGGATAGAGCCATCCCCAGCTGTCCCATTCGGAGATTGCCACTGGAGCGATTCGAAATCTCACCACGGCTGCGGCAGCAATGAGAACGGCCAGCGCGGCCCACCCGAGCAATCCAGGAGCTTTGAAGAGCCATCCCCTCGAGACGAAGCAGAGGGAGGATCGAGCAGCGGTCAAGAGACGTCCGCTAGCAGGCTGTCGGACTTGGAAGTCCGAGTTCAATTTTTCCTCGAAAACCCACCGTGCAAAGAGGGCCAACCGTCTGACATCCTGCTAAAATCAGCACTTCGTGCCAAAAAAAGAACCCAAAATCCGTGTTTTTTCTCCGCGAAGCGGAGTTCCAGCAGCCTGTCTGAAAGGGCGGGTTCATTTTTTCGGGGATTTCATGCTCAAATTCCGGCTTCATTCCAAGCCCGACAGGCTGCTAGTATGGCATCAAGGAGAGGCCCTTGAGCGTGTTTTCATCGAAACGCCCCGTTTGGCGAAAACCTGCGCTCGCTTGCCATGCTTTGAGAGACGCCACGAGAGACGGACTCGGCGATCCGTCGACCGGGCCTCTGTAGTAGCCAAGCAATCGCAGGTTCTTCTGGGCTTGACGAATGACGGTGATTTGCATTTCGGGCCCGATCGAAATGAAAGGCCCGCCTTTGAATAGATCCGCAAGAGCGACGTATTCCGGCGGCGCCGCGGGGGCTTTCACGGGAACGCGCGCTCGCGGAGCTGAGATTCCCAGGCGGCGGAGCGTTTGGGGATTCATCTCGCCGGTCACCTTTAATTTCTCGGCGATCTGATAGCGCCGGATGGCCGCCGCTGTCTGGCTGCCCATCTGGCCGTCGACCACGCCATCGTAAAATCCGAGCCGCTTGAGTTTATGCTGAACACTCAGGATCAAATCGTCGCCGTAGACGCTGGAAGCCGAGGCAACGACAAGGCAGAGCAAAATACGAATGAGCATCTTCATGGTGGCGTTTCTAACCGGGGCTTCGTTGCTGTGCAAGTCGCTGAGATACGGCTCCAGAATGGCAGTCATCGCCGTCGACGAAGAATGACCGTCCCCGGAGTTACAATCAACAGCGATGCCAAGAGGCACCACGCCACGCCGATGGCGCAGATTGTGCCGAGACCGGAGAGCGATACGTTTTGCGCGAGCATGAGCGAACCAAAGCCGGTCGCTGTTGTTAGCCCGCTCAAGATGATCGGCTTTAGCACGTCGGAAATATTTCCCAGGGCGTCTCCCTGCTCCCTTGCGGCCAGAATGATGTGCGTACCATAGTCCACGCCAACGCCGAGCATCAGAGGAAAGGCAAGCACGTTCAGCAGATTGATTGGGACCTGAATGAGCTTGAGCGTCGCGATCGTTCCCGCGGCGGCCGCAAGCAGAGAGATTGTGTGAAGCAGCCAGAGGTACGCATCGCGATACACGAGACCAAGAATAAGAAAAATAACGAGGGAGACTGCCCCGGCGAAGGCGACCAGTTCTCTATGTGCCCAGGCAGTCAGACTGGCAAGTGCCTGACTCCAGCCTGTGACGAGCGCCCCAGGCACAGCCGCTGTGACTAGTTCGGTGATTCGTTCTCGCTCGACTCCCGTAATTTCCCGTGGAGTTCTTGCATACGCGATGGCCGCGCCGGATTCCGGAGAAATCATCCGGTCAAACAGGAACCACCACGGGGAGGCCGGCGAAAGAAATTTCGACCATGTGTTGGCCGCTAGTGTCTGCTGCCGAAGACCATCAATAGTGCTAAATGTCTCGCTGAAAGCGGAAGCGTTCAGGCCGGCAGCCGTCAGCGCTTGCGCCATCGCCGCGTGGGAGGCGGTAAGATCTCGATGGATTGCGGCTTCCCTGTTTGCCTGCATGCGTGCCGGGTCAAGGACCAGAGCGGACGGGGAGGAGCTTGTCTCAATCAGTTTCTCATCCTTCAACCGCTTGAGTACCCCATCAAGCGCGGCAAGTTGGTGTGAATCCGGCCGTGGCAAGACGATCATCACCGGCTCGAAAGTAGCGGGGAATTTCTTCATCATCAGCGCCAGCGTCTTCGCTGCCGGGATGTTGCGGGGTTCCAAGGAAGCGGGCGAGATGTCAAAGCGGAGACTTCGCCATGGCACAATGCTGAGAATCGCCGCCGCGAAGAATACCGCCGCCGTGGCGCCTAGGACGCGACCTGGAGACTGGAGACATTGGCGGACGAAGGCGCGCACCGGGCCGGTTGCCGCCGCGGTGGAAGGTGCATCCCCGACAAAAAGAAAGAGAAAAATCGGCATCAGCACGGCGCAGAGCAACACGCCTAACGCAACGAGGACGCCCAGTTGAGCGAATCCACTCGAGCCGCTTAAGCAGAGCGCAAGAAAGCCGATTCCGGTCGTGAAAGCAACCCAGAGAATCCCTGGCGCACAGTGGCCGATGGAATCCGCAATCGCGGTCTCGCGCTTCATGCCCGCATTCCGCGATTGGAAAAACCGCTGACAAAGAAGCAGGCTGAAATCATCGCCGAGGCCGAAAAGGATCGAGCAAAAACTGATGGCGATAATATTCAATTTCTCAAAGTACAGCGCGCCGAACGCCATGGTCATTGCGGCGGTGAGCGCGAGCAGCAGTGCGATGCCAATCAACGGAAGCAGGCGGCGGAAGCCGACCCAAAACAGAGCGGTCACAAATAAGAGTGAGACAAGCGAGGTCATGGCGATATCGCCCTGCATGCTCTGCTCGATCTCCTCAACATATGCGGACCGTCCTGTGACTCCAATCTCTGGGCCCCCCGGGCCAAGTTCATCCCGCACCTCTGTGACGAAGCGCCGCACCTCCCGCATTGTCGCGCGGCACGCCTCGGCAGAAAGGTCGGTCTGATTTGTGATGACTGGAACGCTCATGGCCGTGCCGTCCGTCGACGTGAGATTGAAGGTTTCGGAAATGGCGACCGTTTCCCAAACAGGCCTAGCCGCACGGGCGACGAGGCCGAGTGGGTCATTTTCGAGTTCGAACCGCGCCTTCGGGGAGCCGACGGCGGTCTGTGCGGCGAGGCGACCGATACGGGCGCGGATCGCCTCAGGCGACAAATCCTCCAGCGCAGCCGCGAATTGCTCAGCCGGCAGATTCAGCAAAAGAGGGACGAGAATTTCGTGAATTGTCTTGCGGCCGCTGGTGGTTTCCAACGGCGGAGCATCGAGGACGCGATGCACCCAAGGCTGGCTGCGAAGACGGGCCAGGAAGGCTTCTCGATAGGACTCGCCGTCGGCAGGCGGTTCTTTCCAGTTGAGAAGAAAAGCGAGCTCGCGCGTTTGGGTGAACTCACTGTTGAAGATCTTGAGCCCCTCGACTGCCGGGTCGTTTGCCGGGAGCAAATTGAGAATGTCGGAGTCGAAAGCGTTCTTTGAAGAGATGATCCATGCGGAAGCGGCGGCCAGGAGCAATCCGGCCAATCCGATCGCCAGAGGCTTCCGGACAATCCAACGGGCGAGAACAGAGGAGATACGATGCATGGAAATGATCGACCGCCTGACGCGCGCTTTGGTCTAGCAGGCTGTCGGACTTGGAAGTTCGTGTCGAATTTTCGCCGGGTATCCCGTCTCGCAGCGCAGGCCCCACGCCCGACATCCTGCTAAATCGGCACTGCGTGCCGAAAAGAAGCAGAATTTTTCCCTGTTTTTCCGCCGGAGGCGGAATTTTAGCAGCCTGTCAG
>JAXIPG010000120.1:0-25808 GCA_045403045.1 Terrimicrobiaceae bacterium
TTCAACTATGGCCTGAAAGCGACCGTGAGCGGGTTGTGCTCGGAGCTTTCATCGCTGCTCAGTTCTCGACAAGTCTTCGTTCCGCTGCCTCCACAGAGCGCACGCGGCGGCTTTATTGCACCAGGCAATGCCTGGTGGCCTGCTGAGCTGGGCAGCCCAAGCTCCAGCGGCGGGCAAAACGACGCGCGTTATGCCTACTTTCCGCAAAGCCAGCGGCTCGCCATTTTGCACAACGGAAGGATCACATTGTACAATACCCTGGACCACCGGATTGGGGGCGTGCAGCAACAGCAGGGAGGCTACTCCGGCTCTCTAACGTTCAGCAGCCAGCACGGAACCTTCAGCGTTGACACTCTACCATTGGTAAGTCCGGGATCCGATAGGGCCATCGTCGAACCCGCTGCTCCATCCTATGAGGCTCCAGAGCCTCCGCAGGCACCCGTCGCGACGCCACGCCAAGGCTCTGTCGGCTCCCTGCAATCTCACGACGACATCCTGAAGGCGCTTGAACGCCTCGGCGACCTGCATCAGAAGGGTATCCTTTCCGACGACGAGTTCAAATCCAAGAAGGCCGAATTGCTTTCACGGCTATGAACTTGGGGCTCGATCGATAGCTGGCTGGTCTTCACGCCCTGACCAAGCCCGGTTTGAGGTCGCAACATCAGAACGACAGCCGAGTCGCCGGCGGCCTCAACAGTCATTGTGCATCCACAAAGGGTGTATGCCCGGTCGGTGGAGCACAACGCACTGGGCTATAACTTCGTCCTGCCGCACAAGTAACGCACCAATGGGGAAACCCTCCATTTGATGTGGGGGCTTCTTGCATATCCCCGCAAAAAGGAGAGCGTAAAATTCCGAGGGCAATTCCAGCTTGGTCCCGGAGGTAAGAATAGTTAATGTAGCTGCCGGAGAAGAACTTTCGCTTCGCCTTGCGGATAGTAGATCGCAACAGGGAAGGGCTCCACCGCGCTATCGCGTTTCTCGCAGAGCTCAAGGCCGTCCCAGACATAAAGGGGATTCGTTGACCCTCCACGTCGATCTCCCACAATCTCGGCAAATCGTCTCCCACGGTGAAGGCGCTTGTTCGCGGCAATGACAGACACAATGGCCTCGTCAACGGTCAGGTACTGACCATCTCGAAAATCGGACCGAAGGCGAACTCTTCACACGAAGGAAGGACAGATTCTCCGGCGCCGGCCGCGCTACTGCACGCACCGGCAGGGGTGGACTTTCAAAGGGTCTCAAGCACCGCGAACTTTGTCGAGTTTTGCACGCTTTCCCTTCTTCGCTGCGGTCTTGAGGTTCGCGCGAGTCGGGGCTTTGCGCGCAGGCCGTTTCCCGGCTGCTGACGCCAGTTGCGCAGTCGGTGCCGCCGCTATCTTTCGTATCATTGTTGCGGGATCAAAAAGGCGAAAATACGGGTTGCCATAGTGCTGGTAAGCGCCCCAGGTGCGCGCCCCGCCGCCATCGCCGTGGGTCGCAATGCGGACGCGCGCTTCTTTCATCGCAACGTGCATAGCCTCAGGCTCGCCGACTTTGATTAACCCAAGCAGACCGGAATAAAGGCGGTGCGCAAAATCACGCGCTGCCTGGTCGTCCACCGGCCACGCGGTGCAGACAAAATTCACCACGCCACGCTGGAAGAACGCTTCTGCAAAGCTTGGCGCCAGCTCCGCCGTGCGCAGGTCGGAACGGTCTGGCGTGATGCCCGACTCGCACGCATTGGAAAAAATGAACTTCGGAATGCGGTCGATCCGGTTGAGCTCGTTGGCACTGAGCCGCTCGTTTTTCGCGGCGGAAAAAATCCAGCCCGAATTCGCCGGATCTTCAGCGTCATAAACGCAGTGGCCGGCAAAATGCAGCAGGTCGTATTGCTTGAGAATCAGCTCGCTGAGCACGTTGATGCGGGTCGCCTCGTACGGCCCGAAAAGCCGCTTCACCTCGACGCGGCTCTCGGTGAGGTCCTTGTAAACTTCGTTGAAGCTCTCGAATAAGGCCGCCACCTCTTCGCCCTCGGCTTGCGCACCGGGCAGCGGCGCGTCATCGGCGGGATCGGCGACAACGAGCACGCGCAACATTCGGCGCGGCGGCGGCGGCTCCGACGGCGAAGCGAACGTGGTGCGCAACTGCCGGGTGAGGCCACGGCTCAACCCCAGGAAGGCATTCGTATCAATCGTATCCGCCTCGCCGGCGGGAGCTGCGGTGGTGTCGGAAAGTAGTATGCGCGGATCGCTTTGCGCGACCATTTCCCAATGGATGCGCGCGGTAGTGGCGTCCAGCACCAATACCAGCGGCGCATCGGTGTAAATCGACGCGCGGAGGTCGTCGGGCATCAGCAGTCGTTCGAGCAAACGGCCTGCTTGCGTCTGCTCCGCCGGCTCGGCGGTAGCAGCGAGCTTGCTGTTTGCCTGCTCGATGAGCGTCGGGTCGATAGCGATGTTCCTCTGCGGAATCGCGGCGGTCTCCGTGATGGCGGCAAAGGTGTAGGTCTTGCGCTCCAGCCCGACTGTGAGCCGCACCGGGATGAGTTGGTTCGCCGCGCGGACCTGGCCGGATGCGCGGCGTTTCCACTCTGCCTCCAGGTCGGAGCGTTCTCTTGCGAGCGCATCTTTGCGCACCGCCGCGAGCTGCTCCGAGGTTTGAGAGGCGTATTTGACCACAAGCTGCTCCGCCATCGCGGTCTGCTCGGCTTTGATGGCTGAATCGATGGCCTCGATATTGCGTGGGTCGGACTCGACAAATGTGACGCGCACCAGCCGCCGGCCTTCGTCTTCGAGCGAGCCAGAAATCGCCCGCCGAACACCGCGAAGCCAGCCGCGAATGGCGTCGGCAATCGGAAGGTTACCGTTGCCTGCGCCGATCAGGACGGTCGCCAAATGACGTTTACCCATCCGCCCCAGGGACCAGCAAAGTTCCTGGACGAGTACGGTCAATTCCGGTGCCCCAAATCGCCCCGGAATACCCATGCCTGCAAGTGCGACGATGCGTCCAGGCTTTCTCGGATCCTCGAGGAAAAACGGTTGGCCCAGCTCGCCCGGGATGATGCCGCGCTCCGTGTATTGGGTCAGAATCAAATCGGCATCCTGCGGCGGCCGAGAGGCGACGTCTTTACGCGCAACGGTCACTTTTCCCGGCAGTGGCAAGCTGATCGCTATGTCCAGCGCGAGCTCGGCGGCCTGCGGCTTTACGCGGATGTAATGGCCAACCGAAATCGCATCGATGGCACGACCCTCAATGTCGAGTTTGTCGATCGATTGAATTTCGCCGAGCACGAGCCCTATCTCGATCTCGTCACGCACCGCTCTTTCGGCACGAGCCGGCGCACGCTCGACGAAAACCACGGCGACTGCCGGAGCTTTTCCCTCGGGCTCGGCGAGCAAGAAATCGCGCACGATAATTTCCTCCGCCTCGCGCTCTTCGCTGGTGACAGACTGCTGCGGCACGCCCGCTTCGATTCCCCGGGCGCGGGCGCGCAGTTTTTCGGCGAGGACCTGCAAGCGCATGTCATCGGCGGCCTGCTGCGCCTTCTCCATCCGCTTGGCGTTTTCGATGCTGACGACGGCGCGCGCTGCCGGAATCTGCCTCGGCAGCTCGCATTCGCCGGTCTCCATCAGCGGATCCATCATGCTGATAATGCGTTCATCGGCCGGCAAATTGCCGTGCTCAACTTCGGCGAAGAACGTAGGGGTACGCTTGCCGTCCTTATCTTTCAAAAATCCGAGCAGATGCGGCACGGTGCCGTCGCCTGCGAGGCTTTTGACGTAGGCGTCTTCGGAGTCCGGGCGCGAGATGTCTTTCATATCGACTACCGTGAGCTGGTTGCAGCCGGCGACGTAAATCATCCGCTCGCTCTCGACTGAGTCGGCGAGCCACTCGTGGTGTTTGCGAGCGATTTCGAGTCGGGTCTGAAGGACGTTGAATGCGCCCCACGTCGACGATTTGTAAAGCGGCGCCATTGACGGCATGACCAGTGGTGAGGGAAGCATCTGATAAGAGCCGACAAACGAATTTATAATCTCGAGCAGCTCGCGAAGGCTGTGCTTAATGTCGATCCGGGCAAGCTTGCTGACGCTGTCGTTCAGGCCAGTGATGACCTGAGGAATTGAGAACGAGCCATGGTTTGGCGTCCCGAGCATGATTAGTCGTCCGCCCTTTTTCCAGCGGTCCGTGTGAGCCTTGGCGTAGGTGCGCGAGACTAGTCCGCCCATCGAATGGGCAATGATGTGCACGGGCACGTCGTCGCCGAACCAGGCGCGAATCTGGCGATTGAGGTCGGCGGCCGAGCCGCGCAGATCCTTGCGCCAGTCATAGAAAAACGTTCGCACGTTCCACTCCGCTTCGAGGCTGAGAATCATCTCGCCGTAGTATTTCTTCATGATCGCCGAGGGACGCACGTCGAAGGCGGGCCTGCCGTCGGGATTGAGCCGCAGCCAGCCAGCCGCCCCGATTATCAGGCGCGGGATATTCGCCCAGACGTGCTGCTTGGGGCCGGTGGCCTCGAACACAGTCAGCTCGCTCCCCATGATGCCGTGGGTGACGACGACGTTGCCTTTTTTCGTGACCGCGCGCCGGACGCTGGACTTGAGCGCCAGACCGTGCAGCCGCTCAAATCGGCGTTCGCCAAAATGGACGCGCAGCGCCTTTTCCTGTTCCGCCGTGGGCCGACGCAGGATTTCGCTGAACTCTTCAGGACCCGCTGCTTCAACGCGGGCGATAAATGCTTTTTCGTCGATCATACTGTTCCTGTGATTTGGAGGATCCCGCTTCCGTGATGCAGAGAATTAATTATCGTCGATGGAATTCGCTACGGTGAGGCGTGCCAGAACTTTTCGAAGGCTTCCGACCAGTCGCGCGTCTCGACGCGGCCACGGGCCAGCCCTCCCATGCGTTCTCGCAGCTTGGGATCTTCCGTAAGGCGTCGGATGGCTTCGGCCAACTCTCCCGCGTCAAGCGCCTTGGTAATAAAGCCATCCCTGCCGTGCTGCACAAGATCCCTGGGTCCTCCCACGTCGGAGACAATCACGGGCAAACCGCTAGCTTGTGCTTCAAGGACGACGTTACCAAAAGTATCCGTTGTGCTCGGGAAGACGAAGAAGTCAGCGGAGGCATAGGCGCTGGCTAGTTCCTCTCCTCGCAGGTAACCGGTGAAAAGCGCATCGGGAAGCAGGCGCTTCATCTCGGGAAGATACGGGCCGTCGCCAATGAAAAGCGGGCGCACCGGTCTTTTCCACTCAGCAAGCCGGCGCGTCGAAGCCACGAGAGTATCGAGGTTCTTCTCCTTGGAGATGCGTCCAACGAAAAGCATGCCAACTTCTCCGTCGCGCAATCCCCTCGCGCGCCAGAACTGCTCATCTCGCTTTGAAGGGTGGAACAACTTGGTATCCAGGCCGCGTGGCAGGATTTCCAGCTTTTCCGCGGGAATGCCACGCTCGATCCAGCATCGCCTGTAATCCTGAGAGTTCACGTATATCACGTCGAGCTGACTATAAAACCAGTGCATATAGTTCCAGGTCAGTGTCTCCAGGAAGGAATCATCAGTGAGGATACGCACATATTGCGGAAAATCGGTATGGTAGATGCCGATGGCGCGAAGACCCAGAGTTTTGGCAGCGTATAATGCGCTCAGTCCCACCGGACCAGGTGTACTGATGATCAACTCCGAATAGTTTTCGCGGATCAAATACTCCATGATGAGGAGCAGTGGCGGGAAGCTCAGCCGCTGAAGCTCGTATTCCGGGAGTTCAAATTCTCCAACCGGCTGGAAATTCTTGAGAGGGATGCCGGGCTCCGGCACGCCAGAGCGGCACGTCACCACCGTGATGTCATACCCTGCCGCCACGCCCGCAGCGGCCATCTTGCGAATCGTTGTCGCTACGCCGTTCACATCCTCGAGCGTGTCGGTGAACCATGCCCGCTTTTGGTTTCCAAGGAAGGCCGGAGGCGTGCCGGCCAGCACACGAGTCATTTCCCGCAGCCACTCGCGGCGCGGCTGGCGAAAGGCGTGGATATACGGACTCAGCATTGCGGCAATCGGAACCAACGGGCTGACGGTCTGGATGCTGTCGATGAATCGCGCCTTTGAGAGTTGGGAGATGAACTGGGTGACAAAGCGGTAGCCGAGCTGGCCGGCGATGAGATTGGCCATCAAAAAGGCGCGGCGCTCAGGCTCCGGCACACCGGCAGTCTCGCGGGCCAGCGCAGCTTTCACCTCGGGCCTGGAAAAGTAGGCCGACAGCTCCTTCCAGAGCGAGGTGTTGCCCGCCATCGCCATTTCGAAAATCTTTCCCGTGGCAATACCTTGAGCGAGAAAACCAAGCTTTTCGGCCAGGCTGAATTCGGTGGGATCTTTGCCCTCCATGAATCGCGAGAAGGCCTTTTCGATCAGCCCGGCGCCCGGATCGTTCGGTCGCACCGAGAGCTTCGCTTTCACATAGCGATAAGCCGTGCTGTAAGTTCCGTGCGCCAGCGCAAGCGGTGTGCCTCCCTCGCCCCCCGCTTCGCAGCGGCCCTCACGGATGTTCGCGAGAAAATCCGAGGGTGTCGGCGACCATGGCGTCTCGGTGAACGCGCGCGCTGGGTAAACGCCTCCATGATCGTCCGAACCGCCGACGAAAACCTTCCGCCACGGTTCCTCGTGGGTGGGATCGAGCCCGGTCCTCGCCGCAAAAACTTCGATGCTCGCCGGGGTGAGCGAGCCCAAGGCATGCCGCGCCGCCTCGCTCAGCCGCGAATGATATCGTCCATTGATGCCTTCAAAATGCCGGAAGGTCAGGGCGAGCTTCTGGAAGTGCAAGGGCGTCAACTTCTCGTCTGGACTGTGCAGGGGATGCGCAACAGCGTGGGCAAGTGATTCTTCAGCCAGATAGCGCTGCAAGTCGAACACATTGTCCCGATGCGCCTGGACCTCTCTGTGCTGCGTTTCAGTGAGGCCCCATACCAGAACATGCACTTTGCATTCATCGTCGGGAAAGTTTGCTGTCACTTCCTCGCCGAAAATCAGTCCAGGCAGGTGCGCGATCTCCAAGCATCCGGCAATGGTGTTATGATCCGTAATTGTTACGAAGTGCATCCCGACTTCATGAAGACGCTTGTAGGTCTGCAGCGGATCCGAGTAACTCGCCGGAAAGTCCAGACGACGCAGCACCCAGTCCGCGGCGCGGGTGCTGTGGCGGGAGTGGATATGAAGGTCGGCTTTCGACTTCGCAGAGTTCATCGCTGGGAACGCAGGCGCGCGAGCCAATCCTCATAGGTCATCGCCTCGCGGCCGGCAAGCGCCGCGCGTATCAATCCCAAAGCCTGCCGCCGAATCCTCCCGTGCTTCCAATCCGGCGGATGCAGGCCTATTCGCAGGAGCGGCGCTCCCAAAAGCCTGCGCGCCAGCAAGGCATTCCACCAAAGGCTCAGCACCCTGCGCCATCCTGCACGAACGCTCCAGACGAGGCTTTGCGAGTTGGTTTCCCGGTTGTTAACAAGATCCTTGAAGCTCCCAAGACGCGTCGTGTAATCGAATCCTGCTTTCTTCACTGCGGCCTCAGCTTCAGCTCCCAAAAGCCACGCGGGCGCAATGAAGCCTCTTGGAGACAACCCGGTCGCGGCAAAGTCGCGCTTCGCTTTTTCAAGCCGGGACGACGCCTCGCCTTCGGGCAAATCGTAAAATTCCCCTTCTCCGGCGGTGTAATGTTCCGTCACTACGGTGTCCCACCATCCTCTAACGCCTCCCGGACGCATATGAAAGTAACCATGCAAGACGACCTCGTGTCGCTGCGCTGCTGTGCTCAGCCACTGGCAAAAGACGGCATCCTTCCTGATCGGCGCCATTTTGTGGTGATTGGGAATCACGAGGAGCGGAACTCGGTCTACTCCCGCCTTAGTAAGGTCGTGCAGCATTCGCGTCACCATTTCCCGAGTGAGCGGGCTTACATCGTGAATGGAGACGACAAGGGCCCGGCGCGGCGTTTGCATTTGCAGAAAGCGTGTGTTAACGGGATGATATTAATTAATGTCTGAAGAAAATCCCAAGCCACAGAAGGAGCCGCGCCCTCCAGGAGGAGGAGACCCCCAGTTGAACTGGCGTGGTCTAGTGCTCTTTGCAGTTGCCCTCGCCTTAATCGGCGGAGCATTTCTCTTCCGCGGAGGCAACTTCACCCAAACGGAGGAAATTTCCAACAAGCAATTTCTCGATTTGCTTAAGGGCGGCAAAATTGTCTCGAGCGAACAGCGGCCTGTCGAAATCGTTGTGGAAGAGGGCCGCAATACGCAATCGATTTCCGGCTTCTACAAACGCAAATCCCTGACGACGAACGAAGACGTGGACGTTCCCTTCCGGACTCCGATCTACATGCCCTTCAATGGCGCCCAGATGGAACAGGCGCTGGCTGCGGCAAATATTACGCCTTCCGTTAAGCCGGAATCCAATGTGCTCGCTTCCGCAGTCGTCAGCTTTCTCCCGATCGCCCTCTTCCTTGTTATCCTCTATTTCTTCTTCCGGTCACAGATCAAGATGGCCGGACGCAGCGCGCTGAGTTTCGGGAAAAGCAAGGCGCGTATGCTGTCGAAGGAAAAGAACCGAATCACCTTCAAGGATGTCGCCGGTGTCGAGGAGGCCAAGGAAGAGGTCTCGGAACTGGTCGAGTTTCTTAAGGATCCCAAGAGATTTCAGAAGCTCGGCGGACGCATCCCAAAGGGCGTCCTCATGGTCGGACCTCCGGGAACCGGCAAGACGCTCATCGCCCGTGCGATCGCCGGTGAAGCAGACGTGCCTTTCTTCTCCATTAGCGGCTCTGATTTCGTTGAGATGTTCGTCGGCGTGGGGGCCTCGCGCGTTCGCGACATGTTCGAGCAGGGAAAGAAGAACGCTCCGTGCCTCATTTTCATTGATGAAATCGACGCGGTCGGCCGCCATCGTGGCCACGGTCTCGGCGGCGGGCACGACGAGCGGGAGCAAACGCTCAACCAACTCCTCGTGGAGATGGACGGTTTCGACACCCAGGATGGCGTCATCATCATCGCCGCGACCAACCGTCCGGACGTGCTCGACCCCGCTCTGCTGCGCCCGGGCCGTTTTGACCGTCAGGTGACCGTCAGCCTGCCGGACGTCAATGGCCGCGAAGAAATCCTCAAGGTTCACTCCAAGAAAGTGAAGCTTTCCGCGAATGTGGAGCTTGCCGTGATTGCGCGCGGGACCCCGGGATTTTCCGGCGCCGAGCTGGCCAATGTCATCAATGAAGCCGCTCTGATCGCCGCGCGCCGCGGCTTGAAAGCTATCAACCTCGCCGAACTGGAGGAAGCGCGAGACAAGGTCCGTTGGGGTCGTGAGCGTCGCAGCCTCGCCATGAGCGACCAGGAGAAGATCTCTACTGCATGGCATGAGGCGGGCCACGCCATCGTCAATGTCCTGCTCAAGCACACCCATCCCCTTCACAAGGTCACCATCATCCCCCGTGCAAATTTCCTGGGTGCGACCATGTATCTGCCCGAGGGCGACAAGTATTCGACGCAACGTAAGGAGGCTCTCGATCTGCTGGCCGTCACAGCGGCCGGACGTGTCTCCGAGGAGCTTTTCACCCGGGACATTTCCAATGGCGCCGCAGGCGACATCAAGCAAATGACCCGACTGGCGCGCAAGATGGTGTGCGAATGGGGCATGAGCGAGACCCTCGGAATGGTGGAATACGGTGAACATGAAGACTACGTGTTCCTGGGAAGGGACATCAATCGATCCCGGGAATACAGCGAGTCCACCGCGCAGGAAATCGACCGCGAAGTCCGAAGGCTGGTCGACGACGCATACCAACGCGCCAAGAACCTTATCCTGGAAAATCGCAATAAAGTCGAAGTAATCGCCAAGGCTTTGCTCGAATTCGAAACCCTTGACGCCGTGCACATCCACGAAATCATTGCCTGCGGTCAGTTGAAGAACCCGCCGCGCAAGGAAAAAGCGCCGCCTCCTCTTCCGCCTCCTCCGGCTGACTCCGTGCCGGAGCCTCACGAGCCAATCAAACCGCAACTGCCTCCCGGAGGCTTGGCTGCGCCGGCACCGGCGTAAGAGCAGTTCCCTTCGACCGCTGCGTCGACGAGGAATACGAGAAACGGGCCAGGCACTACTTGGGCGGCTACGCAAGCCCATTGGAAAGGAGCTTTAGGGCCTTCTTCGGGTCTTGCACGCGCAAGATTAACAGACCCTTTTTGGCGCTCGGCATCGAGGCCAGATACGCATATTCAATGTTAATCTTGTGCGACGAAAGAATCTTGGCGATCCGAGAGAGGCTGCCGGGTTTGTTGTCGTTTTCGATCATGAGCACATCAGTTTCTACGACCAAGGTTCCGCGCGATTCGAAGATCGCGAGGGCCTTTCGGGTATCGCTGACCACCATGCGTACCACGGCATGATCGACGGTATCCGAAATGGTCAGACCGTAAATATTGACACGATCCGCAGCCAATGCGTCGCAGACTTCAGCGAGCGTCCCCGGCTTGTTGGCGAGAAAGACCGCTAACTGCTCAACGATTCTCACAGAGGGCCGGGTTATCGTGACGCGGTGACATTCTCGTTAATCACTTGCCCTGCCTCTTCCTTGGCCTTGTCAGCTGCGGGCGCGACAGGTTTTGCGGCCGGTACCGTCGGGCTGACTTTCCAGAACTTCGCGGCATACGTCGGCCAGTCAGCAAGGATTTCCCGCGCGATCTCGCTCTCCGTGCACTCCAAATGCTTGTAGATAAGACCCTTCAAAGCCGTGACATCCTGCTCAGCTTCAAGGCGCGACGGAGTGATGAGTTGTGGGTTGTAGCGGTCGAGGAACTCGTCCTCAAGATCCAGAACGTAAGACACGCCACCGGTCATGCCCGCGCCAAAGTTTTTGCCCGTCGCTCCGAGAATGACCACGGCGCCGTTGGTCATGTATTCGCAGCAATGATCCCCCACACCCTCGACAACAGCTGTCCCGCCGGAATTCCGAACACAGAAGCGCTCGCCGCCACGACCATTGGCGAAGAGCGCACCGCCCGTGGCTCCGTACATCACGGTGTTGCCAAGAACGATGCAATCGCGCGGCGTGTATTTGCGCTCGGCGATTGCCTTGATCACGATCTCGCCGCCGCTCATCCCCTTGCCGACATAATCGTTGGCTTCTCCGGTGAGAATCAACCGCACACCCGGAGCGAGGAACGTGCCGAAGCTCTGTCCTGAGCTGCCATTGAAACGAAGTTCAATCGTGCCTTCGGGAAGACCTTCCTCACCATACTGATAGCCGATTTCGCCGGAAACCTGCGTGCCAACCGATCGGTTGATATTCGTGATCTTATAGGAAAGCGAGATCGGCTTGCCATCGCTGATGGCGTCCTTGGCATCCTGCAGGATGATATCGTCCAAAGTGCGATCATCGGGTCCGTCGTTGCGAGCGCGCGTGGCGTGGCGAATCATCGTCGAGTCGTCCTTTGCCACATCGACCAACAATGGCGCAAGGTTCAGCGTGTTGGCCTTAGGGTGGTCCGGAATCTGCCGTTGCCGCAGGCATTCGGTATGGCCCACCATTTCGTTGATCGTTCGAAAACCGAGGCGCGCCATGATTTGCCTCACCTCCGTGGCCACGGCGTTGAAAAACATCACCACATTTTCAGGCTTTCCTTTGAACTTGCCGCGCAATTTTTCATCCAGCGTGGCAACCCCAACCGGACAGGTATTCAGGTGGCACTGGCGCACATAGACGCATCCCATGGCGATGAGCGCGGAGGTGCCGAAGTTATATTCCTCGGCGCCTAGGAGCGTCGCGTAAACGATGTCCTGCCCCGAACGCATACCGCCATCGGTCCGTAACGTCACTCTGTTTCGCAAGCCGTTGAGAAGAAGCACCTGATGAGTCTCGGCCACACCCATTTCCCAAGCTCCGCCCGCGTTCTTGACCGAACTCAAAGGCGAGGCGCCTGTGCCGCCTTCATGTCCACTCACAAGAATGATGTCGGCATGAGCTTTGGCTACACCAGCCGCGATAGTTCCAACGCCGGCTTCAGCAACCAACTTCACGCAGACACGCGCGCGGCGATTGACCTGCTTCAGATCATAGATCAACTGCGCGAGATCCTCGATAGAATAAATATCATGATGCGGCGGCGGAGAGATGAGAGTCACTCCGGCCACGGCGTGGCGCAGTCTCGCGATATACGCGCTGACCTTGTGACCTGGCAACTGACCACCTTCTCCAGGTTTCGCACCTTGCGCCATCTTGATTTCGATCTCCTTTGCACTGGCGAGATACGCCGCGGTGACGCCAAACCGCCCGCTGGCGATCTGCTTGATGGCGCTGTTGGCCCAGTCTCCATCCTCCCGGCGCTTGAAGCGTACCGGATCCTCGCCGCCTTCGCCGCTGTTGGACTTGCCACCGATACGATTCATGGCAATGGCAAGCGTCTCATGAGCCTCCGGGCTTAGCGCTCCGAGAGACATGCCCGCGGTCGTAAAACGGCGACGAATCTCCTCGATGGATTCGACCTCGTCGATGGGCACTGGACCGGACGGCAATGCGATAATTTCGAGCAGGTTACGGATCGAATGCGGGCGGTTGGCTAGTACAGCATCGACGTATTTCTTGTAGTCCTCAGCTTTCCCGGCCTTGTCCGCACCCTTGATGCCAACAAACGTATGAAAATTCTGAATGACAGGCGGAGTGACCGCGTGCAGCTCGCCGCCACGGCGGAATCGGAAGTAGCCGGGATCCTCCAGCTTGCCAGCCTCAACGGGAACCGCATCGCCGAAAGCGAGCGCGTGGCGGGTCAAACTCTCGTTCGCGATTTCGGCGAAGCCAACACCTTCGATCTGAGTGCACGCGCCTGTGAAGCACTCGTCGACCAGCTTTGACGAGATGCCGATAGCCTCGAAGACCTGGGCGCCGCGGTAGCTGCTCACCAGCGAGATTCCCATCTTCGACATGATCTTGAGCAGACCATTCTCGAGTGCAGTTTTGTAACTGATGACCGCCTTCCCGAAGTCCGGCTCCACGGAGCCCTTTTCGATCAGTTCGCGAAGCGTTTCAAACGCAAGGTAAGGGTTCACGCAACTCGCACCGAACCCGATCAGGCAAGCTATCTGATGAACGTCGCGCGCTTCAGCCGTTTCACAAATCATGCTGGCTTTCATGCGCTTGCCAACGCGACGTAGATGATGGTGCACAGCTCCCATCGCCAAGAGCATTGGGACCGCCACGTTCTGAAAATCCATGCCCCGGTCGGACAGGACGATTAAGCGGATTCCGTCGTCAACGGCCTCTTCGGCTTCCCTACAAATCCGGCGTATCGCGTTTTGCAGCCCCGCCGTGCCTTCTGCAATAGGCCAGACGCATGGGATGGTTCTCGCCGGAAATTCGCCGCCAACTGCGTTAAGCTTCTCAACCTCAGCGTCGAGCAGCACCGGTGATTCGAGGATGATTTGGCGGCAATGCTCCGGTGTTTCCGAGAGAAGGTTGGGCCGCCAACCCAGAACCGTGTGGAGAGACATGACCAGCTTTTCACGGATGGAATCAATCGGCGGGTTGGTCACCTGCGCGAAAAGCTGCTTGAAGTAGGTATAAAGAAGGCGTGGCCGAAGCGATAGAACAGCCAGGGGCGTGTCATCACCCATCGAGCCGACCGCCTCCGCGCCGTCCTTGAACATCGGCTTAAGCACCATGTCCAGTTCCTCGCTCGAATAGCCAAAGGCGATCTGGCGCTGAGTGAGAGTCAGAATGTCGAGTTCGCCGGCTGGCGCAGAAACTTTCTGCGCGTCGACGTGCTCGAAGCGCACGAGATTATTCTTGAGCCACTCCCCGTAGGGTTTGCGCGCTGCAAGCATCGCTTTGATGTCGCGGTCGTGCAGCAGACTCCCGCCCGCCGTATCGACGGCGATCATCTCTCCGGGTGCGAGTCGCCCCATCTCAACGATGTTTCGCAGATGGATTCCGGAAATTCCGACCTCTGAGCCAAGGCACAAGACGCCTTCGTCAGTCAACATGTAACGGGCCGGACGCAGCCCGTTCCTGTCAAGGCAGGCGGCCACAGTGATTCCGTCAGTGAAACACAGCGCGGCTGGGCCATCCCACGGTTCGCAAATGCAGCGATGATATTCGTAAAAGTCACCGACCGCCTGCGGAATCTTTTTGTCCGAACGCCATGCCGGCGGAACGAGCATCGACATGGCGTGCAGGATGCCGCGACCACTCATCGTGAGCACCTCCAGCACGTTGTCGAGGCTCGCGGAGTCCGAACCGCCGGGCTGAATTATCGGCTTGAGGAGATCAATGTCCTTTCCCCAAAAATCTGCTCGCAACTCCGCTTCGCGGGAAATCGTCCAGTTGCGATTGCCGCGAACGGTATTGATCTCCCCGTTGTGCGCAAGCATTCGAAATGGCTGGGCGATCGGCCACTTTGGAAAGGTATTCGTGCTGTACCTCTGATGATACACGCAAATGGCAGTCTCATAATCGGGATTCGACAGGTCGGGATAATACTTCTCCAGGGAGGCGGAAACGAGCAGCCCTTTGTAGACGATTACCCGGTGCGAAAACGAGGGGATATAGAAATGGCTAATCTTGTCCGCCGCAGCCGTGTCCTCGATCTCATTGCGAGCAAGAAATAGCCGCCGTTCGTAATCGTCATCAGCCATGCCCCAGGGCTTGCCAATGAGAACATGCTCGATTCGCGGCATGGTCGTTTGCGCCTTCTCGCCAAGCACGCGAATGTTGATCGGCACTTCGCGCCAGCCGAACAGAAAAAGCCCGCGCTTTTCGAGCACCTCCTGCGTGATCGCTTTGGCTCGAGCCTGGGCATAGGCGTTGTCGTGCGGCAGAAACATCACGCCCACGCCGAGATCCCCCTCCTTGTAGAGCGTGTGACCCAATCGGGTGACTTCAGGCGCGAAAAGCTTGTACGGAATCTGAGTTATCACTCCTGCGCCGTCCCCAGTCTTAGCATCAGCATCGAGCGCGCCACGGTGCATCAGACTGCATATCGAACGAAGTCCAAGCCGCAGAATCCGGTTTGAACGCCGTCCGTTCACCTGCGCGATAAAGCCTACTCCGCACGAGTCGTGCTCATGCTCGGGGTTATACAGGCCTTGATTCGCGACGGTGTGGGGTTTGCAGACAGTCTTCATTCGGTAAGTTTTCCCAGTTTTTGTTCCGGTTGCTTCAGAGCGCTTGATGCTGTGAAGAATACCAAGCAACTTTCATTCCATACCTGGCCCGTGTCATCAACTTTTTGCGCGCCGGCACGAAAATCATGGATGGGTCATGTCCTCAGCGCGCACCCATCGGTCGAAGTCCCCCGAGCTAAGATAGCCGAGTGCGAGAGCGGCATCTTTAAGGCTGGTTCCTTCCTTGTGCGCTTTCTTCGCAATCTTCGCCGCCTTGTCGTAGCCGATGTGCGGATTCAGCGCGGTAACAAGCATGAGGGAATTCTTCACGTAATCCGCGATGCGCTCGTGGTTCGGTTCAATCCCTACGGCACAATGCTCATTGAACGAATCGCATCCGTCAGCAAGTAAGCGGACAGAATTGAGAAAGTTGAAGATAATAACGGGCTTGAAGACATTGAGTTCAAAGTTGCCCTGGGAGGCGGCGAACCCAATGGCGGCGTCGTTGCCCATGACTTGGACGGACACCATCGTCAGCGATTCACTCTGCGTGGGGTTTACCTTTCCGGGCATGATCGAGGAACCGGGTTCGTTTTCCGGAATCGTGAGTTCGCCGAGACCGCAACGAGGTCCTGACGCCAGCCAGCGAATATCATTGGCGATCTTCATGCAGGATGAGGCGAGACTCTTAAGGGCGCCGCTGGCAAAGACGAATTCATTGTGCGCCGAAAGGGCGGCGAATTTGTTTGGAGCGCCAAAAAAAGGCAGGCCGGTCAATGCAGCGATGTGAGCGGCGGTGCGATCTCCGAATTCAGGATGAGAGTTCAGGCCGGTGCCGACCGCGGTTCCTCCGATGGCAAGGGAATAGAGGCCGGGCAGCGAAGCTTCAATGCGCTGAATGTCATTGTCGAGAAGCGCCACGTAGCCGGAGAACTCCTGACCAAGGGTGAGCGGCGTGGCATCCTGCAAATGGGTGCGGCCGATCTTCACAATCGAGGCGAAGCTCTTTGCCTTGGCGTCGAGCGTGTCGCGGAGTCCTCGAACGGCGGGCAGCAATACCTCGACCACTCGGGAGGCGGCTGCGATGTTCATCGCCGTGGGGAAGGTGTCGTTGGACGATTGCGACATGTTGACGTCATCGTTCGGATGAATCGGCTTCTTGGAACCAACTTCCCCACCCGCAATTTGAATCGCCCGGTTCGAAATGACTTCATTGGCGTTCATATTGCTTTGGGTGCCGCTGCCAGTCTGCCAAATCCGAAGAGGAAAATGATCATTGAGCTTTCCCTCGATGACTTCGTCAGCAGCCTGCGCGATGAGCTTGGACTTTTCTTCCGAGAGCTTGCCGAGGTCGCGGTTTGCCAGCGCGCAGGCCTTTTTCAAGATGCCGAGAGCGCGGATCAACTCCGGCGGTTTAACGTCGTCGCCGATGTCAAAATGGATCAGGGAGCGGGCGGTCTGCGCACCCCAGTAGCGATCATGGGGAACGTGAATAGCACCCATCGTGTCCGTTTCGACGCGATGAGTTTTCGTCGGGGAGAGAGAGGTTGTTTGGGTACTCACGAAGAAAATCTAGGCGGTCTGAAGGGAATTGAAAAGGTTCCCTTCAGGTTCCCTCAAGGAATGTAATCAGCAACGGCCACCCGTCTCGCCGCCGGGATGAGAAGCAGGCCGCGTAGTAGTCTCTTGAATCGTGCAAGCGAACTGGAGCCCCCCAAGATTTGGCCTGGGCTCGCACTGCCTGCACGCGCCAAACGCCAGCACGGCTGCAGATTAGCCAAGCCGTGTCCGGCGCCCGTCGCTTAGGACATGTTGGCGATCGTGGCCTGGGAAACCATGGGCTGGCTGACGAAAGCGAGCTTTTCGCCATCACGCTTCACATGAATATTTTCATGGGTTTTAATATTCCCGCGAAGCAATTCCTCGGCCAGCGGATCCTCGAGATGGCGCTCGACCGCGCGGCGCATCGGACGCGCGCCATACTGCGGATCGTATCCCTTCTCGATAAGAAAATCCTTTGCGGATTCCTCGAGGATGAGATGGATATCCTTCGCCTTGATGCGCTGAATCACCTTTGCCACTTCCAAATCGACAATCTGAATGAGATCCGGCTTGGTCAGCGTGTGAAAGACAATGGTGTCGTCAAGCCGGTTGAGGAACTCAGGTTTGAAGATGCGCTTGGTCTCTTCAAGGATTTTGTCCCGCATCACGTCATAGTCGTCGTTCAATTTGGGAGCGCCAAAGCCAAGCGTCGTCTGCCTGCGGATCAAATCCGCGCCGACATTGGAGGTCATGATGATAATCGTATTGCGAAAATCGATCTTCCGGCCAAGCGAGTCGGTAATTTTGCCCTCTTCGAGAATCTGCAACAGCAGATGCATCACATCCGGGTGCGCCTTCTCAACCTCGTCGAACAGGACGACCGCGTAGGGTCGTCTCCGAACGGCCTCGGAGAGCTGGCCGCCCTCTTCATAACCCACGTAGCCCGGCGGTGAACCGATGAGGCGCGACGCGGTGAATTTCTCCATATACTCGGACATGTCGATCTGGATGAGCGCGTCGGCGTCGCCAAACATGAACTCCGCGAGAGTGCGTGCCAGGAAGGTCTTTCCCACGCCGGTTGGGCCAAGGAAAACAAAGGAACCGATCGGCCGGCGGGGGTCCTTGAGATCGGCGCGGGAACGGCGGAGCGCCTTGCTGATCGCGATGACCGCCTCATCCTGCCCAATCACCTTGCCCTTGAGCTCGCTCTCCATAGCCAGGAGCTTCTGCGTCTCTTGCTGCTCCATCCGGGAAAGCGGAACCCCCGTCCACTTCGAGACGATGTGCATGATCTCGTCCTCGGTGACGATTACTTCCTTCTCTTCCTTGTTGATACGCCATTCCGAGAGGATCGTATCGAGGCGGTCTTTTGCCTGTTTCTCGCTGTCGCGCAGGGCAGCCGCCTTCTCGAAATCCTGAGCCTTGATCGCCGCCTCTTTGTCCACACGGATTTGCTCAATCTGCGCCTCGATATCCTTCACGTTTGGCGGTCGGGTCATGGCCGCGATTCGCGCACGCGAGCCGGCTTCGTCCATCACATCGATAGCCTTGTCAGGCAGGAAGCGTCCGGTAAGGTAGCGGTCGGAAAGCTTTGCAGCGGCTTCAAGGGCTTCATCCAAAATCCTTGCCTTGTGGTGTGCCTCATATTTCGGGCGGATCCCCTTAAGGATGAGAATGGTCTCGTCAACGCTTGGCGCCTCCACCTTCACGGTCTGGAAGCGACGCTCGAGCGCGGCGTCCTTCTCTATATATTTGCGGTATTCGTTGAGCGTTGTCGCGCCGATGCATTGCAACTCGCCACGGGAGAGGGCGGGCTTGATGATATTCGAGGCGTCCATCGCACCCTCCGCTGAGCCGGCGCCGACGATCGTGTGAAGCTCGTCAATGAAAAGGATAACGTTCTTGGTGCGGCGGATTTCATCCATCACGGCTTTGATGCGCTCCTCAAATTGGCCCCGATACTTTGTGCCTGCAACCATTAGAGCCAGATCGAGAGTGATGACCTTCTTGTCGCGGAGAAGTTCAGGCACCTCGCCGGCGACGATTTCCTGTGCGAGGCCCTCGGCGATGGCGGTCTTGCCAACGCCCGCCTCACCGATCAAGACCGGATTGTTCTTGGTGCGGCGGCAAAGAATCTGGATCACACGCTCGATCTCGTCGGCGCGTCCGATGACGGGATCCAGCTCATTTTTCTTGGCGAGCTCCGTCAGGTCGCGTCCAAAGGCGCGTAGGGCCGGCGTCTTCGAATCCTTCTTTCCTCCGGTTTCAGCAGGGACGCCTTCGCTCTCTTCCTGGGGAGCGAAGTTTGGATCGAGCTCCTTAAGGATTTCGTTTCGGGTGCGTTCGATGTCGATTTCGAGACTCTTCAAGACGCGCGCGGCAACGCCTTCGCCTTCACGGAGCAGACCCAGGAGGATGTGCTCTGTGCCAACATAGGAATGCTGCAGTGCCTTGGCTTCCTTGCCCGCAAGCGCAAGCACCTTCTTCACGCGTGGCGTATAGGGAATATTCCCGACCATTTTGGTTTCCGGACCCGAACCCACCTGCTTCTCGACCTCCATACGGACGGTTTCAAGATCGAGCCCCATCTTTTGAAGCACGTTTACAGCGACCCCTTGCCCCAGCTTGATGAGACCAAGAAGCAAATGCTCAGTCCCGACATAATTGTGGTTGAAGCGGTCCGCTTCCTTACGGGCAAGAGCAAGGACCTGTTGCGCGCGAGGTGTGAAGTTATTCATCATTTTCCTGCGATCCGGAGGGTTTTATTGTAATCTTTGTAGTATCCGGCTCAGGAACGCCCTTCAGTTTGGCGCGAATCAAGTTGGCGCGCAAGGCGTCCCTTTCCTCAGCCGACATTTTTTGCGCCTGAACGCCTTTCTGGAGATGCGCAGGCTGGGTCTCGAAGAAGAGCTCATCGACCGGGAAGCGGTGAGATTCCGGAAAAAGTCCAAGGTCAATGCCAAGCTTAATAACCGAAAGCTGGTTGAGGGCTTCCTTCGAGCTAATCGAGTGGGCGTGCGAGAGAACGCCATAGCCGCGCCCAATCTGATCGAGGAGCGCAACCGGCTTGCGCTGGACCAAAAGCAGGCGAGCGTTTTGTTCGTGCTCGATAATGGTTTCAATGACTTTCTTGAGCCGCTCGATGATTTCGTCCTCCGTCTCGCCAAGCGTAATCTGATTGGAAACCTGGAACAAGTTTCCCATGGCCTCGGTGCCTTCGCCATGGAGACCCCGGACGGCAAGGCCTATCTTATTCACGGAGTTGATGATCTTGTTCATTTGGTCGCTCATGACGAGCCCAGGCAGATGAAGCATTGCCGAGGCACGCATTCCGGTGCCGACGTTCGTCGGGCAAGCCGTGAGATAGCCAAGCTTCGGATGAAAGGCAAAATCGAGCAGCGGCTCCAGTTCGCTGTCGGCCTGATTGATCATGGCGAAGACCTTTCCAAGCTGGAGCCCGCAGCACATTGCCTGCATCCGCAGATGATCCTCCTCATTGATCATGAAACTCAGACTCTGCGCGGGATTCATCACCACCGCGCTGCCAACTCCCTTGGCCGCATGTTCGCGGCTGATCAGATGCCTCTCAACAAGAACCTGCTTTTCCAATGGAGAAAGGGCTTCGAGATTCTCTGAGAAGGCATCGTCCATCGCCGGCAACTGCACGACAGCAGCCTTCGCGGTCTTCAGTACCTCGATGCGTTCCGCCTTCTTGGCCCAGCCTGGAAACGGCTTTCCCTTGAGATTGCGCGCCAAACGCACCCGGCTGGTCACCACAATCTGGCGGTGTGGCCCGTCCCCGTTGAGCCATTCACCCGTCTTGGCAATGATCTTGGAGATTTTCATACTCGCTGGCCGGATTCTATCCGGCGGATTTGATCGCGCAGGTCGGCCGCCTTTTCGTATTCTTCTTCGGCCACAGCCCTTTCAAGGCTGGATTGAAGGTTTTTGATCTGAGCATCCAGCTGGCGATTCTTCAAAAGGCTCGCGGGCGCCTTGCCGACATGCTCGGAACCTTTGTGCATATTCTTGAGCATCGATTCGAGGCTTTCGCCGAACACGTCATAGCAGGCACTGCAGCCCAAGCGCCCCGTCTTCTTGAAGTCCGCCTGAGTGAAGCCGCAAACCGGGCAGGCGATGCCGCTCGGTGAGCGCTCAATATCCTGAGCCGCACCCATGCCAAGCAAAAGATCGGCGAGCGCGAAGCCTGTCGGGTCATTCACGCCCTTTTCCTTCGAGCAAGCCTCGCAGAGGTTCACCTTCTGCATCTTGCCGCCGACAATCTGCGTAAGAAAAACCGTAGCCTCCTTATGTTGGCAAACATCGCATTGCATACCACTCAATAAATCGCTGTCCCTGTCGTCTCTGTCAACTGGTGGAACCGATCGATCAAACGGCGTGTGACTGGTCCAGGCGCTCCGTCTCCAATCACACGGCTGTCGAGCTTCACCACTGGGATGACTTCAGCAGCAGTGCCTGTTAAGAAACACTCATCGGCAGTGAAAATGTCGTATCGCGTCATCTCCGGTTCGCTGATGCGAATCTCAAGTTCCCCCGCCATTTCAAAAGCCACCGCCCGAGTGATTCCGGCGAGCGCCCCGGAGGAGATCGGCGGTGTGAAGATCGCGCCATCCTTCACCGTAAAGATATTGTCACCCGTGCATTCTGCCACAAAACCCTGTTCATTGAGCATCAGACCTTCGCCCGCCCCTGCCTGCTGCGCTTCGATTTTCGCGAGCACGTTGTTGAGATAGTTAAGTGATTTGACCATCGGGCTCAAGGCCCCGTGCGGGATGCGCCGCGTAGCGCAGGTCACAACATTCAGGCCGTTTCGATACATTTCCTCCGGATAAAGCGTGATCTTGGAGACAATGATGAACACAGTGGCCCGCGGGCACAACGCCGGATTCAATCCCAGATCGCCGCTTCCGCGCGTCACCACTAGGCGCACATAACCATCATGAAGCTCGTTCTTGCGAATAGTCTCCAGCACCGCCTCAATAATCGCGGACTTCCCTTGTGGGATTTGCAGGCAAATGGCCTTGGCGGAGTTGTAAAGGCGGTCGATATGTTCCGTCAGCCGGAAGACCCTGCCGTGATAAAAGCGGATGCCCTCAAACACGCCGTCGCCATAAAGCAAACCATGATCAAACACTGAGATCTTGGCGTCCTCCTTGTCGCAATACTCACCGTCGAGATAGATCTTCATTTACGCGTCCCCGCACTTCATGCGGAAAAATCCTGAGGTTGCAACCCAAACGTTTTTCCCACAACCCTTAAAGGCGCAAAAAAAACCCCGTTCCCGCCGCGTGGGCGGAAATTTGACACCTCAGCCTTCCGGAATATTCGACCCGGTCGTACGAGTCGGACACCCGACTGTCCTCAACTCGCGAGCTTCTTGCCCTCCAAGGCGAGCACGGCGTTGCGCTGCTTGGGTGTCAATACTTGGAGGATCTCAGCGCCTTGCGAGGTTCGGCGGCTCCTGAGGAGTTGGAGACGCTGCTGCTGGCTAATTTTCCCCTCTTCAAACTTGCGGTTGATCTTTCCTACGTAGGCAACGCCTTGCCGACGGATGCCTTCGACCTGCTGCTTCTGCTGCTCTGTTAGTCCGAGCTTTGCCTGCACGCTCGGCGCATAGACCATGGTTGCGCCAAGAAACCTGCCTTCGATTTCAGACAATTTCGCACGTTGGTCGTCGTTGAGCACCGAAAGAGCCCGCTTGTTGAATCGCTCGTTGAGCTGGAGAAGCCGTTTCTCGGCAGCGGCGCGTTCCTGCGCTGTCACCGGCATGGGATTCGTCAGCTTACGCGCAGCGGACTTATACTCGCCGCGCAATGAATCGAGCAACGCGCGTTGCAACGAATCCAGCTTCAATCCGGCGCGGACCCTGTCTATACTAAGCAAGATCGGCAGGGAACCGGGGTGATCAACGCCTGCGGTCGTCGCATGGACGGACGAAGCAACCGTACAGAGAGCCAGTAGGACGGCACCGAGAGCCTTGAACACGCTTAGAAGGCCTTGGCGATCATTGCTTCGAGGCGCACGATATCCGCGGCGAAATTGCGGATGCCCTCAGCAAGCTTGTCTGTCGCCATAGCCTCTTCATTAAGAAGCCAACGAAATACTTTTTCCGTGACTTCAATACGCTCAATATTCGCAGACTTTGCAGCCTCGGGACTCAGCTTCCGCGTCACACGCCCATCTGACTCCTGTAATTTTGCCAGGAGATCGGGACTGATGGTCAGCAGATCGCAGCCGGCAAGCTCAAGAATCTCACCGATATTGCGGAAACTGGCGCCCATAACCTGGGTCTTGTATCCGAACTTCTTGTAATATGCATAGATCTTCTGGACCGACTGCACGCCCGGATCTTCGGCGCCCACATACTCCTTGCCGGTGGTCTTCTTGTAGTAGTCGTAGATTCGGCCGACAAAGGGCGAAATGAGGGTGACTCCCGCCTCCGCGCACGCAATGGCCTGCGCCAGCGAAAACATCAGAGTCAGGTTGCAGTGGATGCCTTCTTTTTCGCAGATCTCAGCAGCACGAGCCCCCTCCCAAGTCGATGCGATCTTGATTAGGATCCGCTCGCGCGGAATGCCGGCTTTTTCGTAGAGACCGATGAGATACCGCGCCTTCTGAACCGTCGCCTCCGGATCGAATGACAACCGGGCATCAACTTCGGTGGAGACACGGCCCGGAACGATTTCAAGAATCTCCAAACCAAACGCAATCAACAAATCGTCAATAATCTTCTTGTGAAGAGCGGGGCCGCTCAGCGACGAGCCCTTATTGTCGGCGACGGCCTTCTCAAGCAGCGGCTTGTATTCAGGAAGTTGAACCGCCTTGAAAATCAAGGTCGGGTTTGTTGTGGCGTCCTGCGGAGCATACTTCCGTATCGATTCAAAATCCCCAGTATCAGCGACGACCGTCGTAAATTGCTTAAGCTGATCCAGTTGGCTTACTGCGGTAAGTGTAGCGTTCATTGTGTCTCCTGTGTAAAAAAACTATGGCTGCGAACAACCCCGAAAGCAACTCCGAAATTCAAAGCGCGGCCGGACTACGCCGTTCGTCCGAATGAAGCCAAGGTCCGCAAACCCTTCTTCAAGCTTGCATTTTCGCGCAAAAAGGACACCCCTTACCGAGCATGATGCCCATCGGAATCGTCGTCGCCCCGCGCACGAAGAGTGCCTTTTCCCTGGAAGTCTCAAGAATCAAGGGTGGCGCATTTATCGCGCTCCTCGCTACATTCTGCATGCAGGCTTTCGCCGGCACAGATGACGCTGCCCGATATTCAGCCGGGCATGGCGAACGGGCGCTTCTCGTCTGGCAAAATGGCCGTCTCCGCATGGAGCGCTATGGCACCGGCGGATCCCGGGGCAAGACCGAAAACGTCTATAGTATCACCAAGAGCCTCTGCGCGTTGGGGACCTTTACCGCAATAGGCCGCAACGTGCTGCAGCTTGACGAGCCGGTGAGCCTAACCCTGACCGAATGGCAAAATGACCCTCGAAAACGGCGGATCACCGTCCGAGATCTACTCAACCAAACGTCGGGTCTTTCCCCCGGATTCGAAGAAATCTATTCGGCAAATCTCCGCAACAAGGAGAAGGCCGCTCTGAAGCTTCCCGTGGTTTCGACTCCGGGTGAGGCATTCGCCTACGGCCCATCGCACTACGAAGCCCTGGAAGCGCTCATGGCGCGAAAGCTTGAAAGATCACCACTTGTCTGGATCGATGGCGCCTTGTTTGATCCACTCGGCATCAAGCCTGGAGGTTGGAGACGAGACCGGCTCGGAAATCCCTATTTTTCCGCGGGCGCACACCTGTCCGCCCGCGACCTGCTAGCCGCCGGAAAGGCCGTGCGGCGCGAGGGCTGGAATCGCATCTTCTCGCGCGTCCCCTCCTCCTTGATTCGCACGGCATCTACGGGGTCTGCGGCGAATCCGATGTACGGCCTTGGTTTTTGGCTGAACCGGTACGCGCCAGGAAAGGACGCCGTCGAATGTGACGTCGAAGAAGCGATTTCGTCCCGACGGCCTGCGTGGGCACGTTCGTGCCTGTCAAAGAACGCGCCTTCCGACCTGATAGCCATGGTCGGCTCTCACGGTCAGCGCGTTTATATTTCGCCCTCGCAAGACCTTATCATCGTTCGTCTTGGACGCGGAACAGGATTTCGCGATCCAGACTTCCTCCGGGCGTTCTTCCGGTAGCAGCCTGTCAGACCTAGAGTGAAATGACTCTAACACCGTACGCAATTAAGCTCCTGCGGGAAGGAAAACCCGAGTTGGGGAGACAGGAAAGAGCGAGGCCGAGGCGTGGCGCAGATGCCTTGCCAGCGGCGGGGTAGCCGGAGTCGATGGAGTCAGCTTCGAGCAGATCGAGCCCTTCGGAGTTAGCCGATGGCTTGGAGAACTGACACAAGAGTTGTGGTATCCCGAAGCCCGATGAGTGTTCCCTGTCGCGCTGTTTGCGGGAACGGAGATCACGTTAATTGCGGAAGTGGTGAGAAAGTTTCCGCCTGAAGACTGAGAGGATCGTCAGGCTCGGGGCGGGAAGGCCTGGCAAATGCTCGCGGGCGACATGCAAAACGACCCAAATGCGACTTCGCAGGAACCGGCGCTGGTCCGCCACAACGCGGTAAGCTGGATCCAACAGTCTTTGAGCCAGGGTCACACCCTCGGTCGCGCCCTGGCTCTGGCTTCGCAGCTTGCCTGGGGCGGGCGCCATTGAAGAACATCCGCGCGAACAACGGGAGCGTTTGCAAAGCCCGTGAGGGCATGAATCTCGAGAATGGCGTCCGGAAGATCGACATGCGGAAGCAAGACGAATTCGCCGTTACGGCAAAGTTATTTCGGCAGATGCAACTCTTCCTTGAGGTATTGAATGAGGTCCTTGAATTTCGGCAGATTTTCAGACGCCGTTTTGATCAAGGCCTCGTGAGCTTCCAGCATCGTCTGTGCCCGGGCGGTGCGGTCTTCCTCTTTCAGCGGTATTGGAAGAGCTTGCCCGTCCTCTCTTATGGCGCTCACACGAACGTTTAAAAGCTGGTACAACCCCAAGCTAAGCAGTGATTCGGCGTTTCGCTCATTGAGATTGACGACAGACAAACCGCCCTCGCCCAGCTCGCGAAGCCACAACGAGATTGCAGCGAGCGTACCCATAAAAGTCGA